>JANOTN010000099.1:0-26219 GCA_031416375.1 Ilumatobacteraceae bacterium
CCGTCGAGCTCATCGGTCGTCGGCACGAACTTGTTGACCAGTTTCAAGAACTTGCTCTCGCCGGGGTCGACGTGATCGTTGTCGGTGAACACGAGCTTCGCTGCCGTGTACAACAAGAACGCGCCGAATACATACAGCACCCAATCGAACCGCTCGATCACTGCGACGCCAGCGAAGATGAAGATCGCACGCATGATCAGGGCTCCGAATATTCCCCAGAACAGCACCCGATGCTGGTACTTCTGCGGCACCCGGAAGTACCCCAGGATCAGGGCCCACACGAACACGTTGTCGATACTCAAACTTTTTTCGATGAGATAGCCCGACATGTATTCGCCGGTCGCGGCGCCACCGAACCACCACCAGATCACCAGCGAGAACGCCAGCCCGCAACCAACCCAGATCGCAGATTCGAACGCTGCTTGCTTGGTGTTGACCTCGTGCGCCTCGCGGTGGATGACCAACAGATCGACCAGCAGCAACACCATGATTACGCCGAGCAGAGCAGCCCAGTGCCACAGCTCGACGTCGAGGATTACGAAATCCTCGCGAGTGCTCTCGGCAGCCACCAACGACGCGATCACGACAGTCGCGACACGGTCGGGGAGGTCGACGACACGGCGACCAAGCTACCCACGATCGTTGGATCCCGGTTTGTGCGCGTTACCCGCGTCCCATCAGCCCGCCGAGCACGCCCCCTCCTCCGCCAGGGGACGAGCTGCCTCCACCGATTGCAGCCGTGATCCAGCCGAGCAACTCGTTCGGATTGCGAGTCTGCGTCCACACCTTGCCAGGGCCGGCGAAGTCGAAGACAAGACCCTCACCACTCTTGAACGTCTGCACCAGGCCACCCGCCGCCTTGCGTAGCGTCATCGTGACCGTCTCCTCGTAGGCCACCATGTGGCCAGAATCGATCGTGATGCTCTGACCCGGCTGGAGATTCCACACCTCTAGCGCTCCGTAACAGGCAAACACCACTTCCCCGCTGCCCTCGGCGCGCAGGATAAATGCACCTTCAGAGCCGAACATGTTCTTGAAGCCGCCCCACTGCGTGTTGATCGCCACGGTTGCCTCGTTGGCGATCCACGATCCCTTCGAGATGAACAACGCCTTGCCGTTGGCGACGGTGTAGTAGCTGATGTCGCCAGGCAAGCGCGCAGCGACATCGACGAACCCGCCCTGCGGTGGTGCGGTGTATGTGGCGATGAAGAAGCTCTCGCCGCCAAGCGCAGCGCGCTTGAGCGATTTCATCATGCCGCCTTCGGCTTTGGCCGCCAGGCTGACGCCGGCCGACATCGCCATCATCGCCCCGGACTCGACGCGAACCTGCTCGCTTCCCCCAAGAGTCAAGCGAGCAACGCCATAGGCCGGTGTGTGTCGAGTTACGATTTCCATGTATCGGACAGTAGCCGGACCAGCTACTTGGTCGTGCTGGAGCCGACGATTGCCTGAGCGGCCGCCAGGCGTGCAATCGGGACTCGGAACGGTGAGCAGCTGACGTAGTCGAGACCTGCCTTGTAGAACAGCTCGATCGACTCGGGGTCGCCACCATGCTCGCCGCACACGCCGAGCTTGAGGCCCGGCTTCGTGGCGCGGCCACGCTCGGCACCCATCCGCACCAGGTCGCCGACGCCATCTTGATCGATCGTGTCGAACGGGTTGTGCTTGAGCAGCCCCTGTTCGAGGTAGGCGGGCATCATCCGACTCTCGACGTCGTCACGACTGAACCCGAACGTGAGTTGCGTGAGGTCGTTCGTGCCGAAGCTGAAGAAGTCGGCTTCCTCAGCCAGCTGATCGGCTCGGATCGCTGCTCGCGGTGTCTCGATCATCGTGCCGATCGTGATCTTCGGCTTCTTCTTGAGACCCTTGACGGCAGCGTCGACTTCAGACTGCACCCAACTACGAGCCAACGCCAGTTCTTCGCGGGTGACCGTCAGCGGGATCATGATCTCGACGATTGGGTGCTTGCCAGCGTCGCGAAGCTTGGCCGCAGCTGCCATCAACGCCCGGACCTGCATCGCGTACAGGCCTGGCTTGATCACGCCGAGGCGCACGCCACGAGTACCGATCATCGGGTTGTGCTCGGCCCAACTCTCGGCGGCGGCGAGCAGGCTCTGTTCCTTCTTCGAGAGGCCCTTCTTGGCCTCCTTCACACGCAGTTCTTGGACGGACGGGAGGAACTCGTGCAACGGTGGATCGAGCAGGCGGACTGTGACCGGCAAGCCGTCCATCGCTTCGAGGATCTCCTCGAAGTCGGCCTGCTGTGCGGCGCGCAGCTTCTCCAAAGCCTTGGCTTCCTTGGCCGGCGTGTTGGCGAGGATCATCTCACGCACAATCGGGAGGCGGTCAGGGGCGAGGAACATGTGCTCGGTGCGGCACAGCCCGATTCCCTCGGCGCCCAGCTTGCGTGCGTTGGCGGCATCTTCGCCGGTGTCGGCGTTGGCGCGCACGGCCAGCTTGCCCTTGCGGATCGCATCGGCCCAGGAGAGGATCGTGTCGAACTCGGCCGGCGGCTTGGAAGCAGCCATTTCGAGCGCACCCAACATGACCTCTCCTGTCGCGCCGTCGAGCGAGATGACATCGCCCTGCTTGACGACGATGTTGCCGACCGTGAACTGGTTGCCGTCGATCTTGACCGCATCAGCACCGACGATCGCCGGAGTACCCCAACCTCTGGCAACGACAGCAGCGTGGCTGACGAGCCCACCGCGGGCAGTCAGGATTCCCTGCGCCACCATCATGCCGTGGACGTCTTCAGGGCTGGTCTCATTGCGAACGAGGACGACGGCCTCACCCTTCTTGGATGCGACGACGGCGTCGTCAGCGGTGAAGTAGACCTTGCCGACAGCGGCACCTGGCGAAGCGCCGAGGCCTGTGGCGATTGGCTTGCCCTTGCGGGCGAACTGGGGGTGCAGCACCGAATCGAGATGCTCGGCCGTGACCCGAGAAACGGCCTCTTCGCGAGTGATCTTCCATCTACCACCCGAACCGTTCTTGGTGCCCTTGGTCATCTCGACGGCCATCGTCAGCGCTGCCGCGCCGGTGCGCTTGCCAACACGCGTTTGGAGCATCCACAACTTGCCCTGCTCGATCGTGAACTCGGTGTCGCACATGTCGGTGTAGTGCGCTTCGAGGCGGGCGAAGATCGCCATCAGTTCCTTGTGGTTGATCGGGAACTGGTCCTTCATGTGGTCGAGCGTCTCGGTGTTACGGATACCCGCCACGACGTCCTCACCCTGTGCATTCACGAGGAAGTCGCCGTACGCCAGGTTCTGGCCAGTTGCCGCGTTGCGAGTGAAGCCAACGCCTGTCGCCGAATTCTCGTCGCGGTTGCCGAACACCATCGCCTGAACGTTGACGGCGGTGCCGAGGTCGTGGCTGATCTTCTCGCGTACGCGATATGCGATCGCCCGAGCACCATTCCAGCTTCGGAACACTGCCTCGACAGCACCGTAGAGTTGGGCCCGCGGATCCTGCGGGAACGGCTTTCCGGTCGCCTTCTGGACAGCTGCCTTGTACCGTTTGCAGAGATCCTTCAAAACCGACACCGGAAGATCGGCGTCGTTGTTCGTATGGGCGTTGTGTTTGGCGGCTTCCAACGGGTGCTCAAACGCATCGCCACTCACCCCGAGCACGATCCGTCCGTACATCGAGATGAAACGACGGTACGAGTCGTATGCAAACCGCTCGTTGCTCGTGACATTCGCGAGACCCTTGACACTCTCGTCGTTGAGACCCAGATTGAGGACGGTGTCCATCATGCCGGGCATCGAGAATTTGGCGCCAGAACGAACGCTTACGAGCAGCGGATCGTGCGGATCACCCAGCCGACGTCCCATGTCACGTTCCAGCTTGGAGACATGCTTCGTCATCTCCGCATCCAGCGCGGACGGCCAGCCACCGTGCATGTAGTCACGGCAAGCATCGGTCGACACAGTGAAGCCTGGTGGCACCGGCAACTCCAACACAGTGGTCATCTCGGCGAGGTTGGCACCCTTACCACCCAACAGATCCTTGTAGGTCATGGGGGACTTGCGATGCTTGTGATCAAAGGAATAGACGTAAGGCACGGGTCGAAAGTCTAGGGGTACTCACACGGTTGCCCCGGTTACCGGTGCGTAACCCGCCGTACAATCTGTTCGATGTTCAGATTGTTCGGGTTCGACGTGCGGGTGCGGCCCGGTTTCATGATCTTTCTCGGCTTGATCGTATTTCTGTATCAAGATGGATTCGGGTTGTGGCTGGCCGGGTCGATTGCCGTGCTCACCCTGCTGCACGAACTTGGTCACGCCATCGCCGCTCGGTCGGCAGGTGCCAACGCCTCGATCTCGCTCGACTTCCTCGCCGGGTACACGTCGTTTCAACCGACTCGCCCGATACCGCGCGTGCGCCTGGCGTTGATCTCGGCGGCCGGGCCATTCACGCAGATCGCGATCAGTGTTGGCGTCCTTGCAGCGATGGGTGTCAATCCGCTCTCGGTCGACAGCGCACGCCAGACTGATGCCTCAGCGGCAATTTGGTGGGCAGGTCCGGTGATTGGGCTGATGAACCTGATCCCGGTCTTGCCCCTCGATGGCGGCCATCTCGTACAGACTGGGCTGGAGGTGTTCCTCGGCGATCGAGCGTTTCGTGTGATGGCGGTTGCCAGCCTGGGGCTGACTTTCGGCGCGGCGATCTTCATGTTCTCGACCGGGCGCGGTAACTTCGGCATCTTCATCGCCTTTCTCCTGATGAATCAGTGGCAACTCGTCCAGATGACATCGCCCAAACGCAAAGGTCAGCCGCAAAAACACATCGAGGACGCAGAATCGGCGGCATGGCTCACGGGTCAACCCGGGATGTTGGAGCCCGGTCAACGGCTCTCGCCCTGGTATATGGCGCACCGCGCCCTGGCGAAGGGTGATGTCTCGGGGGCGGCACGACTAGTTCTGGATGATCTGGTGTCGACATCGGAAGGCCGCTGGGTGTTGTCATCGGCCGCCAATCGGCAACAGTTGAGAGCGATTGTCGATGTGCTTCCCGACGATCTGCCAGTTGGCAACCAGTACAGCGGGCGAGTGCTCGCCGACGTGATGCTGTCGGTCGGATACCCGCAACGGGCAGGTGCCTATGCGGTTCATGCCTACGCCCAGCACCGCACATCAACACTTGCGACGACGGTTGCGAGGGCGGCTGCATCGATGGGCGACGAAGCCAACGCGCTGCTCTGGCTTGAAGCCGCCAACGCCGCAGCGGGTTCCGAGCATCGGATCTATCTCGACGTGCTCGGACGCGTGATGGATACCGCTCCTGAGTTCGCGTCGGTGCGCAACTCTCCCAGCTTCACCGCCCTCCGCACGACCCTCAGTTGATCTGGTCCCGAATCCCAACAAATCGGATTGCGGTCCGCCCTAGAACTGGACCGGCTCACCAACATCACTGGAGCGCTTGACCCATCCGAGAGCGGCCGTGCCAGACACACTCGTGAGTTCACCGACGAGGGCATCTCCGTCGAAAACCTGGTCACCGGCGGCGGCTCCCTCCGTGACGGTGAGACGGCGCAACGACTTGGGAGCTTCGGCGGCGCGGCTGTCCATCCGTTCGACGAGTTCCTGGCCGGGGTAGCAACCCTTCGTGAAGCTGACGGCGATTCCGGTCAACCCGGTGCTCGCCGGGATCGTCTCGCCTGGAACAATCTCGCAACCCATCCTCGGCCATCCGAGCTGAATGCGAACCCGCTCGGTCTCCGGGTCAAGCTCACTCGCTTCCGCTGCGACCAGCGTCGTGTCGGCCTTGACTCGAATCTTGAACCGGTTGATTCTGGCCAGCACCACGTCACCGAAACCGGCATCGACGTCGAGTTCGTAGCGCTCCTCATCCGTACGGGTGACGCGTGCGAGCGCGTCGATCTTGCCGGTTGGTTGCAGCATGAACGTCCACTGCTGCTCGCCCACGGCTTGGTTACGTAGATCCTGCGAGACCTGCGACTGGAGATACGTCGACGCATCAGCACCCTCGACGATCACGATGTCGCGGGGTCCGAGTGCTGCGGTCAGTTCGGCAGTCAGTTCCATTGAACCAGTCTGGCGTGACACACTCGGATTCGATGAAAGATGCCGAAGCTCTCGTCGAGCGCACAATCGCCACGATCACGATGATCGCCCGCAAAGCTTTGAAGTTCTCTGGAATCATCGCTGCACTGGCAGCGGTCGTGTGTGGCGGCTCGTTCCTGTTGGGGATCGCCGCCCTCTCAGGCGGAATCCAGTCCGTATGGATCGTGTTTGGGATCGTTTTCGGCGCGATTGCGATCGGTGCCGGTTTGATTGCCTGCTGGCGCGTCGGATCGATCCAGAGACACGTACCGGAACTGGCCAACGAGATCCGAGCCCTTGTTTCCGTCGGCACGCAGACCACCAAGGACGTGATCGAAACATTCGACGTCAACGACGGAGAATCGAAGGCTGCATCAGCAATCGAACTCTCGCGTGAGGTGTTTCGTTTCAAGAGCGTGATTGGCCGTGGCCTCGAAAGCTCGTCTCGGTTCGCAGCTGCGGTCACAGCGCTCACGAGTTTCCCATGGCTCATGCTGACCGTGATCGCGATCACCGCCGTGTTCGGTTTCCTCAGCCTGATCTTCCTACTCGCCCTCGCCCTGTAGCCGCCCAGTCGTCGGCCGTCACGGGGATCGAAGCGACGATTGCGGCTGCGATGCACATCCCAGCGAACTAATCACGGTCACGCGGTCGTGCCGGCGACTCGCCGCGCCGCCGTCATTCGTCTCGCTGCAGGAATTGCGGCGAGGAGAGCGGCTGCCTTGTTTCGGCACTCCAGGTCTTCGTCGTCTGGCACCGAGTCAGCAACGATTCCGGCACCGGCTTGCAGCGAGGCAATCCGTTCGCCTGGGCGCACAAACATCGTTCTGATGGCGATCGCCGTGTCGAGATTGCCTGACCAGTCGACATATCCGACGACACCTGCGTAGGGACCGCGCTTGAACGGCTCGAGTGCATCGATGATCTCCATCGCCCGCACCTTCGGAGCCCCACTCACGGTCCCGGCAGGCAGCGTGGCGCGAAGCACGTCGATCGGACCGAGCCCGTCACGTAAGTCACCAGACACTTGCGACGTGAGATGCATCACATGGCTGTAGCGCTCCAAGGTCATCAACTCGTCGGGAACCACTGTGCCGAACTTGGCGACTCGGCCGACGTCGTTACGGGCCAAATCAACCAGCATCACGTGCTCAGCGCGTTCCTTGGGGTGCTCCAGCAATTCGGCCGCCAGCCGCCGATCATGTTCGTCGGTGGTCCCACGCTTGCGGGTACCGGCGATTGGACGCGAGATCACCTTCCGGTCGAGCAGTTGCACCATCGGTTCCGGCGATGACCCGACAATCGTGATCTCAGGATGCCGCAGGAAGTACATGTACGGACTCGGGTTGACCTGGCGGAGGACGCGGTACACGTCGAACGGGTCGGCCTCCAACTCGATGTCGTACCGCTGGGCGAGAACCACCTGGAAGATGTCGCCATCCAAGATATGTTCCTTGGCGACCTCGACAGCCCGCTGGTACATGCCGTTTGGCATCGACGACTTGATCTCGGGCAGCGACTCGCCGACGACAGGTGGCTCCACCGGCATATACGGGAGCGGCTGGGCCAGTCGATCGACCGAAGAGTGAACACGAATTGAGGCTTGGTCATAGGCGTCGGACAGTTGAGCCGCCGTGAGCCCATGCGTTCTCACGCTCTCGATCACAAAGATCCGCTGCCGCCAGTGATCGAACGCAGCCAGCGAACCAATCACGCTCATCACCGCGTCAGGCAACAGATGGTCGTCGGCCGGCGCGTTCGGGAGATGCTCGATCTCGCGGATCACGTCGTATCCGAGATACCCCATGATCCCGCCGTGCATCGGTGGTAGCTGATCGAAAGCCGGGCTCGTGTAGATCTTCAGTAACTCCTCGATTGCCACGAGGATGCCCTGCTCGGTCGGAATCGAATTCGGCAGGTCGCCGGTGACCGTCAGGTGGCCGTCACGTAACACCATGGTCGCCGACGGATTACGACCGACGAACGAAAAGCGACTCCATCGCTCGCCGTGTTCGACCGACTCCAACAGAAATCCAGGCTCGTCGCCAACAAGTTTGACGAATGCGGCGACAGGCGTCTCAAGATCGCCGAGTACCTCGGTCCAAACAGGCACCACGCTGTACCCGACCGCCAGACGCAGAAACTCCTCGCGAGATGGCTGGATCTTCACGAGTCAGATTCAGGCCCGAATGAACGGAAGAAACACGTGCGCGCTCCGGTGTGACAGGCCCCGGAACCTTCCTGCTCGACCATGAACAGCAACGTGTCACCATCGCAGTCGTAGTACGCCTCACGAACAAATTGTCGATCGCCGCTGGTGTCACCTTTGCGCCACAACTCCTGACGGCTGCGGGACCAGTAGACCATCCGCCCCTCGTCGAACGTCCGAGCGAGCGAGTCACGATTCATCCACGCCATCATTAAGACCGCGCGAGAGTCAACGTCTTGAGCAATCACCGGCACCAACCCCTCCGAGTTGAACGCCACAGCGCCAAGCTGCTCACTCGTTGATTGAATCCGAACTCCCGTTGGCATGCACCCATCCTACGACCCTCCCGCTCCCCGTCCCAGGACGTTCTGAGCGCGCGATATCGACCACACATGTCAACTTCGCGCGCTCAGAAATCTGCCGGCCGGTCTGTGCGCGCGATAACGACACCACATGTCGACATCGCGCGCGTGGACAATCAGGCTGCGGCTTGTTGGGCGAGAGCGCGGGTCGTGGTGGCGACGACGTACTCGGGCTCCCCGACGACCTGTTGGTACGTGAACTGATACGGAAGGAAGCCATCCGCCAACAATGCATTCACTCGCTCTGAATCACGACGCATTTGCCCGGCCGACCGATGGAACATGTATCCCAATAGCTCGACAACCACATTCGTACCTGCGAAACGGCAATCGACTCGAACGGACCGATCACGAGCCTTGGTGAGAATCTGCTGCGTCGCAGGTCGCGGCAACCCAGACGCGGCGATCAACTGGAGATACTCGCGTTCTAACCAGCTCTGCCCACCTCGTGCCACTTCGCGACCATCGATGATGTCGAGCAGCGTCGGGATTCCAAACCGCCCCTTCGTGCGCAGCTTTCCGATCCGGCGATGGAGCGCGTCTTCCGAAGTCCCGCCATCTCGAATCGCCGACTCAAGCGCCGCAAGCAGCTGAGCAGGCGACACCAGCCGGGCGAGGTCGATCACCGTGCGCGTCGAACTCGTTGTAGGTATCCCGTCGATGCGGCATTGGTCGAGCAGCGTCAGAATTCCCGAGGTATGCACGTGGACACCAACTCGTCGGCTATTGCGCGACCTCGGAACGACGATGTGAAACGGGCGTTTGAGACTGAAGCCGTCGAATCCGTGCAGTGCTGCCGCCGTTGGTCCGGAGACAAGCACCGGAACGCCAACATCAAGAAGCAGGTGCGAGAGGTCGTCGCGTAACGACCACGCTCCACCTGCCGAGCGGAACGAGTTGGGACCGATTTGGTCGAGGATGCCGCTCTGGACTCGGCTTCGTAGCTGGCGATCCGAGAGTCCAATATCTGTTGCCTGGTCTCTCGTAAACGCACCGCGCTGACCTGTAGATATCGCCGCAAGCCGACGATCAGCAGTGTCCATGAGGACCATCAAAGCAGCACGGTGTCACAGAGTTCTCGGACCGCCCCAACCCATGTTCTAAGCCTGGATCCACCGATCTAGTTGGGTGAGCGGGGTTGGCGCGTCCACCAAAAAGGCCTCCTGAGCTGGGATGATTGTGATGTTCGAAGTCACAAATCGTCCAGACTCGGGAGGCACTTTCTGTGTGGCCAGTATCGCGCACCATCGATCGTTATGACACGACTTTTGATCATGACGGTCTGATCTCCAATGCCGGATTGGTCGTCACTGCGACGTTGATGGTCCGTCTCGGTCTCGAGGGTCTCGTCACGCGGTGGGTTCGCACCGGTGCACCGAACGCCGGCCGGAAGATCTGCACACTGATCGCGGCGATGCTTGCCGGGGCGACCCATATCGATCACGTGAACATCGTGCGTGCGGGGGCGACCCAGGCGGTGTTGCCGTTCAAGGTGATGGCACCCTCGACGATCGGGTCGTTCTTGCGGTCGTTCACGTTCGGGTTCGTGCGTCAACTCGACGCCGTCGCGTCGCGGCTGCTGGTGCGGGCATGGGAGCTGGGCGCCGGGCCCGGTGACGGTGATCTGGTGATCGATCTCGACTCCACGGTGTGTGAGGTCCATGGCCATGCCAAGCAGGGAGCCGCGTACGGCTACACGAAACAGCTCGGCTATCACCCGCTGCTGGCGACCCGGGCTGGGACCGGTGAGATCTTGTTCTCCCGGATGCGCAAACGCTCAGCCGGATCATCGCGTGGTGTGGTCCGGTTCGTCGATGAACTCGCCGCGATCGTCGGTCACGCCGGTGCGACCGGCCCGATGACCGTGCGCGCCGATTCAGGGTTCTGGTCCTGGGAACTGTCACGAACCCTGGACCGGCATCGGATGCGCTGGTCGATCACTGTCACCCACCACCCCAAGATCCAAGCAGCGATCGCAGCCATCCCCGACGACGCATGGATCGACATCGACTACACCGCCAACGGTCACGCCCAAGTCTAGGCGCGCGATATCGACAACAGATGTCGATATCGCGCGCACAGAGCTCTTGGAGCGGTTGCGTTAGAGGTAGAGGCCTGTGGAGGCTTCGATTCGTTGAGCGGCAACGGCGTGGAGATCGCGTTCGCGGAGCATGATGTAGTCCTCGCCACCGACTTCGACTTCGTACCGATCGTCGGGGCTGAACAGCACCTTGTCGTTCATCTCGGCTGTCCGTACATTCGGTCCGAGGGCGACGACATCGGCCCAGACCAACCGCTTCGCAATCGTGGCCGTCGCCGGGATCAAGATGCCGCCCGACGAGGTACGTTCGCCGTCCTCCTTGCTCATCTTCACGAGCAAACGGTCATTGAGCATTTTGATCGGGATCTTCTGGTCCGCTCCGGCCACGAAGCTGAGGGTACCGTCGGGAATCGCACAAGCGACTAGCTCAGTGCGCTCCTGCTGGGGAGATGCAGAATTCGTTACCTTCGGGGTCGGCAAGCGTGGTCCACTGAAAGCCATCATGTTCCCGATCTTCGACAAGCGATCCGCCGAGTTCGATGATTCGCGCTTTGGCCGCGTCGATGTCGGGCACCGAAGCGTCGAGATGTAACCGGCGGGTCCCTTGCGTGGGATCGTCGACCTGTTGCAGCGCGACCGAGATACCGCCTTCGTGCTGCGGTTTCAGCCACACGAACTGCGATGGAATCTCGAATGCGACTTCCGATCCAAGCACAGCACTCCAAAATGCCGTCTGCGCGTCAAGATCCACCACATTGATCACCACCGACTCCAGCGTCATCACTCGCTCATTCATCAGCGGATCGCTTGTTCCATCTCGGCTTTGACGTCTGCTGTCAGCAATGGGATCACGTCCAGCGCTGCGAAGTTCTCTACCACTTGGCTGGCTTTGCTGGCGCCCGTGATCACGCTCGACACCATCGGGTGCTTGGTACACCAGGCCAACGACAGCTGCGCCATCGTGCAGCCGAGACGGTCGGCGATCGGGCGGAGACGTTCGATCTTGGCGACACGCGACGAGTCATTGGCACTTTCGGCGAACCACTCGTAACCCGCCAATGTCGCCCGCGAGTCGACAGGGATACCATCTCGATATTTACCGGTCAGCATCCCTGACGCCAGCGGACTGAACGTGGTATTGCCGTACCCGGTATCGGCGTGCAGTCGGGCGTACTCGCGCTCGACTTTGCGCCGGTCAAGCAGGTTGTACTCGGACTGTTCGGTCACCGGCTTGTGGAGGTGATGCCGCTCGGCGACGTCGATGGCGTGACGGATCTCGTCAGCCGACCACTCGCTGGTCCCCCAATAGAGCGCTTTGCCAGCCACAATCATGTCGCTCATCGCCCACACGGTCTCCTCCATCGGCGTGTTGGGGTCGGCGCGGTGGCAGTAGACAACATCGACGAAATCCTGCCCAAATCGTTCGAGCGAGGCGTCGATCGCCTGCATCAGATACTTGCGGTTGAGCGTATTGCTCATGTTCGGATCACGCCCGTGAATGCCCCAGAACAGCTTGGTTGTAAGCACATACGACCAGCGCGGCCACGCCAGTTCACGCAACGCCTCGCCCATGATCGCCTCACTGCGCCCACCGGCGTATGCCTCAGCGTTGTCGAAGAAGTTGCATCCAGAATCGTGTGCAGCTTGCATGCACTCGATTGCCGCCCGAGTCGCCAGTTGCGTATCGAATGTCACCCAACTGCCAAACCCGAGCACGCTGACTTTGACACCCGAGTTACCGAGCCTCCGATATTCCATTTTGGGGTGAGGGATTGCCATACTCGGAGGCTAGGCGAGTGCCCGCCATGCGACGAGTTCGGCGTCAAGTTCTGCGATCACGGCTGCTCGGGTCAGCTTGATCGTGCCCGCGTACGCACGCGGGTCGAGCGTGGCGGCGAACATCTCGGCGCGTTCGATGGCGGTCTCGATCACCAATTCTGGGGCGATAATCTCGTCGAGGAATCCGATCTCAACCGCCTCTCGTGACGACGCCAACGGAGCCAGCGCGGTCACGCGCTGGAAGTGTCGATTGCTCAATCGTGCCGCAGCGAGGGTGTGAGCCCACTCCGGTAGCACCATCCCGATCGCCACCTCGTTGAGACCGATCTTGGCCGGCGCGTCAGTACCGATCCGCAAATCACACCCGAGCAGCATCAGCGCTCCCCCAGCTACAGCGCTCCCGGTGCAGGCGGCGACGACCGGAACGGTGGCGGCGTACAAGTCACGAACCAAATCTCCGCCGTCGCCGACCAGTCGGATGATCGCCTGTGCATCACCGCTCAACATCACACCCAGATCGAATCCTCCGGAAAAGCGTCCGTCGCGACCGTGAATCACGACGGCTCGAATCGCGTCGTCGAGTTCAGCGGCGCGGATCTGATCCCGGATCGCCGTGATGAGGCCTGCCGTCAGTGCGTTGGCGCGACCATCGTCGAGTCCAAGCACCAGGACTTGACCACGCAGGTCAACTGTCAATGAATCTGTCGACACGACGCCGACATTACCAATCGGTAACTTCCGAGTTTCAGTCGGGTGGGCGAACGACGATGCCTCGACCGAGCATCACTCGTTTGGCTTCGGGGATCGTGTACTCCCTGAAATGGAAAATCGACGCTGCGAGAACGGCGTCGGCACCGCCCTCGAGGATTCCGTCTGCAAGATGATCGAGCGTGCCGACACCACCGCTGGCGATCAGCGGCACGTTGACGGCGTCTGAGATCGTTCGAGTCAGTTCGAGATCGAATCCCTGACGGGTCCCGTCACGATCCATCGAAGTCAATAGGATCTCTCCGGCACCGAGACCGACGGCACGTTGAGCCCAGTCGACGGCGTCGATACCAGTCGGCGTTCGTCCACCATGCAGGTACACCTCGAAACCATCACTCGGCGACGAACCGCGCCGCTTGGCGTCGATCGCACACACGACGCACTGGGTACCGAACACCGACGCAATCTCGCTGATCAACCCAGGTCGTTGCATCGCTGCGGTGTTAACGCTCACCTTGTCGGCACCTGCACGAAGCATCCGACGCGCATCGTCCAGCGAGCGGATTCCACCCCCGACCGTGAACGGGATGTAGACCTGCTCGGCGACTCGGTACACCATGTCGACCGTGGTGGCTCGGTCATCGGACGACGCAGTGATGTCGAGAAACACCAACTCGTCTGCGCCCTCGGCGTCGTAACGGGCAGCCAGTTCGACTGGGTCACCGGCGTCGCGCAGATCGACGAAATTGGTGCCCTTCACAACACGACCACCAGTCACGTCGAGACACGGGATCACCCTGGCGACACGCATCAACGAACCTCGAGGGCGCGGAGCGCCGTCGTAACAGTGAAGCGACCTTCATACAGCGCCTTCCCGGTGATGATCCCACCGAGCCTAGGAATCGATGCCAAGGCGACGATGTCGGCCAGCGATGACACACCACCGCTGGCGATCACGGGCACCGTGGTGGTCGCAACCGCAGCCGCCAACCCGTCGACGTCGGGACCGGTCAGCATCCCATCGCGGCTGATGTCGGTGATCACGAACGCCGCTGCGTCCGGGAACATCGACAGTGCCTCGTCAAGTTGGACCCCGCTCGCCTGCGTCCAACCGTGCACCGCCAGTTCACCATCTCGATGATCAAGACCGACGGCGACCGGCATTACGGCGCTAGCGGCAGTCACCAGTTCGGGGTCACGAACAGCGGCCGATCCCATCACGACTCGACTCACACCGGCGGAGAACAACGCCTCGACGTCGTCGAGCGTGCGGACTCCCCCGCCATTCTGCAACGACGCGCGACCTTCCAGTGCCCGCGCAATCGCAGCGACAACTTGACGGTTCACAGGATCGCCCGAGCGAGCAGCGTCGAGATCAACCACGTGGATCCACGGTGCACCGGCATCGGCAAACGATTCTGCGACGGCGACAGGGTCATCGCCATAGATCGTCTCGGAGTCGTAGTCGCCTTTCGTGAGGCGAACCACGCGTCCGCCGCGCAAGTCGATCGCCGGATACAAGTCAGTGATGTGTGCCATCACGCCGCCCCTGCCGCAGCGCAGACGCCGACGAAGTTGCGGAGCAACTGCAGCCCGGTTGGTCCCGACTTCTCGGGATGGAACTGGGTGGCGAACACATTCCCCAACCGGAATGCGGCGTTCACCGTGCCGCCGTACTCACACGTGGCGGCGACAACAGACGAGTCGGATGGCACACCGTGCAGCGAGTGCACAAAGTACACCCACGGGTCATCGCCGAGCTCGGCCAGCATCGGATCATCGGGGTGTGTCAAGTTCAGACGATTCCATTGCATTTGTGGGCGCTTGACGCCCGGCGGAATCCAGCAGATCTTCCCTGGAATCACGCTCAGGCCCCTGGCCGCCTGATCCTCCTCGCTACCATCGAACAACATCTGCATGCCGACGCAGATCCCGAGAAACGGACGGCCCGAGGCGACCGCGTCGAGCGCCGATGCCTCCAAATCACACGCTCGCAGCGAACTCATGCAGGCACCGAACGCGCCGACACCGGGCAACACCACTCCGTCAGCATCGGCGACAAGCGCCGTGTCGGTGGTGAGGCGAGCGTCTGCGCCCATCCGTTCCAACGCCTTTTGAGCCGAGTGCAGGTTGCCGATCCCGTAGTCGAGCACGGCGACCAGCGGACGATCCCTTCCCGTCACAACACACCCTTGGTTGACGGCACACCGCCAGCGCTTTCGATCCGAACTGCGTCGCGCAGCGAACGGGCGAGACCCTTGAACGTCGCCTCGATGATGTGATGCACATTGCGACCACGGACCAGTTCAACATGCAAGGTCATCGCCGCCGCGTTGGCGAATGACGACACGGCGTGCTCGGCAAGTTGCGGGTCGAATGCTGGTTCCCCGAGAGGCAAGGCCTCCGGCATCTCCACAAGCCACTCGACATGGGCGCGCCCTGACAGATCGAGTGCAATCTCGACGAGCGCCTCGTCAAGCGGGTATCTGCCGCTCGCAAAACGACGAATCCCAGCTTTGTCGCCGAGCGCCTCGCGGAATGCCTCACCGAGCGCGATTGCCACGTCCTCGATCGTGTGGTGCGTGTCGATGTGTAAGTCACCCGTCGCTTGCACTGTCAGGTCGAACCCGCCGTGACGACCGAGCTGATCGAGCATGTGGTCGTAGAACGGAATCCCGGTCGAAATGTTGGTCACGCCTGTGCCATCAAGATCGATCGAAATCTCGATCGACGTTTCCTTCGTGGTCCGGCTGCGGGTTGCGGTGCGACTCATGCGTTAGTTCCCAACGATCTCGTGAAGGGCGGACAGAAAGTCGTCATTCTCCTCGGGCGTGCCGACAGTAATCCGCAAGCATCCGGACAGACGCGACCAACTAGAGCAATCACGGACGAGCACGCTGCGGTCGAGTAACCCCTGCCAAACTGACCGACCATCACGCGATTCCGGCCGGAAGAGAATGAAGTTGGCACCGCTCGGCACAACGTGAATCGGCATTGCTCGCATCGCCTCGGACAGCCGCTCACGCTCGGACACGATCAGGCGAACCCGATCATTCATCTCGTCGACGAACCGGAGTGCCAGACGACCGGCGATCTGCTTGGCAACATCGAGATGGTAGGGCAGGGCCACCTTGTCGAGTTCATGTACGAACCATTCGGGGCCGATCACGTAACCCAATCGCAGACCCGCCATGCTCCACGTTTTTGAGAACGTGCGAGTGACGACCAACGGCCGATCTTCTGAGACCAACGACAAGGCCGACCAGTCGGCGAACTGGGCGTACGCTTCATCGGCCACAACCAGGCCGGGAACAATTGCCACAAGTTCTTCGATCCGCTCACGTGGCTCCACGAGACCAGTCGGATTGTTGGGCGAGGTCAAGAAGGTGACGTGCGGCTGGTACTCATCGATCACGCGTCGCATCTCGGCTGGATTCAACGTGAAGTCGGCATCACGTTCGCCCTCGACCACACGCGAGCCAACCACACGGGCTATTTGGGCGTGCATTTGGTAGGTCGGCTCGAACGTCGCCACCGTACGACCGGGTCCGGCGTAGGTCAACAGGATCGTCTGCAACACCTCGTTCGAACCGTTGGCGGCAAACACCATGCCGGGACTCACGTCGTGCAACTCCGCGATCGCTTCCCGCAAGTCCGTGGCATGACGGTCCGGATAACGGTGCCATTCGACCCGCGAGAGTTCGGCGGCGAATGCATCGCGCCACGCGATTGGCGGCGGAAGTGGCGACTCGTTGGTGTTGAGCCGAATTCGAACATCGACCTGTGGCGAGTGGTAGCCCTCAAGGGCACAAAGATCGTCGCGAACCGGAATCACGCAGGCGAGGCTACCGACCGCTTGCATGTGGAACGGAATAGGTTGGGTTCGTGCCCCAGCCAGACATCGCCACCGTTTCAGCAGAACTTCACTCCGTCACGGAAACGTTGATTCGTCAACGTGATCGCGTCGGTGCGCTGGCGGAGCCATTCCTCGGTACGTCGCGCGAAGACATCGTGATCGCTGTCCACGAAGCCGAGCGCCAACTCCAAATGGCGACTCGGGCACTGCAACGGGCAATCAAGGCGATCGAACGATGAATCGACCACGCAATCGACCACGTCATCGACCACGTATGTGAAGAAGCGGTGGGGATGACCCCCGGAGAACCGGGGGTCATGCGACCCGTTGAACGGGCTAGGTGGCGGACCCAGCACTCGTTCGGATCCAGGTGGCGGGAACCTGTTGAGACTATTGTCACACCCGTAACAGTTCGACGCAAGCACTGTTCTGAAAATGCTACGAATCCGAACTGAGCATTGTAGGAATCTTGTAAATCGGTCAGTTATCGCGCCCGTTGCTTGACGCGGAGCAGCGACGACGGGCACATGTCTTCGAGCACGCAGCCGCCACAGTTGGGCTTTTTGGCATCGCATACGCGCCGACCGTGCAAGATCACTCGCAGGCTGAACGGGCCCCGACCGAGGCCCGGCAGGTAGCTGTTCAACTCGTGTTCAATATTGACCGGGTCGGTCTCAGTGGTGAGTCCGAGTCGGTTCGACAACCTGATCACATGTGTATCGACCGGTAGCCCGGGTAGCCCAAAGGCCACACTACGCACCACGTTGGCGGTCTTGCGGCCGACGCCAGGGATCGACACCAAATCGTCGAGCGCGGTCGGGACCTGACCGTCATAGCGATCAATCAATGCGTTTGCCATACCCATCAGACTCCGCGACTTGGCGGCATAGAAACCGGTCGAACGGACGATTTCCTCCAACTCGGTGCTGTCCGCGTGGGCTAGATCATCTGGAGTTGGATAACGGGTGAACAGCGCCGGCGTGACCATATTGACCCGGGCGTCGGTGCACTGAGCGGACAAAATCGTTGCTGCGAGCAGTTCGAACGGACTGGTGTGATTCAGCTCACACAGCGCTTGCGGATACACATCAGTGAGACGCAAGGCAATTTCTCGCGCCCGACCCTTCGGCGTCCGTGGTCGCTTCGGCGTTCTGATCATACGAGCCGAGGCTACGGCTACCCTTTCGAGGTGCGACGAGTGGAGATCATCCGCAACCCAGATCATCTCGAACGTCAAACACTCATCGATTTCATCGGAGAGATGACCGACCAGTTGGGTGCGCGACCGCTCAGCGATCATCTCTGGCTCGACCTGCAGGACGGCCGGTCCGGCGGTTTCACGGCGGTTCGAGTTTGCGACGCCGATCACACACTGGCGCAAGCCCAGATTTCGGCGGGCAACGACGGATCGTCACTAGAGGTCGTTGTCCGACCCCACTTGAGCGACGCCCGCGCCGTGCACGACGACGCCTTCGACACGGTGATCGACTCGTTCCGACGACGCGGAGGCGGAGCACTGCAGTGGTGGCTCGACGATCCGACGGCCGAAGACCTCGACATTGCTGCTCGCCACCTCCTGACACCTCATCGGCGGCTCCACGAGATGCGGCGAGAGCTCCCGCTCGGCGAGCACGCATCGGTCGAGACCCGTTCGTTCGTGCCTGACGCCGACAACGAGGCGTGGCTCCGCGTCAACAACCGAGCCTTTGCAACGCACGGCGAACAGGGCGACTGGACGAACGAAACACTGGCGTTGCGACTGGCCGAACCATGGTTTGACGCCGACGGATTCCGGCTGCACGAACGCAACGGTCGACTCGCTGCATTCTGCTGGACCAAGATCCATCACGATCACAACCCAGTGCTCGGTGAGATCTACGTGATCGCCGTCGACCCTGATTTCCATGGTCAGGGTCTCGGACGTCAACTCACGATTGCCGGACTCGACTCGATCGCAGACCGCGGTGTGACCCAAGCGACGTTGTACGTCGATGCCGACAACCGCGCAGCGGTCACCCTGTACGAGCGACTGGGCTTTACAATTCACCGCACCCGGCAAGCGTTCGCGGCCATATTGAGCGCCACCCACTGAGGAGCCCGATGTCCACCACCGAAACACCCGAACTGCTCCCCCGCTGGAGTGTCGCCGACGTGTACCAATCGCTCGACTCGCAAGGCTTTCGAGACGCCGTCGAGCGGGTCGGTGCCGAGACGACGCGACTGACAGGTTTGTTCAACGAACACAACGTCCGCGCTGTTCCTCCGCGTCCCGTCACCGTTGCCGATGGCGACGTCGCCGACATCGTCGTCCGCGCCGTCAACAGCGTGAGCCAGGACCTCGAGACGCTTGAAGCGGTTGTGTATGCGACCGTCGCCACCGATTCACGTGATGAGCAAGCGCAAGCGCTGCTCAGTCAACTCGACGTACAGGGTGCCTCGATCACGCCGTTGCTCGCCCGTCTCGCCGACTGGGTCCACTCGCTCGGTGTGATCCAACTCGGAGCGGTGAGCAACCAAGTACGTGAGCACGAAGGGCCCCTGACGCATCTCGACGAACGAGCCGGGCATCAGATGAGTGAGGCAGAAGAGGGTCTCTACGCCGAGCTTGCGACGAACGCCGCCTCAGCATGGAGTCGCCTGCAGCACGATATGACCTCGCAACTTGCCGCCGACGTGACGTTTCCTGACGGACACATCGAACGACTCCCGATCGCCGCCATTCGCGGACTCGCCACGGGGTCGGACCCGGGCGTTCGCAAGGCGGCCTACGACGCTGAACTCGCCACGTGGCCGACGATTGCCACCCCAATCGCGGCAGCGATGAACGCCCTCAAAGGCGAAGCCAACACGATCAATCGACGACGCCATTGGGACTCACCGCTCGATGCCTCGATGTTTGCCAACAGTGTCAGCAAAGCAACCTTCGACGCAATGCAATCGGCGGTCACCGAGGCACTTCCTGACTTTCGTCGATGGATGCGAACAAAGGCACGCCTGCACGGTTACCCAGATGGGTTGCCATGGTGGGACCTCGTCGCACCGCTCCCCAACGTGGGAGCGTCAATCTCGTGGGACGAGGGTCTCAACTGGGTGCGAACGGCGTTCGCCACGTACAGCGCCGAACTGGCCGGACTGGTCGATCGGGCGCTCGAAGAATCATGGATCGACGCCGGACCGCGAGACGGCAAGACGGGCGGCGCGTTCTGCATGAATTTCGTTGATGACCGATCGCTGGTATTGCTGAACTGGTCGAACTCGGTCGATTCTGCACAGACCACCGCCCACGAACTCGGCCACGCCTACCACAACACCACATTGGCCGGACGAACCGCCCTACAAAAGCGGGTTCCGATGGCGCTCGCCGAAACGGCGAGCATCTTCTGCGAGACGCTTGCGGTAGAAGCGGGTCTGGAGCGCATGAACGGGGTCGAACGGCTGGCGTTACTCGACGTTGACCTCGCTGGGTCAAATCAGGTCGTCGTCGACATCCACTCCCGATTCCTGTTCGAAACTGAAGTCTTCGCACGACGCCAACGACGCACGCTGGGCGTCGGCGAACTGAACGAGTTGATGCTGCAGGCGCAAGCTGATGCATACGGAGACGGCCTTGATCTCGACACTCGTCACCCGTACATGTGGATCCTCAAGAGCCACTACTACGGCCCCCATTTCTACAACTGGCCATACACCTACGGGTTGCTGTTTGGGCTCGGCCTATACGCCAAGTTTCGGGAGAACCCAGATCAGTTCCGATCCGGTTATGCCGACTTGCTCTCACGGGCCGGGATGGATACCGCGGAGGAGTTGGGTGCCTCGTTCGGGCTTGACGTCACCGATGTCGCCTTCTGGACAGCCAGCCTTGACGTGATTCGGGCCCGAATCACAGAATACGAACGATTGGCGACGGAACTGCTGTGACATTGACGCGCTACGACGTCTCGCGAGAGCAACTCCGCGAGGTACTCGATGGCACCCCGCGCTATCGCGTCGACCAGGCCTGGAGTGGCCTCTACGAACGATGCAGCGATCCGAGCGAATGGACCAACCTGCCACAGGCATTGCGAGCCGACCTCAACCAACGATTGCCGGCCGCGCTGACACCGGTGACCGAGTCGGTGAGTGCGGACGGCGACACCGTCAAGTTTCTGTGGGAGCTTGATGGCGGCAGCCGAATCGAGACCGTGCTGATGCTCTACCCCGACCGGGCGACGGTATGCATTTCCAGCCAAGCCGGGTGCGCGATGGCGTGCGGTTTTTGCGCCACCGGACAGGCCGGTTTCACGCGTCACCTCACGGTCGGTGAGATCGTCGAACAGGTCGCACGCGCCACCAAGCGGGCACGTGACGCTGATCGTCGCGTCTCCAACATTGTGTACATGGGGATGGGCGAACCGATGGCAAACGAGTCGACAGTGTGGCAGTCGGTCGAGCGACTGCACCACGACTTCGGCCTTTCAGCACGACACATCACGATCAGTACCGTTGGCATAATCCCGGGCATACGCAAGCTCGCCGAACGGCCGCTGCCAGTCAACTTGGCGGTGTCATTGCACGCTGCCAACGATGCCCTCCGTGATCAATTAGTGCCGATCAACAAGCGCTACCCGATCGACGATTTGGTCCGAGCGTGCGCCGATTACCTCGCCGTCAAGAATCGGCGAGTCAGCTTTGAATGGGCAATGATCGATGGTGTCAACGACCGCGACAACGACGCCCGTGAGTTGGCTGCGCTTTGTCGCCGCTTACGTCCGAGCGCCCATGTCAACCTGATCCCACTTAACCCGACGCCGGGGTATCCGACGGTCGGATCGTCGGTCAAGCGAGTGCACGAGTTCCGCGACCTGCTCGAATCGCTGGGAGCGAACGCAACCGTGCGCCGCAATCGTGGTACCGATATCGATGCCGCCTGCGGCCAACTGGCTGCAGGACAACCTGTTTCGATTGGACGGAAGTCAGCAGCCGGCGGCTCGGACTGATGGATACGGATTCATCGCCAGGCCGCCTTGAGGGTGAATCTCAAAATGTAGGTGTGGTGTCCCCGTGGCATTGCCCGAGTCCCCCACATAACCGACGACCTGGCCTTGCTCGACTCGACCAGGCAGGCCCTCGTACGCCGACAGGTGAGCGTAGTAGTAGCGGTTCCCGTTATCGCCGTGAACCGAAACAGTGACCCCTCCGAGACGATTTGACCCAACTGTGGCCGTTCCTGAGACGACCGCCTGCAGCGGCGTGCCTGTGGGTGCCAACATGTCAGTTCCCTCGTGCAGTCGACCTCCACTTCGGGGGGCACCCCATGAATCGCCGTAGGCAGAACCACCCAGCACCGGACAAATGATCGGATCGATGTAGCCCACGCCAGACGCTCGCGGATTCGTTCCGGCACCACCACCACCGGTCCGACCGCCAGACTCGCCCCCACTCGCACCTCGGTTGCCCGCCGTGTTTCCGTCTGACGGTACCGCTGCAGCGACTGGCGCACTGGGACTTCCCGCCGCTTCGCGGTCCGCTTCGGCCTGGCGTCGTTGCAACTCAACTAACTGGCGTACGTCTTCACGCTGTTGTGCGGCTAACGCCCTCACGACGTCCTCGTCTTTGAGTCGTTCCGACTCGATCTCTCGGAGCCGCTCGACCTCAGCTTCTGCATTCGCTTGGAGTTCAAGCAGGTCCACCTTGCTGCGCTCGATCTCCTGCTCGTTCTCTTCTAGTTCTACGCGCTTGTCTTGGAGTTGCTCGCGAGCCGCCTCATAGTCATCGAGTGATGTCGCTCCAGATTCCGAGACGATCGTCGCCAACACGCCCGCTTGCAGTTGGTCGGTCGGCTTTCTCAGATCGGTGAGGATCGGGATCCCGACGGAGCCACTCGCAACAAACCGGTTGATCGCCACCAGTTCGACGGCTTTCTTCAGGTCAGCGACCTGTTGGCTCAGCGCCTCCAGTTCGCGTTCCAGGCGATTTTGATCCAAGACCAAAAGCTCCCGCCGCGATTCGGCGGCAAAGTATTCTTCCGCGGCTTGGTTCGCCCGTTCCCGCGCTGCGGCGATTTCCTCAGCCGCCTGCCGCGCAGCATCATCGATCGTCTGTGCCGCGGCGGGCGCGGCAGCAACGGCCAACGCGATCGACGCGATCAGCGCTGCCGCAGCACGTCGCCTCCGGGAACCCATATATCCCGAATTGTACCGTCCATTGCAGTTGCGTTACGGGCATCCCCGAGTGCAACTCACGCCGCTACACAGAGCAGCCGTGACATCGCCGTCCAATCCGTTCGTGCTTGAGCTGGATCGAATCGTGTTCGAACGCGACACTCGCCGGATCATCGACGATGTCACGCTTCGAGTCCACTCCGACGAACACTGGGCCGTGCTCGGCGCAAACGGCAGCGGCAAGACCACGTTGTTGCGAATTGCTGCCATGTACGAGCATCCGTCGTCAGGCACTGTTCGAGTGCTCGACGAGGAACTGGGACGCACCGACGTGCGCCTGCTGCGACGACGAGTCGGATACGCATCGGCGGCGTTGAGCGGCGAGTTTCGCCAGGCGCTCGCGGCAGTAGACGTGGTGGTCACCGCCAAGTATGCCGCCCTCGAACCGTGGTGGCACCAATACACCGCTGACGACTACCGGCAGGCGCAATCGTGTCTCGATCGAATGCATGTTGGTCGACTGGCGCAACGTTCGATCGGCACCCTGTCGTCTGGTGAACAGCAGCGCGTGTTTCTGGCCAGAACCTTGATGAACGACCCGGGAATCGTGCTGCTCGACGAGCCATCAGCACGGCTCGACCTGAGCGGGCGCGAGCAACTCGTTGACGCGTTGACCGACCTCGCAGTTCAACCCGATGGGCCACCGACCGTGCTCGCCACCCACCACGTTGATGAGATACCTACCGTCGTCACGCACGCCTTGCTGCTCCGTGACGGTCGGGCGATCAGCAAAGGGCCGCTCGAAGCAACGCTGACCAGCGACACATTAAGCGACTGCTTCTCGATGCCGTTGCAGCTCGAGCGCCGAGCAGACGGACGCTTCAGTGCGTGGGCGAAGCGTTAAGTAGACGAGCCGATAGGCGAGGCGACCAATCGTTACGGTGCGCTATTTCGACTGCGCAGCAGGCGAAATGAAATCTCCGGCACAAAAAATCCTCACCTATCCGCTGAGCCTCCAAGCTTGCGATTAAACCTCGGCTCGTGGCGGTGAGGGGTTCATGTCCAGCCTTCTGTGGTGTTGGCGATCTCGAGTGAGAGTGTTTCGAGGTCGGCGGTGAGGGTTCTGATGGTTTTGGCGTTGTCGAACCAGGGCCGGTAGCGGTCCATCTGCTCGGCGGTGAGCAGAGTCGTCTTGGTCTTGCCGTTGATCTTGCGGGTCCACTGGTAGTAAGGGCCGTGGAGTTGGGGTGGTTCTGCCATGCATCGGCAGCCTGGTTTGTTGCAGCAGATGTGCCGCTTCAGAAGTGTGCCGGGCAGGGCGTGTCCGGCGGCGGCCGCGGTGAGGGCATCGGTGATCTTGGTGTGGGTTCGACGGTCTCGGGCGTTGGGTCGTGGCATCGGGCATCTCTCCGGGTTCCAGCTTGCCAGAGCATCCACCTATCACTGTGTCTTGCAGTTACATACTGTAGCTCATGGCGACCAGGCAAACGAGATCAGCGAACACAAAACCGAGATGGCAGCTCTGGTCGGGTTCCGGGCCGATCTCTACAGTTGCTTGACTGGCTGGGGTGATGCACTGTTCGAGTTGTGCGACGCAGTGTTGTGTTCGCCATCACCGGTCGCCTCGGTGCCGTCGCTGAGCCTTGAACCGGTGTTCCGTCGCGGTCATGGCAGCCTCTACAAAGCGCTCAATCTCGGCGGGATCGACACCGGCCGTCTGCGTCGATTGTTGATCGCCAACCTACCGGAGCGATGGCCACTGGTGTTCGCCGTCGATGCCTCTACCTGGGACCGTTGTGATGCTGAGTGCAGCCCCGAACGCGGCTTCTACTACTCGGCATCCAAGCACTCGGCGGGGCAGCCGATCGTGGCCGGCTGGAACTATCAGTGGATCAGCCAACTGAGCTTCACCCCTGATTCATGGACCGCCCCGTGTGACGTGATCCGGATACCACCAACCGCTAACACGACCAACGCCACGCTCGATCAGATCCGCGATCTCGTCGCCCTGTTGCCTACCGACAGTGATCCGCCGATGTTCGTGTTCGATGCCGGCTACGACCCGATCACGATCGGATACGAGCTCGCCGCGACACACACCCAGGTACTGTGCCGCATCCGCGACGACCGGGTGTTCCACGCCGCCCCTCCGCCACACCCCAACCGTCCAGCGAGCACCGGTGGACGGCCCCCACGTCACGGGCCCCGGTTCAAGTGTTCCGACGCATCAACGTGGACCGAACCCGCCGACCACCTGGTCACCACCGATCCCCGCTACGGGACCGTCACCGTCACCGCATGGAACGGTCTCCACCCGAAACTGTGGCGACGCGGACACTGGACCGACCACGACACCCCACCAATCGTGAACGGCACCGTCATTCGTGTCGACGTCGAACATCTCCCCAAACCCACCGCTCGAACAAAGAAGACGCTGTGGCTGTGGTGGTCAGGACCCGGTCAACCCGATCTCGATCTGTGCTGGCGCTCCTATCTGCGACGCTTCGACATCGAACACACTTTCCGGTTCGCCAAGAACACCCTCGGCTGGACCACCCCATCGCTGCGCACCCCAGCCCAAGCAGACCGCTGGACGTGGCTCATTATCGCCGCGATCACACAACTACGCCTCGCTCGCCACCTGGTCGACGACCACCGGCTGCCATGGGAACGACCCCGCCAACCACACCAACTCACACCCGCCCGCGTCCGCCGAGGGTTTCAGCGACTTCGCACCACCATCGGCACCCCAGCCAACCCACCAAAACCCTCACGAGCCGGACCCGGCAGACCCAAAGGCACCCGAAAACCGCCCAGAACCCGCCACCCAGCCATCAAGAAAGCAGCCTGACCAGCCACCCAAGGTTTAATCGCAAGCTTAGAAGATGTGATCACGCGCCGCGTCCGAATCTCTGACACGATTCCCGCTGGGATGCAGGACGATTTCGCGCTGTTCTACCGTGACGCGTACCCGGGCGCGGTGCGGCTTGCGTGGTTGCTCACGCATGATCACCACGCCGCTGAGGACGTCGTGCAGGACGCGTTCATGCGAG
>JANOTN010000100.1:0-7721 GCA_031416375.1 Ilumatobacteraceae bacterium
GAGTCGCCAAGCGCTCCGAGACACCGCCCGTTCCCACCCCAGCATGACCCACCCAGAAATCAGCCGCAAACCCTTGACTCCGGTTGACAACTCAACGGGCCCGCATCACGATTGCTGGAGGGATGCTCGTGGCAGGGTGCAGCGAGCCCGTGACTGCACCGAACCTCAACACAACCGGTGGCCGTTCGGTTGTGTTGACGACTCAACCGATGATTGCTCCGACGACCATGGCGTTGCCCTCGACCGAGGAGACCTTGCATTCCGTGGGCACGACCTCAACGACCACGACCGAAACGACGACGCCCTCAACGACCACGACATCCGTGAGCAAGTCCGGTGCATTGGAGTTCGTGGACGGAAAGCTTCTCGGCATCAGCCAAGACAGCGATCCTGACGATCTGGACCTACACCGGCGGGTTTGCCGCAGGGTTCACGGAAATCGTCGCCCCGTACGACATCAGGATCGGAAACCCGCGAAGCACACTGGAGGCCGCAAACCCGAGCTTCACGGACTACGTCGACGAAATCCACGTCGGTAGTCCCTTCTACCTCCGCTTCGTAGTCGAGAACAACATCATCAACTGGTTCGGCATCATCGACTGCATCTTCGAACAGGCTCCAGCCGACTGACTCCGAACTCTCCCGCACCCAGAACTGTGATAGGCGAGCGGTGGCAGTTCTGTGCTCGGCGAGGGGCCGAAGGCGGGACCGGATCGCTACTCAAATCTGCGACAACAGTAACGTCCTTGCATCTCATCCTCCATCAGAGCATTATGCGCTGGATCGGACTTGTCTGCGACTACTTCGTCGCACCCGACGACAGCGCCGCAGCATTCCTGTGACCTTGAGGAAACTGCACGCTGAACGACAGCGACGCGATGGGAGACAGCATGCCAGAAGAGTTCGCGGGCGATCTTGCGGGAGCCGTGTTCTGGGGCACCGATCTCAGCGGCGCCCGCTTCCGCGACGTCAACCTCACCGGCGCGAAGATCAGCCACGCCTGGCTTGTCAACGTCGACATCGATGCTCTGGTCGACACGGTTGTCATCAACGGCGTCGACGTCACCGCGTACGTGAACGAGCGTGACCCGTGGTACCCGCTACGGGCGATGCTGCGTCCTTCGGACCCGCAGGGCATGCGCGACGCGTGGGCGGCCCTAGAAGACGAGTGGGCGAAGACGATCACCCTGGCGAAAGCTCGCCCCGAAGCCACGCTGCATGAGTCGGTCAACGACGAGTGGCCCTTCGTCCAGACGCTGCGACATCTCGTTTTCGCGATGGACAAGTGGTTCACCTCGCCGATCCTCGGAGAACGCTTCCACCCGATCGGGTTGCCGAACACCGGCTCCGTCGACTTCCCGTGGCCCGGCCTCGACTACGACCTGACGCCGTCTGTATCGAACGTCCTCGCCGTGCGCGCGGATCGGGCCACGCGCTTTCGCGACTATCTCGCTTCCGTTGCGACGACCGACTTCACACGACCCATCGACGTGCTCGAGAACGGCACGAACCCGCTACAAGAGTGCATCTACACCGTATTTGAGGAAGAGTTCTGGCACAACCGCTACGCACAGCGCGACCTCGCGCAACTGGACGCGGCGAGATGAGACCCTGCTCGAGCGGCCCGCATCGCTACAGCGACCTGCCGCGCCGCCCTCCCGTGCGCGTCGCTGGCGCTTTCTTCGCCACCGCGTGACCATTCGGATGCGCTAGTACGACAACATCAAAACTCCGTCTCGGAGGGACGGCGCTCTGACAATTCGCATGATTTTGTGGGCCGGGCAGGATTTGAACCTACGTAGGCGATGCCGGCAGATTTACAGTCTGCTCCCTTTGGCCACTCGGGCACCGACCCTGGTGTTTCGCCGCCCGATCGTATCGGCCAGTACTCTGAACACCATGCCAAGTTTCGATGTCGTCTCAGAAGTCGATCGTCAAGAGGTTCGCAACGCTCTCGATCAGGCCGATCGCGAGATCGCCCAGCGGTTCGACTTCAAGAACACCAACTCGTCGATCGAACAGAAGGAACTCACGATCACCCTCAGAACGGTCAGTGAGGATCGACTGGCGGCACTTCGATTGGTGCTCGAGGAGAAACTCGTCAAGCGAGGCGTCTCACTCAAGGGCCTCGACTACGGCGACATCGAGGAGGCCACACAAAACACGGTTCGTCAAGTCGCCACGATCAAGGTCGGAATCTCATCTGACAAGGCGCGAGAGATCAACAAGCTGATCAAGTCGGATGGCCCGAAAGGGATTCAAAGCCAGACCCAGGGCGACACGGTGCGGATCAGCGGCAAAAAGCGCGACGACCTGCAGGCGACGATGGCCCTACTCAAAGGTACCGACCTCGAAATCCCCTTGCAGTTCAACAACTTCCGCGACTGACCAACGTGGCCGGAATCAGCGCGCGAGACGAGCTAGCTGGCGCTGGATGAGGCCGTCGACCGTGCTCGGATCGGGCACCGTCGCCGACTCTGCGCCAGGATCGCAGGTGACGAGTTGAACTCGTGACGTGCCGAGCGCGGTGACCGTTACCTGCGCCGCCGACGGAGCGGTTGCGGCCCAGGTTTGCATCGCCCCGAGCAGGAATGCTCCGTCCGCCTCGTTGGCCGACTGAAAGACGCCGACCGCACACGTCGTGCCGGCCCGATCGATCGGACGATACGAATCCGCTGTCAGCACGGCGACGAGTCGATTGACCGTGATTGATGGGAGCCGTGCACCCCACACCAGCGACCAGTCATCAACGCCAAGCGAAACCGGATCAGCAATCGACGTCTCACCAGGGCCGAGCACGACGCTGGTCGTGTTTTGAGGATTGTCGTTGAGTGCGGCATAGACCCCTTCCGGGTAGTCACCAGCCACTACAGCCGCCGGATCTGCTCCGGCTTCGAGCAACACGGCCTCACCCAGGAGGTCGGTTGCCGCCAGTTGATAGGCGATCGGAATCGGCAGATCTGTCACAGCAACCGCTTCGGGAGTCGACGAAGTTCCCGATCTGGAGCTCCCTGCGACGAACCGGTTGACGGCATGTTCTGCCAAGACCTGTGGCGACGAAACACCCGTAAAACCGCTGGTGCCCGCCGCCACGATCACATCACCGACCGCTTGATCCGACTGTTGACGGGCGAATACGGACTCCAACACAGTTCTCATGTCTGGCTTAATCCCTTCGAGATCGGCGTCGGCCGACCGATAGATCGTGTCGGCCGCAGGGTCGAACACGACGGGTGACCGGGGAACCAGCGCGGCACCAACCGTGGCCGACGTCGGGTCACCAGACGCAAGCCCGAGTGCTCGCCATTCAGCGACCCGAGTCGTCCATGTCTCGCCGAGCGTCAACCGCGCAACGGTGACGGCGTACTCGTCAGCGGGTTGCACGACAAGTAGCACCGTGTGTTCGAACTCGGCTCCCGCCGCCAACTGAATCTCGTCAACGATCGGTGTCAGTTCTGGATTCCACTTGGTAGGGAACAGGTAGGCCCGACCAAACACTAGAGATGCGGCAATCGCACCACCAATCACGAGTACGACGAGCAGGGTCCGGCCGAACATCTTGCCCTGGCGCTGCTGGCGGCTGGCCCTCAACTGAGCGGATCGGAGCGCGTTGATATCGGGCGTCGACGGCGCCGACTCGATCACGGGCGAGATCATCGGAGGTGCTGCTGGGGTCGCCGTCGGAAGCGTCGGAAGCAGACCGCCGGTTTGCAACACGGGCGCTGGCGCGGTTCGACCGGAATGGACCACGGGGTGCGCGGGGAGCGTCGGCATCGTTGAAACCGAGGAATCGGTAAACACGGAACCTGGAACGGCCTGACGGGCGCTCGGCGCGTACTCGGTCGGAGTTGCCTCGTATATCTCAGGCACGGCCTCCACAAGTCGGCGTGCGCTGACAGGTTCGGGTTCAGATCCACGACGCGGGAGCGGTGGCAGAGGCGAGAGATCTTCGGCGGGCTGACTTGGCACTGGCTCGCCGCCAGACGGGCGGATCGAGGTGCCAGAACCACGTTGAGGCAACGGTTCATTCGGAGCTGTCGGACGCTCGACGATGGGCGGCGAAGAGTCGCCGCCGTCTCGACCGCCACCGAGTCGAGAGAGCGCGCCGCCGAGATCGAACTGGAATCCGGACCGTCGACGAGGAGCAACTTCCGGAGTCGGTGACTGCTCGCCCAACTCGGTAACAGGTCTCCAATTGAGGCGCGGCTGGCTACCAGGCGGATCACTCACATGCTCGGTATCGGCAGCGTCGGTGTCTGCCTTGAACGAATCGAGAACCTCCTCAAGATTCGTCCGCGTTTCGCCGGTGGGGTCAGGTTGATCGGGTTCAGTCATCGCCACCAACCTCGGACGCCCTCCGTTGGAGTTCACCGACCACGCTGGCGTCAGCCAATGTTGTGGTGTCACCAAGGTTGCGTCCCTCGGCGACGTCTCTCAACAATCGGCGCATGATCTTGCCGGACCGAGTCTTCGGCAGATCAGGGGTCAGGAAGATCGCCTTCGGTTTGGCAATCGCTCCAATCTCGCCCGCAACATGGGCCCTGAGTGCCTCGACACTCACCTCGGCGCCCCCGCGCAAAATCACGTACGCGAAAATAGCCTGACCGGTGGTCGCATCATTGGCACCGACCACTGCTGCCTCGGCAACTGCCGGGTGCGAGACCAACGCCGACTCGACCTCAGTGGTCGAAATCCGATGGCCGGACACATTCATCACGTCATCGACACGGCCAAGCAACCATAGGTAACCGTCGTCATCGAGCTTGGCGCCGTCTCCAGCGAAGTAACGGCCTTCGAACCTGCTCCAGTATGTGTCGACGAACCGTTCCGGGTCGCCCCAGATACCGCGGAGCATGCCGGGCCACGGTCGAGTCAACGTCAAATAGCCGCCACCAACCTCGACTCGCTCACCCTGATCATCGACCAACTCAGCCGACACACCGGGAAGCGGAAACGTTGCCGAACCGGGCTTGGTGGTCGTCGCCCCCGGCAGTGGACTGATCATGATCCCGCCCGTTTCGGTCTGCCACCACGTATCGACGATCGGACAACGATCCCCGCCAATGTGTTCTCGATACCACATCCATGCCTCAGGGTTGATCGGCTCACCGACCGAACCGAGCAGCCGCAACGAACTGAGGTCGTGCTTGGCCGGCTCGTCGGCACCCCACTTCATGAACGTTCGGATCGCTGTCGGAGCGGTGTAGAAGATCGTGACCTTGTATTGATCAATGATCTCCCACAATCGATCGTTGCCCGGAAAGTTGGGAACGCCTTCGTACATCACCTGCGTCGCACCGTTACTCAGCGGGCCATACACGATGTAGCTGTGTCCCGTGATCCAACCGACATCGGCGGTGCACCAGAAGATGTCGGTTTCCGGGTTGAGGTCGAACACGTATTTGTGCGTGTAGGTGGTGTGCGTGAGGTAGCCACCAGTTGTATGCATAATGCCCTTGGGCTTGCCGGTGGTACCGCTCGTATACAGCAAAAACAGCAGGTCCTCGGAGCCCATCGGCTCAGGAGGGCAAACGGTCGACGCGCCCTCCATCAGATCGTGGTACCAATGGTCGCGTCCCTCGACCATCGAGACGGGATTGCCGCCACGCTGGACGACAACAACGTGTTCAATCGTCGTCGTTTGAGCGACGGCTTCGTCTGCTGCCGGTTTGAGTGGGAACACTTCGCCTCGGCGATAACCGCCGTCAGCGGTGATCAGTACTTTCGCCTCGGCGTCGTTGATCCGATCACCGAGTGACTGGGCAGAGAAGCCTCCGAACACGACACTGTGCGGCGCACCAATCCGGGCGCAGGCCAGCATCGCCACTGCGGCTTCGGGAATCATCGGCAGGTAGATGTTGACCCGGTCGCCCTTCGTGACGCCGAGTCCTTTCAGGACATTGGCGAACTGCGCGACTTCGTCGCGTAATTGTGCGTACGTGATCGTGCGGGCATCGCCCGGCTCCCCCACCCAGTGGAAGGCGACTCGGTCACCATTGCCGGACTCGACGTGCCGGTCAAGACAGTTGTAGGAGACATTCAGCTCGCCCCCGATGAACCACTTCGAATACGGCAGATTCCATTCGAGGATCGTCTCCCACGGCTTCGACCAAGACACCAGGTCGGCCGCCTGCCGAGCCCAGAACGCCTCATCGTCCTGCGCCGCCTCGTCGTATAGGTGAGTATCAACCACGAGTGCCGCGGCCTTGAACGCCTCGCTCGGGGGAAACCGACGATTCTCCACCATCAAGGCATCAATCGTGTCGTGCTGTTCGTTGGTCACGCTTCGACTGTAGGCGACCAGGAGACTCACAAGCTATGGATATCAGGTCACCGATTCCAGTTCGGCGAGGAGCTCGGTAGCGGCAGGCAGACTCACGTACTGGTCGATATCACGCGCAACTCGGAGATCGCTGAGCGCGTTTTCGTGGTGACCGAGCGCTTCATAGATGAGCGCCGAACGTACGTAAAGTTGGGCATCGCGTATCCCGATCTCCTGCGCCTGCTTGACTGCATCGAGCGCCTCGCCATATCGGCCATTCATGTACAACGCCCAGGCGAGGGCTTCGTACATCTCGAAAAATGGCCCCTCTTCGAGCCCTTTTTGGGCTAGGAGCAGCGCCGTGTTCGAGTCACCATGGTCGGCCTCGAAGAAGATGATTCCGGCATCGGTTCGCACACCGTTGGCTGTGTCGACGGCGATCGTTGCCCGGGCCCGTTCGTAGAGCACTCCGGCCTCGGCAGTCATGCCATGAACCTCAAGGAAGTTTCCGTACTCGATCAGAAAGTCTGCAAGCGGTGCCTTCTCTACGAGCAAGTCGTAGGTGTCGATCGACGTGAGAACTTGCCCGGTCACGCCGAGCGCGTGGGCCTTGCCGGACAACGCAGCGACGTTGTCCGGCGCCAACTCGAGCGCCTGGAGATAGAAGCCAAGCGCAGTGTCGGGGTCACCCTCGCCAAGTGCAAGTTCGCCCAGATGAAACAGGGTAAACGCCCGGTCGTTGTTGGTCGGGGCATCGTCGAGAGCGCGTCGCATGACGGCTTCTGCCTCTGCGACGTCACCAGTCAACTCGTGTGTGTACGAAACGCGGCTCAGTGACGCTGTGTCTGGTGAGAGGTCGACCATCCGCTGGACGGATTCGAACCCCTCGTCGTACTTACCCAACTGAATCTGGGCGTCGCTCAAGATGCCGTACAGCGAAGCGCTGGCGGAATTGATCTCCAACCCGGTCAGCGCATACCGCTCGGCGTTGGCAAAATCGTGTCGAGCCGCTGCAACTGCGGCGAGCCCCGTGTAGGCCGTAAAGTTGTCGATGTCGTTGATTTCGAGCGAGCGAGCAAGGGCCTCATCGGCATCGACATACAGGGCCGTGTCAGCGGTGATCCTGGATTGCTCGACATAGGCGAAACCGAGGGTTGCCCACGACACGTAGTCATTGGGAGTGCCTTCGACCCGCGCCTTCAAACGTTCGATCAGTGCCCCGACCGATTCGCCGGGCACCCGACCCTGCAGCGCAATCGATTGGCCGGCGACGATCGGGGCGAACTCCGAGCCCGTATCTGACCGATCGTGAACGGCAATGCCGACGGCTCCTGCGCTGATCAGCACAAGACCAAGCGCCACACCTACGGACACAAGCGTGGTTCGTCGTTTCATGCTTCACTTTCCTTCACTGGGATTTGGCGAGTGGTTGTGGTGGGGGCCCCGTGGGGGGCGCCCC
>JANOTN010000101.1:0-2795 GCA_031416375.1 Ilumatobacteraceae bacterium
TCAGCTTGCCGCCGTCCTTGTCGAGGTCCGATCCGAGCAACGTGACACCTGCTGCGTCGACGGCGTGCTGAGCCACCGAAACCAGTTCGTGCAGGGCATCGGCGACGCCGTCAGGCCCCGCCGATTCCATCAGAGCGTCAACTCCTTGGAATTTGACGAAGCCAACCGTGGCAACCCGGTGCTCCGCTTCGGTGGCTCCCTGGGCGAGATATCCGCGCAGCACGACGGGTAAGGAATTGGCGATCGTCTCGATCGGAACCGGTAGGCGAGGAAGTGCGCCCACGCTGGCGATCGGACTCTGACGCCAGCGCAGCAGCAGCCCGGCTCCTTTGGCGAGCCCCACGGCACCGCCAGGAAGCCGCCGCGCAGTCTCGGGGCTCACGAGGATTTCACCGGCGTCAGCTGTGCTCTCCATCAACGCCACCTGCGTCGCAGCGGGCCCGGTCACGACAAGTTCACGATGAGAGCTGCCGACCTTGAAGACGTGCACGATGCCCGAGTGGATGCCAACGGACATTCGCAGCGGGACACGACCCACCGAGGTCTGGAACTGTGCCGCTTCACGTAGGGCAGCCCTCATCTCGACGGCGGCGCAGGCGGCGTGAACGGGGTGATCGTCTCCGACGAACTGAAGCAACAATGCATCGCCGCCGAACTTGATCAGGGCACCGCCGCGTTCGTACGCCAGTTCGAGCATCCGACCAAACACCCGATTCAGGACATCAGTGAGCTCCTCGGCGCCGATCCTGCCGCGTCGTGCCAAACGTTCCGACAGCTTGGTAAAGCCAGACAGATCGACGAAGCACAACGTCGAGTCGATCTGCTGCCACAAACGACCCGGCGCGTCGACATCCCATTCGCTGGCGACACGCGGCACATAGCGGTACAGGCTGTCGATCTCGGTGCTCGAAATCGTCACAGCCAACCGTACCTCACAGCGTCGATCCGATCAGGAGTGATTTGCGACACACCGAACGGTGCGATGTACCTCGCCTCGGACACAGACCGCCGCCGAACCCGCTCGGCGCGGGAGCAACTTGCTCAGCCGGCCGGGAATCCGCTGTTGGCGAGGATCTCGGCGACACAGTCCTGGATGTCCTGTGGCGACATCGACGGGTTGTTCAGCAGTCCATCGATGGTCCCTGTGCGATTCCTGGGAGGCACGTTCGTGCCATCGGTTGAAGCGGTCTCGTGCCGCTTTGAAGGTACTGCTCAGGCGATTCAGGCAGTGCATGAGATCGCTGGCGAGTCCTTCGACCGTATCCTGCCGATAATTGAACTGGACGCCGGCTGACCCTTCCGTCGGCGAATCCGTCCGCGGACAGATGGGTACAATGCAACATGCGATCTGAGCGGGATTCGGCGGCCCTGGACGGGTTGCTCGACGCATCGGTGCGGCGTCTGATCGAGCAGCGGTTCTGGGAGCCGATCGAGGCAAACGCCTCGCTCGAGGTGCTCCGTCACGACGAACGTTTCCTGGCTGATCCCGCAGCGCACCCCGTACTCTTTGCCGATCATGGCGTAGTCCACGTGCGCGACATCGCCGCCTCATTCGTGGACCTGGCGACCACGGCGAACGGTCGGCTGCTCCCGGCGCGGCCACCTGATCGCCAGACCTTCCTGATCGCCTACGGACTGCTCATCACCTACCTCCACGACACCGGCATGTTCGACCCGACACCCGAGGGTCGGCGCGTGCACGCGCTCTTCGGTGCCCAACTCCCATTCAGCACGGAGATGGACGACGTGATCGATTTGCTCATGGACGGATCTGGGCCAGTGGTCGAAGCACTGGGAAAGGTTGACGCCGAAACGCCCTTCCTGGTACCGCTCGATGTCGTGCTTCGCGAGGTCCTGTCGCTCACCGCGGCACACAGCAAGTCGACAGTACCGGCTGCCGTGCTCGACGACCCCGCAGCGTTACGGCGTCTGATGATGCGTACCGTTTTCACCGACATCGATACACACAAGCGGTCCGGACGGACACCGGATGCCGGTCAAGGGCCGATCGAGTTGTCGGTGAATGTCGACCGTTACGACGACCCGATGACCGAGGCGTACGGGTGGATGGTGTCGGGAGCCGTGGCGCACGAGCGCCTCGTCGATGACGTGATCGATGCGTTACGAGTGCTACGGGCGGCGGACGCACTCCGCCAGCGAGGCACGTCGCTGCGCACGGCGGGAGGCTACGAGATGTTCATGTCCGCCGCCACCGGGGGTGCTGTATACGCCCTACGCAGTGCCACAAACACGGAACTTTTGCTGATGCGGTCCGACGATGAAAAGAGCGCCGGTGAGGCAAACATTCGGATCGCCGCAATCACCGAGAACGGGCATCTGCGTGTGGCGTTCCACCGGGGTGGCTTCTCCGATACCGGCGCTTGCAAGCGGGCGGCACGGGCCACGGCGGTGGTGGTAGTAGCCGACATCCAGGCCGACGTGTTGCCGGCGTTTGCGGCGGCTCGGCACGTCACCGACCTCCCGCACCCCACCCTGCGGGCGGCGGAGATGCTCGTGCAGCTCGAACGTCCGGCCGATCGTCCGGCCTTCGCTGACGAGGTCGCAGCCCAGGTGCTGTCGATGCATCCTGAGCTCAACGGTCGGGTAGTAGTCGTCGCCGATGTCGAGGGCGCAGCCCCCGCCGAGCGGGAGCGGTACCACCGGGCTACCCCCGTAGCGCCGGGCACTGCTCGCTCCCGCGAGATCATCGATGGGCTCGGCGCGCACGGTTTACGAGTCGACGCGATCGATCCGGTCGCCGCGTTCGAGGACGTGCGTATCGCCGAGCTGGAGGC
>JANOTN010000102.1:0-8951 GCA_031416375.1 Ilumatobacteraceae bacterium
CGCTCGTCTAGGACAAGAGACCTGGGGACCGGTCGCGGAAGGTAGACACAGTAGTTGGGGGCCCGCCAAACCGTCCGGGTCGGCCGAACACCGAATCCACGAAGTCATGCGAGTCCATACCTGGGAAAGATACAACTTTACGTCCCCTTTGGTTGGACCTCTGCTCTCTCTTCCAACTTTAGTTGCACCTCCAAACTGAGGCTGGTGGGGAACGAATATGCTGTCTAACCGGACTGATGCACGCTGGGTGTCACCAACCCAAACCGGGTCCGCAGGGTTCGAGCCCCTGGGGGCGCACCGGCAAGACTTGCTTGATGACAACCACGCTGCAGGCAGCCGTTCTGGCGGAGGGTCGCTATTTCTGTGAGGCGCCGCGCTGGCACGACGGTCGATTCTGGTTCAGCGATTTCTACGCCCATGAGGTGTGCAGCGTTGGACTCGACGGCGACGTGCGTGTCGAGCTGTCGATCGACGATCAGCCATCTGGATTGGGGTGGCTCCCTGATGGGCGTCTGCTCGTGGTTGCGATGATCGCACGTCAGGTGCTGTGTCGCGAACACGACGGTTCGGTCGTCACGCACGCCGACCTCAATGCAGTCGCCACCTTTCTCGCCAATGACATGATCGTCGACGCCACAGGTCAGGCGTACGTCGGCAACTTCGGGTTCGACCTCCACGGCTATATCAACGAGCACGGTATCGAGGCGTTGTTCGGGGCATTGTTCACCGACCCTGCGCCGTTCATGGCATCGCTCGGATACGTCACGCCGAGTGGCGAGGTGACCGTCGCCGCCGATTCATTGCTGTTCCCGAACGGGATGGTGTTGCTCGATGGTGGCAGCACGCTCGTCGTGGCCCAAACGCTCGGCATGGAACTCACCGCGTTCGACCGGGCGACCGACGGAACCCTCTCGAACCGGCGACCGTGGGCCTCGCTCGTTTTCGCTGATGGTTCGATGGTTGTACCAGACGGAATCGCAGACGACGGGCGGGGTGGCATCTGGGTCGCCAACGCGCTCGCTCCCGAGGTGGTGCGAGTCGAACCCAGTGGTGAGATCACCCACCGGATCACGACATCGCAGACGGCGTTCGCGTGCGCAGTCGGTGGTCCCGAAGGCCGCCACGTGCTGGCCTGCACAGCACCGACATCGGATGACACCCTCGCCGCAGCGACCCGCAATGGTCGTCTCGAAATCGTCGATTTCTGATCGGGGACAATTCCTGGGTTCTTCACCAGCGTGTGTTGTGTGGCGAACTTATGTACGGTATGATATTGTCATGGACGGAACGGCCGTGATGATTTGTTTGCCTTCGGTGGGCGATGTCGCTGGGTTGGATGGCGTCGAACTGGATGTGTTGTTGTGGGAGTTGGAAGTCGCCCGTCGGAAGTTGACGGCTGCGATCGTCGGTGTCGTTGACCGCTGTGACATGACTGGTCACTATCTCGCTGACGGTCACCGCACAGTGAAGGCCTGGAATTCGGCTGTGACGAACACCTCGCCGGCTGAGTCGTCGCGTCGTCACAAACTGGCTCGTACGTTTCGAGACCTGACAGTGGTTGGTGGCGAGCTGGCTGCTGGGACGCTCGGTGTCGACCAAGTCATCGAACTCGCCGTGCTGCATGCCAATCCACGCTGTGCCGACCAACTCCCGGGTTCTGAACAGATCCTGCTAGACGCTGCGAAAGCGTTGGAGTTCACCGATTTCCGGACCGTCACGAAACGTTGGGAACAACTCGCCGACGCTGACGGCGCCCACCGAGACCATCAACTGACACACCAACACCGAAACGCCTCACTCACGCAGACCGGTAACGGATACTCGTGGTCGTCGAGCCATGGTGTGATCCAAGGCTCGACGATGCACAACATCTTCACCGCCTTCTGTGACGCAGAGTTCTTGACCGACTGGGAAACCACCAGACAACAACACGGACACGCCGCGTCTGCGGTGTTGATGCCACGCACAGATCGTCAACGTCGTGCTGATGCGTTGGTGGCGATCTTCGAGACCGCAGCAACCGCCAACAACACCGGCAAACTCGCTGACCCGGTGATCAATTTGGTGATCGATCACGACCAGTTCGAACAATATCTACGTGAACAACTCGACGGGACACCCGTCACGATTGACCCGGCCGGTGTGCTGGGGCGGCGTTGCGAAACCGTCGACGGTGTCCCTGTTGACCCACGTCAAGCGGTCGCCTTGGCGATCGTCGGGCAAGTCCGACGAGTGGTCATCAACGCTGCGGGTGTGGTGACTGATGCTGGACGGTTACGACGGTTGTTCACCGGACCATTACGGGATGCTCTCGTAGCGTTGTCGCCGAGATGCTTTTGGCTGGGTTGCACGATCCGGGCAGCGATCTCCCAAATCGATCACCTCCACCCCCACAGCACCGGCGGACAAACAGATGCTGCCAACGCTGGGGTTGCGTGTCAACGGCACAACCTGTTCAAACACAAACACCGATACACCGCCCGGCGACAACCCGACGGCAACTGGCAAATCACCCGACCAGACGGAACACACCTCCACACACCCGACACCAACCAACAACCAGAGTCGCAGCTCCTACTCGTTTGATAAGCGATTAGATGTCGGGACCGATGAAGTGGATTTCGATTGTCTGATCCGCGCCGACGCGCCAAAGCACGGGTGTAACCATTGCGACTATGACGGCTCAATGTCGCTCGACGATTTGTGAGCACAGCGGGTCGGTCGGCAACGTCAGGCGTCGGGGGCGAGCAGCACGGCTGCCAATGGCGGGACGGTGATCACGATCGATTGGCGGTGATCGTGGGAGTCGAGCGGTGCCGTCACCACTCCACCGAAGTTGCCGATCCCGCCGCCGCCATAGATCTCAGCGTCGGAGTTGAGCAGTTCACTCCAACGGCCCGCAATGGGAACACCCAGGCGGTAGTTGTACTGAGGGACTGGCGTCGCATTGATCGCCACGACGACTGGGCGCGATCGACCGGATGGGTCGAGCCGCAGCCAGGCAAACACTCCCCGGGCCGAGTCGTGTGCCTCGATCCATTGCATGCCGTGGCCCTCACTGTCGCCTCGGTGCATCGCCGGCTCACGTTGATACACGCGATTCAAATCGGCCAGCAGCAATCGCACGCCCTCGTGCATCGGCGCATCGTGGAGCGACCAATCGAGCGTCGCCTCGTGATTCCACTCGCTCCACGGTGCGAACTCGCACCCCATGAACAACAGCTTCTTGCCCGGCTGGCACCATTGCATCGCATACAACATCCGCAGGTTGGCGAACTTCTGCCAGTTGTCACCGGGCATCTTGGCGAGCAACGAACCCTTGCCATGCACGACCTCGTCGTGGCTGAGCGGTAGCACGTAATGCTCACTCCCCATGTACACCGATCGGAACGTGACCTCGTCGTGATGCCAGGTGCGGTGGATCGGATCGCGCTGCAGGTACTGCAACGTGTCGTGCATCCAGCCCATATCCCATTTGCCACCGAACCCGAGGCCACCGAGATACGTCGGGCGGCTGACGCTCGGCCACGCGGTTGACTCCTCGGCATGCGTGACGACATCGGGATATTCGCCGTAGACGGCCTCGTTGAGTTGCCGTAGGAACCCGATCGCCTCGAGGTTCTCACGGCCGCCGTACATGTTCGGAATCCACTCGCCGTGCTTGCGCGAGTAGTCGAGATACAGCATCGAGGCAACCGCATCGACCCGCAGGCCGTCGACGTGGAACCGGTCGAGCCAACACATTGCGCTCGAAATCAGGAACGCTCGAACCTCGTTGCGGCCATAGTTGAAGATCGCCGAATTCCAGTCGGGGTGGAAACCCTGGCGTGGGTCAGCGTGTTCGAACAGGTGGGTTCCATCGAACTCGGCGAGGCCATGGGTGTCGGTCGGGAAATGCGAGGGCACCCAGTCGAACAGCACGCCTATGCCGCGCTGATGGAGCCGATCGATCATCGCCATCAGTTGTTGCGGGGACCCGTAGCGCGACGTCGGTGCGAAGTAACCGGTCGTCTGATAGCCCCACGACCCAGAGAATGGGTGCTCCATGATCGGGAGCAACTCGACGTGGGTGAAGCCGTGCGCAAGGCAGTGATCGGCAATCGGATCGGCCAGTTCGTCGTACGTGGGGAACCGCTGGCCGGGCGAAACCGTTCGACCCCACGAGCCGAGATGCATCTCGTAGATCGACATCGGTGCATCGAGCCGATGGCGATCGTGGCGCCCTTCCATCCAGGTTGCGTCGGCCCAGGCGTGCGAGAGATCAGCGATCAGAGAATTGATCGATGGCGGTTCGTGATGGGCTGCGCCGACAGGGTCGGATTTGTCGACCCGGTGCCCCGATTGGGATGTGATCCGGAACCGATAGCTGTTGCCGATTCCGGCACCATCGACCCACGCACACCACACGCCCGACGAACCCTGTGGATGCATTTCGTGCTCGCCCACCCAGTCGTCGAAATCACCGATCACGTGCACGGCACGGGCGGACGGTGCCCAGACGGCAAACCGGGTGCCGCCGTCGGTGGTGTGCGCACCGAGCTGCTCGTACAGCCTCCTGTGGGTGCCCTCGCCGAGCAAGTGCAAATCAAGATCGGGGATCGTGTGGCAGCTCACGGTTCATCCTTCACCGGGGGAACCGTTCGGACAGCGAAAATATGGGCGTTGCCTCGACCGGGTGTGAGGTCGACGAAGTTGTGCCAGCCGCGCCACCGGTATGTGCCGCCGCCGAGCAGATCGTGGATGTCGAACTCGTCGTCGTCGCCGAGGCCGATCCCGAACGAGGCAGGGTCGATATGAACGTTGCCCGCCTGACGATGATGTGTGTCGACGTTGACGATCACGAGGATCGTGTCACCAACACCGAGTGGATCGGTCTTCGTGAAACACAACACCTCCGACGAATCGGCGTCGTGGAAGCGCAGCGTGCGGAGATGCTGGAGCGCCGGCTGACTGCGACGAATCTGGTTGAGTCGGGTGATCAGCGGAGCAATCGAATCTGGGTCGTCGAGGTCCCACTGGCGGGTCTGATACTTCTCGGAGTTGAGGTAGTCCTCACCTCCCGGTTTGAGCCCACGGTGATCCAGGAGCTCGTAAGCAGGCCCGTATATCCCCCAGTTCGCTGACAGCGTCGCCGCCAGAATCGCTCGGGTGGTGAAGACCTGACGGCCGCCATGCTGCAGTTGTTCGGTCAGAATGTCCGGAGTATTCGGCCAGGCGTTTGGGCGGAAGTAGTCGACCGTCCGTGTCGACAGGTCGGTGAAATACTCACGTAGTTCGGCCGCCGACTGACGCCACGTAAAGTACGTGTACGACTGATTGAATCCGAGCTTGGCGAGCCGCTCCATCACGCGTGGTCGCGTAAACGCTTCGGCAAGGAAGATTGTCGTTGGATGATCGTTACGGATCGACGCCATCGCCCACTCCCAAAATGGAAAAGCCTTGGTGTGCGGATTGTCGACGCGGAAGATCGTGACGCCCTGCGCGATCCAGAACCGGATTACATCGGCGAGCCCGTGCCAGAGCGCCTCCCAGTCATCCGACTCGAAGTTGATCGGGTAGATGTCCTGGTACTTCTTGGGCGGGTTCTCGGCGTACTGAATCGACCCGTCGGCCAGTTTCGTGAACCACTCGGGATGTTGTGTGACCCACGGATGATCGGGGGTGCATTGGAACGCGATGTCGAGCGCCAACTCAAGTCCGCGTGTGCGCGCCTCATCGATCAGATGACACAGATCGGCGATCGTGCCGAGATCGGGGTTCACGCTGAGGTGGTCGCCGATACCCCACGGACTGCCGACATCTCCGGTTTCCGGGTTAGCCGTGTTGTTCTTGCCCTTGCGGTTGACTGCACCGATCGGATGGACTGGCGGGAGGTACACCACGTCGAACCCCATGGCGGCGACGTAGTCGAGTCGCTCGACAGCGTCGCGGAGCGTGCCGTGTCCGGTTGCCGGTGCGACAGTTGAGCGCGGGAAGAACTCGTACCACGAACTGAACCGTCCACGTTCGGGGTCGACATCAACGGGGAATGCACCGCTCGTAGCCAGCGGCTCACGTGAACCGTGTCGCCAGAAGATCTCACTCCATCGTGTGTCGCCGAGCGACGAGGCGTCGCCGATTTGTAACTCGGCAAGCAGTCGTCGAAGATCAACGAGGTCGGTCTTGGCTTTCGCTTTCGTGGCGTTGGTGATCAGGTTCTCGACGATCGTGATGCCGCCGAGCAGTTCGACTGACACGTCAACGTCGGTGGCGAACTTGGTGGCGGTTCCATGACGCCACGTTTCAGGCCGATCCGACCACCCAGTGATCTCGCACTCATGACGCCCGAGTTGGTTGGGGGTGAACGACGCCGTCCAGCGATCGTTGCCGTCAGGGACGAGCGACGTCTCGATCCACTTCGACGGCTTCCCGGCTGCGTCGACCGACCGCCAGCGCAGCGATCCGGCGACTGCGTCATGACCGTCCGCGAACACGTCGGCTGCAACGCGGACAGTTTCCCCGAGTGCCGCTTTCGCCGGGAACCGGCCGCCGTCGACAACTGGGCTGACCGGCTCGATCACGACGCGTGAGGGCCGTTTCTTCGGCAACGTGTTCACGCCGGTCAGATCCCGAAGCTGGCGGTGCGGAGGGCTTCGACGGCGTCAGCGTCGCCGTCATAGGTCACATCGGAATGGGCTTGGCGACCAAAGATCCAGAGCACCAACTCGCCGACCGGGCCGGTCACGGTGACCATCGGCTCGCTCTCCTTGGCGACGATCGTGGCGCGCCCGTCGTCGGGTTGCAAGGTCAGACCGGCTGGTGCCTTGCGGGCGAACAGCTTGGCCATCCGCCTGAGGGCCGCATCGAGGTCGTTGACGAGATCGTCTGGTAGCTGGCGCGGCTCCCACGGCTCAGCGGCGCGACGAACGTCCTCGTGATGGACGAAGAACTCGGTCGTGTTAATCAGCCGATCAACCGCGTCGATCCGAGCCGGAGACCAGCGGGGTGGGCCGGATCTGACGGATTCGACGATCTCGTCCCAATCCCCGGCGGCAATTTTGAGCTGAACCTTCTCGGTGTACTTCGCCAGCGCCGACACGAACGCTCCGGGAGTGGCGTCAGGGCGACTATCACGGAGCACGACATGTGCGGCGAGATCGCGGGTCGTCCACCCCTCGCACAACGTGGGCGCATCGGGCCCGGCGTCCAGGAGCGCATCTGCAAAGCGGTGGCGTTCGAATGTGGCTTGTGTGGTCACAATCCGCGACCGTACCGCGTCACGCACTGTTGCCAAAGCGTGCGGTTCCAGGTTGGCGCTCCTGGCAGTTGACGAGGGTCTGACCAAGATTCACCGGGTAACCCTGGCGCCGGTTGACGGAGAGGAACTACGTTCGAATCGGGCAAGTTGAGAGGAGCAGTCATGAACTACAACAGCCAGGTCAGACGCGGATTGTTGGGGACGGTGCTTGTGATCGCATTGATCGTGGCGGGTGCGGTACCCGCTGCCGCCAACTCGACCCCGCAGGCAACGCCATTCGCGCAGAATTGGACCGACACCGGTTTGATCACGGCCAACGACGATTGGGCTGCGGTTCCTGGAATCGTCGGCTTCCTTGGTCAGGACATCACCACGTCGGCCGGCACCGATCCCCAGACACTCCTGGGAGTATCCACAGCACTGCCACCGGACCTCGATGTGATCGCCAACCAGACCACGCCCAACACGCTGACAGCAGGCGGAGTTGCCGAATTCCAGATCACCGATCCGGTGGTCGCGCTCCAAGGTTCGGGGACCGCCGACGCGCCGTATCTTCTGCTTCATCTGAACACCACCGGCAGCAGCAACATCAGCGTGGCCTACACCCTGCGTGACATCGACGCTTCTGCCGACAACTCGATTCAGCCGGTCGCGCTCCAGTACCGCGTCGGGCCCACAGGACTGTTCACCAACGTTCCCGCAGGCTTCGTCGCCGATGCCACGACCGGACCGAGCATCGCCACGCAGGTCACACCGGTCGCGATCACGCTTCCTTCGGCTGCGAACGACCAACCGCTGGTCCAGGTCCGAATCATCACTGCAAACGCTGTCGGGAGCGATGAATGGGTCGGCATCGACGACATCTCTGCGACCGCATCTGCGTTCGACATCGCACCCTCCGTGCAGCTGACGGTGCCGACGAACGGAGCGACCAACGTCGCCCTCGACACAACGCTGTCGATCACCTTCAGTGAACCTGTCGATGCCATCGGCGACTGGTTCTCGATCGATTGCACGAGCAGCGGAGTGCATTCGGCCGTCGTGACCGGAGGTCCTGACACGTTCTCGCTCGACCCAGATCTCGATTTTGTGAACGGCGAATCCTGCACGCTCACCGTGGCTGCCGCGGGCGTGACTGACCAAGACGCCGGCGACCCACCTGACTCGATGGAATCGGGCGCCTTGATCACATTCACCACGGCGGAACTCGTCGCCCTGCCGACGCTCGTGATCAACGAAATCGACTACGACCAACCGAGCACCGATGCCGCCGAATTCCTCGAGATCAAGAACGTCGGTGCCAACCCGGTCGCCCTAGGCGGCGTGACCGTGGAATTTATCAACGGGAGCCTGGGTGGAGCGGTGAGCTACCGGACGTTGGCGCTGCCCGACGTCAGTCTCGCCGCCGGCGATTACTTCGTCGTCTGCGCCAACGCCGCAAACACGACCAACTGCGACCTCGACGCAACACCCGACACCGACTTCATCCAGAACGGCGCGCCAGACGCCGTGGCGCTGATCTTCTCCTCCGCCGTGGTCGATACGGTCAGTTACGAGGGCGACACAGGCGCGCCCTACACCGAGGGAAGCGGCGTCGGTCTCGTCGACACCGCAGCGGTTGGAGATCCGGCCGGCATCAGCCGCTGCAGCGATGGCGCAGACACCAACCAGAACAACGTCGAATACGCCCCCGACGGCCGCTTGTTCGCCTCGG
>JANOTN010000103.1:0-14014 GCA_031416375.1 Ilumatobacteraceae bacterium
TATCTCGTTAGACGACGACGTCGCCAATAATTATTTCTGGCTGAATGTTGGTGTAGTTCGAGACGTCGTCCATGAGTTTGGCACCGTGCTCGGCCAGGGTCGCATTCAAGGCGTCGGCGCTTTCGACCATCGCCCACCCCATACACGCGTACTTGCCGCCGGTCACGGCGCTGGCACCCCATCCGTGACAGGCCTCGCCCAGCGCTTCAGCAAACATCGGCATGTGCGTGGTCGTGTAGTAGTCCATGTCGAAGTGCGAATCGTCGGTCGTCGGGTACAGGATCGCGTAACTAATCATGTTGTCAGTATCGCAGATCAGGTCTCGCCGGTCGGCACCCAAGCTGCGTACGCTCGCACGGTGCGCATGTTGGACACATTTCGATCGGTGGTCCAGTTTCGGAAGTTCGAGCTCGACCCCGTAGCCCGTCGGCTCCGCAAAGCGATCACGGTCGACGACATGCGCACGATCGCCAAGCGACGCCTGCCGCGGGGCGTGTTCGATTACATCGATGGAGGAGCGGAGGACGAGCGCTCGCTGGCGCGCAATGTCGCCGGGTTCTCGAAGCTGGAGTTCATTCCCAACGTGTTGCGCGATGTCAGCCAGATCGACACGTCGACCGTCCTGTTCGGAAAACGCGTCTCGTTGCCTCTGATGCTGGCCCCGACCGGGTACACCCGCCTCACCCACTCGCAAGGCGAGTTGTCGGTCGCCCGGGCGGCGGCACGGGCTGGCCTTCCATACTCGCTGTCGACAATGAGTACGCGTTCGATCGAAGAAGTCGCCGCCGTTTCCGACGGTAACAAGTGGTTCCAGGTCTACACGTGGAAAGACCGTGGTCTGGTGAAGGAGTTGGTCGGTCGGGCAGCAGCCGCCGGTTACGACGGGCTGTGGCTGACGGTTGACACCGCGGTGCTGGGACGACGCGAACGCGATGTGCGTCGCGGCTTCTCGATCCCGCCGCAGATCGGCCCGGGGACAATCATCGACGGGATCGTGCACCCTGCGTGGACGCTCGACTTCCTGACCCACGAACCGCTGACGTTTGCCAACGTGGCACACCATCAAGGACACGGTTCAGCTGACAACATCCCGATGGCTGAGCACGTGATGCAGAACTTCGATCAGAAGCTGTCGTGGTCTGATGTCGATTGGTTGCGTTCGATTTGGGACGGTCCGCTGATGTTGAAGGGCATCCAGTCCGTCGGTGACGCCGAACGGGCCGTGGACTCCGGTGTCGAGGGGATTGCGCTGTCAAACCATGGCGGCCGGCAGCTTGATGATGCACCGACACCGATCGAACTGGTCGAATCTGTCGCGCAGGTCGTCCAGGGCCGATCGACGATCATCGTCGACGGCGGCGTGCGGCGCGGGAGCGACATCGTGAAAGCGATCGCCCTGGGTGCCGACGCTTGTTCGATCGGGCGGGCCTACCTGTATGCGATGGGTGCTGCTGGCGAGCGAGGCGTCGATCAGATGCTGACGTATATGAAGCAAGGTGTCGAGCGAACGATGGCGCTGACTGGTCGCACCTCGATCAGCGAGATCGACGGCGACCTCGTTCGGTGGCGCTCGTAATCGTCGCATGTGCCACGATCGTGATATGGCACTTGATCCGGCAGTCGCAGCATTCCTCACCCAGCTCGAAGCAGCAGGAGCGCCGCCGCTCCACGAGCAGACGCTCGAGGACGCTCGGCTCGGAATGGACATGCTGGCACCGCTCTGTGGTGAGGGCGGCGATGTCGCGTCGGTCGAAGAACGTGAGATTGGCGGCGTAGGGTCGATCATCTACACCCCGCACGGGGTCGGTCCATTTCCGGTGCTGATCTACATCCACGGTGGTGGATGGACGATCGGGGGCCCGCAGCACTATCACGGGGTTAGTCGCGATCTCGCCGCTGGAGCTGGTTGCATCGTGGTGTCGCTCGATTATCGACTTGCACCGGAACACAAGGCCCCGGCTGCAGTCGATGACTGCTTGGCGGCGACCGTCTGGGTGCTCGATCATGCTGTCGAGTTGGGCGGCGATCCGGCTCGCGTCGCTGTTGGTGGCGACTCTGCCGGCGGCAACCTGTCGGCGCTCGTCGCCCAGGCATTCGGTAGCAGGCTCGTGTTCCAGTTGCTGATCTACCCGGCAACCGATCTGACGATGCAGTCGCCGTCGGTCGCTGAGAATGCCGACGGCTACTTCTTGACGAAATCTGCAATGGAGTGGCTCACAGGTCACTATTTGGACGGTTCGGGAGTTGGCCCGGAGAATGCTCGCGTGTCGCCGTTGCGTGCTTCCGACGAAGTCATCGCGGCTGTGCCGCCGGCGTTTGTGATCACCGCCGAGTATGACCCACTGCGCGACGAGGGTGAGGCCTACGCCGAGCGGATGCGTTCGCTCGGCGTCGACGTCACGATGCGCCGATTTCCGGGGCAAATCCACGGTTTCTACGGCTTCCGGCTGGCGTTGCCGGCCGCTGGTGCAGCGATCGACCAGAGCGTTTCCCTCCTCCGAGCAGCCTTCGCCTGACGATGGTGGTCATGCAGCTCGACATCCCTGATCATCAGAACGTGGAGCGCCGCGCAGTGCCGGCGGCCACGCTGGTGCTCGTTCGTGATGGCGTCGACGGCCTTGAGGTGTTGATGATCCGGCGCAGCTCGAAGACGGCATTCGGCGGCATGTGGGCGTTTCCCGGTGGCGTGATCGAGGACGACGACGTGCCGGATGGGACCGCTCCCGATCCGTTACCGGCGGCGCGCCGGGCGGCTGTACGTGAGTCGATGGAAGAGGTCGGTCTGGCGATCGACGAGCAGTCGCTGGCGTACCTGAGCCACTGGCTCCCTCCGCAAGCAGCCCCACGCCGATTCTCGACATGGTTTTTCATGGCGGCCTCGCACGATGATCATGGTGACGTCGGGGTCGACGGGCACGAGATTCACGATCATCAGTGGGTCGCCCCGGCGGAGGCTCTGGCGATGCGTGACCGCGGTGAGATCGAGATCGCCCCGCCGACATTCGTGACGCTTGACCAACTCGGCAAGTTCGACGGTGTCGATGCTGCGATGGCGTGGGTGGCGACGATCGAGCCGCCCGCGTTCGCCACCGAGATGTCGCGCATGTCGTCGGGGACAGGCGTGTGCCTTTGGGCAGGTGACGCCAGCTATCTCACCGGCACCGGTGACGAAACCGGCCAACGACACCGTCTCGTGATGCACCACGACCAACACTGGCAATACATCAACGAAACAACACGGTAAAAGCGGTCTCGGCGCCAGCGTCGGGATCACTCGGTCAGTTGGACGGTGACCGTCGCAGTGACAGCCCAAGTGCGGCATCTGGCGGAGTGACCGGAACGGGGCGGTTAATCCAAATGGCGGAGGTGTTCGATGACGTCTGACACAGCGATGTCTTGGCGGGTGTTCGACTTGCGGTCCTTGACCTCAACGAGGCCTTCTTCGATGCCTCGCCCGACGATCACGATCGTGGGGACACCGATCAGTTCGGCGTCTTTGAACTTGACGCCGGGGGAGACGCCGTCGCGGTCGTCGAACAGGACTCGCAGGCCGGCGGCTTCCATTTCGGCGGCGAGCACCTCGGCGGCAGGACGCTGCGGGCCACCTTCCTTACCGGCAATCACGAGGTGCACGTCGGCCGGCGCGATCTCACGCGGCCAGCACAGGCCAAGTTCGTCGTGCGACGCTTCGGCGATCGCCGCAACGGCTCGCGACACACCGATTCCGTACGAGCCCATCGTGACGGTGACCTGTTTGCCGTGCTGGTCGAGCACGGTCAAACCGAGTGCCTCGGCGTACTTGCGGCCGAGCTGGAAGATGTGGCCGATCTCAATCCCACGGGCAATCTCGACATCGGAACCGCATGCTGGGCACACGTCACCGGCCCTCACTTCGGCTGCCTCAATCACGCCGTCGGCCGTGAAGTCCCGCCCGTACGTCAGGTCGATCACGTGCTTGCCCGACTCGTTCGCTCCGGTCACCCAGCGGGTGCCATCGACGATCCGAGGATCGACGAGGAAACGAATCCCTGACGTTCCAGTGAGACCGAGTGCACCTGGTCCGATATAGCCCTTTACGAGGTAGGCGTTGGCGGCGAAATCCTTCTCGTCGAATGCTTCCAACTCGGCAGGCGAGATCTGCGCCGCGAGTCGCTTCTCATCGACTTCCCGATCACCGGGGATGCCAATTGCCAACGCCTCGGTCGTGCCGTCAGGGTGGCGCAGTTTTACGACGACGTTCTTCATCGTGTCGGCGGCTGTCCACGGCCCCTCGTGGCGAGCGAACTCGGGGTGAGCGTTGAGATGGTCGACCAGTGTTTGGATCGTCGGTGTGTTTGGTGTGTCAACGACCAAGGCCGATGGCAAACCGTCAAAAGAGATGACTGCCGGTACCGGCACCCGAATAGCCTCGACGTTGGCGGCGTAGTCGCACGACGTGCACCGAACGAACGTGTCTTCGCCGACGTCGATCGGAGCGAGAAACTCCTCTGAAGCGGAACCACCCATCGCTCCAGACATTGCCGAGACGATCACGAACGGTAGACGCAGCCGGTCAAACGTCTTGATGTATGCGGCGCGGTGCTTGTCGTAGGACGCTTGGAGCCCAGAATCGTCAACGTCGAAGCTGTACGAGTCCTTCATCACGAACTCGCGGGTGCGCAACAGTCCGGCCCGCGGGCGCGCCTCGTCGCGGTACTTCGTCTGGATCTGGTAGATCGACAGCGGCAGATCGCGGTATGAGGCGTAGAGGTCCTTGACGATTAGTGTGAACATCTCCTCGTGGGTCGGTGCCAGCAGGAAATCGTTTCCGCGACGGTCTTTGAGGCGGAAGAGATTGTCGCCGTAGTCAGTCCAGCGGCCGGTTGCCTCGTACGGTTCCCTAGGCAGCAGCGCAGGAAAATGGACTTCCTGGAAGCCGGCGGCGTCCATTTCCTCCCGAATCACACGCTCGACGTTGCGGTACACGTTCCAGCCGAGCGGCAGCCACGAAAAACTGCCGGACGCGGCGCGCCGGATGTAGCCGGCACGAACGAGCAATCGATGGGAAGCAACCTCGGCGTCCGAAGGGTCGTCACGAAGTGTTCGCAGGAAGAGGGTTGACATCCGGAGCACCCAGGCAAGATACCCCTGGTTTGAGGTATACTCCGGGGTCCCTATTTGGTGCGTTACCGAAAAGGCGTGGGCTCAAACCCCACGCCTTGTTTCATGAAAGGAGGCGAATCAACATGTCAGAAGGCCCAGTCCTCGAACGGCTTCGAGCCCTTGTCAACCCAATCGCCTCCGATTTGGAACTCGATGTGTACGATATCGAGCTGCGTGGTGGGACCTGGCGAGTGACGCTTGATACGCCCCCTGGCTCGCCCACCGGTGTCGATATGGAAAAGCTGTCGCTGGCGACCCGCCTGATTTCTCGGCAGCTCGATCATGACGACCCGGTTCCAGGCAAATACACGCTTGAGGTCACCAGCCCCGGCGTCGAGCGCACGTTGCGAATTCCTGCCCATTTCCAGCGTGAGGTTGGCAAACGAATCAATGTTCGGCTGAGCAACATTGACGCCGAGCAGCGTCGCCTCGAAGGTCTGCTGATTGCCGCCGACGACAAGACGGCGACCATACGGGTTGACGACTCCAATCCGGACGAACCAGTCGATCAGGTCGTCACAATCGCCTCGATCGATCGGGCCCGCACGGTGTTCGAATGGGGCCCGCAACAGAAGCCGGCGGGCAAGGGCGTGCCGATTGCCAAGAAACCGGCCGCTAAGAAACAGTCGCAGAGCAAGAAGGAGCCATCGTGAGCAATCTCGATATGAGCGAAGCCATTCGTCTTCTCGCACAGGAGAAGGGTTTGTCAGTCGACGCCCTCCTCCATGTCCTGGTCGAAGCGTTGGCGAGTGCTTACAAGCGTCGTCCAGGTGCCGCCGATGAGGTCGTTGTCGAGGTCAATCCTGACTCGATGGAGTTCACGTTTACTGCATACGACGTCGACGAGGACGGCAACTGGATCAACGAGCGCGACGACACTCCAAAGCGGGAAGAGCTCGGCCGAATCGCCGCACAGACCTTCCGTCAGGTGATGAGCCAGCGGATCCGTGAAGTCGAGCGTGACCGCAAGTTCGAGGAGTACGCCAACCGCGAAGGTGACATCGTCACCGGCATCATCCAACAGACTGACACCCGCTACACGTTGCTTGACCTCGGTCGAGTCGAGGCGCTGCTGCCGCAGGCCGAGCAGGTTCCGTACGAGCGTCCGCAGCCTGGTGACCGCTCAAAGGCGTACATCGTCGAGGTACGCAAGACCGCCAAGGGTCCGCAGATCGTCGTGTCCCGTACGCACCCCGGCCTGATCAAGCGTCTATTCGAACTCGAAGTGCCAGAGATCGCCGACGGCATCGTCGAGATCAAGGCCTGCGCCCGCGAACCAGGGCATCGCACGAAGATCGCCGTTTGGTCGAACGATCACAACGTCGATCCGGTTGGTGCCTGCGTTGGTGCACGTGGTGCTCGCGTGCGGATGGTTGTCACCGAGTTGCGCGGCGAGAAGATCGACATCGTTCCCTACAGCGAGGACCTGGCCGATTTCGTCGCCAAGGCGCTGTCGCCCGCAAAGGTCAGCCGGGTCAACATCTCGGCTGACGGCACGCAAGCCGACGTGATTGTCCCTGATCACCAGCTGAGTCTGGCGATTGGCCGTGAAGGGCAAAACGCTCGCTTGTCAGCTCGCCTCACCGGCGTGCGGGTCGACATCCGCTCCGAGACGCAAGTCGCCGAGGGGATTCCTGCTGGCGGCTACCGCGACGACCCGGTCGAGTACGACGAGGGTGAATGGGTACCCAACGCCGAGTCCGGCGAGATGGAATGGCACGCCGCCGATGGTTCAGTGATGAGCCAGGCGGAATGGGCCGGAGGGACACCGACGGCTGCCGAGCCCGGAGCCGACGAGCCCGCCGCCGAAGTCGAAGTGGATCATCCGGTCGAGGCACAGGATGCTCCAGCCGAATGAATCCCATGTTCCGATCCGCACGTGCATCGGATGTCGGAAACGGCGTCCGCAGATCGAACTATTCCGCTGCGTCGTTGACGCCGATGGGTCAGTTCGAATCGATCGCCGCGCGACCGGTCGCGGGGCGTGGCTGTGCGGTCCGGAATGCGTCGAGCCTGCTCGACGGAGAAAAGCGTTTAACCGAGCCTGGGGCACTTCGGTGCGTCCAGACACGATTGATGGACTCACGGCCGACATGAACGGCTGACCGGGTGGGGATTGCCTCCGCCCATGCGAGACTGATGAACTGACGAAAGGTTGCCCGCAGCGTGGCGAAGAATTTACGAGTACACGAATTGGCCAAGGAACTCGGCCTGACGAACACAGAGGCGGTTGACCTTTGTGCTGTTCTCGGCATTCCTGTCAAGAGCCACTCGTCCTCACTCAACGAGGCCTACTCCGACATGATGCGTCGTCGTGCGCATCGCGACGGTCTGGTTCGTGATGAGCAGCCCCCCGAGCCCGAAAAGCTGGAGACTGCGAAGAAAGCCGCTGCCAAGAAAGCGGCGGTCTCGTCTGCCGAAGTTGCCGCCCGGGTGCCTGTGGTCGAAGCATCGACGCCAGTCGCTGAAACGCCGGCCCCTGTTGTCGCTGAGCCCGCCGTTGAAGTTGTGCCTGTCGCAGCCATTTCGGTGCCGGCACCGGTCATCGAAGTAGCCGTCGTCGAAGCACCGGTTACCGAAGTAGCCGTCGTCGAAGCGCCGGTTGCCGCAGAGCCGCCCGCACCCGTCGTCGACGTTGTCGCTGCTGTCGTCGAGCCAAAAGCCACGATTTCAAGTCCGGGTCGAATCACAAGTGGCCGCCCGGAAGCTGGAGCTGCCCGGCCGCCGGTCGCACGCCACGACGTGCCGACTGCGCGTCCGGCTGCCGGTCCCACCACACGCCACGACGTGTCGGCTGCGCGTCCGACCACCCGTCCGACCACCCGTCCGACCACCCTTCCGACCACCCTTCCGACCACACGTCCCGCCGCTGATCTACCGAAGCCGCCTCCAGGGCCGCCGAAGTCGCTTGGTGGTCGTCCGATTCCGCCGCCCCCTGGTCGTCCGGTGTCGGCGACCACAGGTCGTCCGATTCCGCCGCCTCCCGGTTCGGCCCGTCCGGGCGGTTCGCGTCCTGGTGGCGCTCCGAGCGGCCCAGGCGGTGGCGCCGGCGGTCGTACCGGTGGATATCAGGGCCGCCCCGGTGGCGGCCCAGGCGGAGGGGCGCGTCCCGGTTACGGTGGTGGCCCCGGTGGCCCCGGTGGCCCCGGCGGTGGCCCCGGAGGTCCCGGCGGTGGCGGCCCAGGTCGTCCCGGTGCCAACGGTCGCCCGAGCGGGCAGCGTCGCCCACCGAATCGCAGCAAGCGCCGCCGCCGTCGTGACCGTGACGAGCTGCAGCCCCAGGAGCAGAATTACACCTCACGCGATGCACCGGTGCCCACCGGTACGGTCGTCGTCGAGCGGGGCGTGTCGGCTCAGGAGTTCGGTCCAAAGATGAACCGCACGGCGGCTGACGTCGTCAAGTTCCTGTTGCAGCATGGTGAGTTCCTCACCGCCACGGTCGGTCTGTCTGACGATCACATGGAGTTGTTTGCGCTCGAACTCGGTGTCGACCTGCTGCTCGTTGATCCGGGTCAGGAGCAAGAAGTCGAGCTCCAGGCGATGTTTGATGACAGCGATGACGACGACGAGGAGCTGCTGCAGCCGCGCCCGCCGGTGATCACGGTCATGGGCCACGTTGACCACGGTAAGACGACCGTGCTCGACAAGATTCGGTCCGCCAATGTGGTGGCTGGGGAAGCCGGTGGCATCACCCAGCACATCGGTGCGTATCAGGTCGACAAGGATGGTCGCAAGATCACCTTCATCGACACGCCCGGTCACGCTGCGTTCACTCAGATGCGTGCCCGTGGTGCCCAGGCGACCGACATCGTCGTGCTCGTGGTGGCTGCTGACGACGGCGTCATGCCACAGACGATCGAGGCCATCAACCACGCCCGCGCTGCCGACGTCCCGATCGTCGTGGCCGTCAATAAGGTCGACAAAGACAACGCCGATCCGCAGCGCGTGCTCACCCAACTCGCTGAACATCAACTCGTCCCCGAGTCATGGGGTGGCGACACGATTGTCGTCGAGATGTCGGCGACTCAGAACCTCGGTATCGATGACCTGCTCGAGCAACTGCTCGTGGTCGCCGAACTCGAAGATCTGCAGGCCAACCCCACCGGTCGCGCCAAGGGCGTAGTGCTCGAAGCCAACCTCGACAAGGGCCGTGGTCCGGTCGCAACGATCCTCGTCGACAAGGGCGAACTCAAGATTGGTGACCCGATCGTCGCCGGTGCTGCGTGGGGTCGTGTCCGAGCGATGATCAACGACAAGGGCGAACAGGTCAAGGTGGCTGGTCCCTCGATGCCGGTTGAGGTCTTGGGTCTCTCGTCCGTGCCTGACGCTGGAGACGAGTTCCGCGCCGCTCCTGACGAGCGGACGGCCCGCACGGTTGGCGAGGCCCGCGGCCACCACCGCAAGGTTCGCGACCAACGTGGCGACGCTCGAGTCAAATCGGCAGTTCGCCTTGAAGACATCTTCGATCAGATCCAGAGTGGCGAAACGGCCACCTTGAACCTGATCCTCAAGGCCGATGTGCAGGGTTCGCTCGAAGCGGTCACTGACAGCCTCAAGCGGCTGCAGCGCCCAGAGGTCGATATCACGTTCGTACATCGTGCCGTCGGTGGAATCACCGAGAACGACATCTCGCTGGCGGAAACGACCGGTGCGACGATTCTCGGCTTCAACGTCCGTGCTGATCGCAAGACCAGGGATGTCGCCCAGCAACAAGATGTCGAGATTCGGGAGTACGAGATCATCTACAAACTGCTCGAAGACATCGAGCAGGCGATGATCGGCATGCTCGCTCCGATCTACGAAGAGGTCGTTACCGGTGACGCCGAGGTGCGCGAGATCTTCCGTGTGCCGAAGCTGGGTGCGATTGCCGGCTGCCTCGTCCAGAACGGTGCCATCAGCCGAGGTTCCAAGGTTCGCTTCCTTCGTCAGGGGACGATTATCTGGAAGGGTTCGATCACGTCGCTGCGACGGTTCAAAGACGATGCTGCCGAGGTCCGTGCGGGCTTCGAGTGTGGTATTGGCCTGTCCGACTTCCAAGACCTCAAGCCTGGCGACATCATCGAAACCTTCGATGAGCGCGAGATTGCGCGGAGTCTGAGTAGCTGATGGCGGGGCGGGGTCGCCAGACAAGTGGGTCGAAGGGTGCTTCCCGGGCATCCTCGACTCACCGGTACCCCCGCTCTGCCCGTGTCGGTGAGACTCTGCGCGAGATCATCGCTGAGGACCTGATTCGGATTAACGACGAGCGACTTGAGTTCGTCACGATCACAGGGATCGACGTCGATAACGAGTTGAACCGCGCCCACGTATTCTTCGATTCGCTGGTTGGCGAAAACGGTGACGAGGTCATCATCGAAGCCCTGACGTCACATCGGGTTCGACTCCAGTCGGCAATCGCCCGCCAGATCCGGACCAAGAAGACGCCGATCCTTGACTTTCGTGCTGATCAGGCATTGCGCTCGGCTGAGCGGATCGACGACATCTTGCGCGCCGATCGCCAGCGCCGTCCGCCAGCGACGTGACACGACGTAAACCGGCTGCGACGCACGGATTGTGCGTCGTCGACAAGCCTTCGGGTGTCACTAGCCACGATGTGGTCGGGATCCTGCGGCGTCGATTTGGTGAACGCCAGGTCGGTCACGCTGGGACGCTCGACCCTGACGCAACCGGTGTCTTGGTCGTTGCTGTCGGGATGTCAACTCGCCTGCTTCGGTTCGTCGAGAAGACTCGCAAGGTGTATGTCGGCGAAGTGGTACTCGGAACCGAAACGAACACCCTCGATGCCGCCGGCAATGTGACGGCCACATTCGACATGAGTGCTGTGACTCTCGACGACGCTCGTCGTGCGGTCGCCGATCACCTGACGGGTGAGATTATGCAGATCCCACCGATGGTGTCTGCGATCAAGATCGACGGTCGTCGACTCCATGAGTTGGCCCGCGAGGGGATCGAGGTCGAGCGCCAACCGCGCCCGGTCACGGTCTATTCATTCGTCGTCAACGAGGGTCCTGAGCCTGGGGTGTTGGCGATCGAAGTCGAGTGTTCTGCCGGCACGTACATCCGCGCGTTGGCTGCCGATCTTGGCACGTTGCTTGGCGGGGGAGCCCACCTTCGGAATCTGCGTCGCACTGCGGTTGGTGAGTTCAGCTTGGCCGAAGCCGGCGGCCCGGATGATTGCGTGCTACTGCCCGTATCGACGGCGGTTCGGGCGCTCCAGCGCATCGACGTCGATGCCGAGACGGCGGCGCTGATCGGCAACGGACGCGTCCTGCCGACCTTCGGCGGCAATGGCCCGTGGGCACTGTTTGACAGCGACGGTGCGTTGCTCGCCGTGTACGAGCACTTCGGTGATCGTGACGCCAAACCGTCCGTCGTGCTTCCAGCGTCGGCCGGGCGGTAGCGTCCAGTTCGTGCTGGTCGTCACTGATGCCACGTCGATCCCATTTCCAGACGAACGCACGGTGATCACGATCGGTGCCTACGACGGGCTCCACATCGGCCACCAAGCCGTGATCGCCCAGGTGCGAGAGTTGGCGGCGACACGCGGGGCGCGTTCGGCTGTTGTCACCTTTGATCGACACCCAGCGACGATTGTGCGTCCAGAGTCGGCACCCAAGTTGCTCACTGATCACGACCAGCGCCTCGAACTGTTCGAAACGACCGGCATCGACGCCGCAGTCGTGTTGCCGTTCGATGAGCGTCAGTCGCAGGAAGCGCCCTTGGCCTTTGTCGAGCGAGTACTCGTCAAGTCGCTTCGGACTGAGTGCGTGGTCGTTGGTGACGACTTCCATTTTGGGCGGAACCGCGAGGGCAACGTCAGCCTCCTACAGGATCTTGGTCGCACCTACGGATTCGTGGTCGAGCCGATTCATCTCGTGAACCGCACCGACGGCGTCGATGAACCGGTTAGCAGCACGGCAATTCGACGTGCCCTGGCTGGCGGCAATGTCCAGCTCGCGACCGAGTTGCTCGGCCGACCGTTCGAGGCTCGTGGCGTCGTCGTCGAGGGTGACCAGCGGGGTCGCTTGCTCGGATTTCCGACCGCCAATGTGGCGGTTTCGAGCCGGGTGTGCGTTCCTGCCGACGGCGTTTACGCCGGGTGGTACGAGCGAGCCGATGGTGAAATCCATCCGTGCGCGATCAACCTTGGCCGTCGGCCGACGTTCTACGAGCACGCTGATAGCTCCTTGCTGGAAGCTCACCTGCTCGATTTCGCGGGCGATCTCTACGGCGAGACGGCCCGCATTCGATTCACTGATTTCCTGCGTTCAGAACGCAAGTTCGACGGAATCGACGCGCTGGTTACCCAACTCAATCTCGACATCGAGCACGCCCGGCAACTGCTCACCTAGCCTGAACTCAGCCGGGCCAGATGATCTGGCCGTCATCGTTGTAGAGCGCCGCGACCAGGTCGGTGTCGAACCGTCCTGCGGTGGTCGGTGCGCCTCCATCGCCGTAGATGCCTACCTCGGCGTAGGCCTTGACCTGGGCTTCGAGTTCGTTGGCGATCGGCACGCCGATGTTTGTCCCGTCTGGAGTGGTGGCGACGATCGCCGCCGCATCGGTCACCCAACGGAACGTCTCCCCCTCAGGCGAGAGGAAGTTGGGATTGCCGCCGCCGTTGATCCGCTCGACGGCAATCGCCGCAGCAGCTTCCGGATCGGCGATGGCGTCAGCGAGCCCTTGCATCGTGGCCCGCATGAAGTCTGCGGCCGCCGAGGGGTGCACGGTCAAGAACTTTCGGTTGGTGTAGATCAGCCCGAAGGAGCCAGGGATACCGAAGTCGGCCGGGTCGTACACATCGAACGTGGTGCCGTTGCGCTCCAGCGCGCCGGGCTCGTTGCTGCGCCAGCCGGGGATCGCCGTGACGTTCTCGATTGCCCAGTGGGCGTTCGGGTCGAATCCTTCGAGAAGCACAGTCTCGAAGTCTGATCCCTCGGCCAGTTGAGCCTCCTGTTGCAGCATCACGGCGACGGCGGGAGGTAGCGCGCCCTTGATCCCGATCGTCTTGCCGGCCAAGTCGGCCAGCGAGCCTGCCTGATCCGGCTTGACCATCAAGACGTCAATCGCTGCGTGACCGTCGACCGAGAGCGCTACGAGGTCTGCGTCGTTGGCGGCCGAGAAGCTGGCCAGCTCACTGAACGAACCAGACGACGAGAACTGCACATCGTTGGCCGCAACGAGTGGGTAGTTGGCGGTCGAGAAACTCGGGGTGATCTCGACGGTGAGGCACATGTCCTCGTAGTAGCCCTTCGCTTCGGCCACGATCACTTCGAGGATCGATGCCGCAGCCGCGTAGTCGAAACCGGTGTTGTACTTGATCGTGCCCGCAGCCTTGTTGGCCTCGCAGCGATCAGCAGGAAATGGCTCACCGGCTTTCACGGCTGACACGCCGCTCGCCTCAATGGTCGGCTCGGTGGTCTCGACCGCGGTGGTCTCGACCGCGGATGTGCTGTCAGCTGCGGTGGTCTCGACCGCGGACGTATCACCTGCCTCGTCGTCGGTGTCGTCGCCGCAGGCGACGGCGATCAGAGCGAGCGGGATGAGCGTTGATATGAGTGCGCGCTGACACAACATGGGGTTCCTCCTCGGAACAAGCGAATCGGTTGGTTAGCCAGCGCACAACAGACAACCGTGCCGGAGCAAGAGGGTCGGATCGGACGTCTCAATCGTCGTGCGAGGGAGAGTCTAGTGATCGTTCGCCCCGGACTCCCATTCAAGTCGCGCTCAACCGTTCTATAGCGCGTCCATCGCGACATGAAAGCGGGCTCAGTGCTCACCGATACTGAATCGTTGTGAGGCATGCCACTTGAGCATCTTGCGTTCCAGCATCGTGAGGGCGAGGAGTAACGCGATCCCAAGCAAGGTCGAG
>JANOTN010000104.1:0-2035 GCA_031416375.1 Ilumatobacteraceae bacterium
CTGCCGCTATGCACCCTGGACAGCGCCATCCGCGTCGGGCACGGTGCGCCCGTGTCCGCTCACTCCGCCCGCTGGGCAGCAGGATCGCGTCCAGTCACGAAGGGTCTGGGCGTCAGTGCTGGTCGTAGATCCGGCTTGCGACGACGTCGGCCGCATCGCGGGCGATGGAGGGGACGACGTGGGAGTACAGGTCGAGCGTGACACCGACTGTCGCGTGACCGAGACGCTCGGACACAACCTTCGGATGCACGCCGGCCTTGAGCGCCAACGTCGCGTACGTGTGACGGAGATCGTGGAGGCGAATGCGCGGCACTTCGAGCGACCGCACTGTTTGGTCGAACACACGCGAGAACCGATCGGGGTGAACCATCCCGCCGAGCTCGTCTCGGAACACGAGGTCGGAGCTGGCTTCCCACGCCGGACCCGCGGCGAGGCGCTCCTCGCGTTGGCGCTTGCGGTGCTCGCGGAGCACCTCAACAGTCTGCACATCGAGGAACACATGCCGACGGCTTCTCGGTGTCTTGGGGGGACCGATGACAAGCGCGTGCCAGCCTGCGGTGGACAGGGTTTGAGAGATGGCGAGCTGAACTCCGACGAAGTCGACGTCGCTCCACCGGAGGCCGAGCACCTCGCCGCGGCGCATGCCTGTGGTGGCCAGTAATGCGTACGCGGCGTACATCCGGTCATCGGCGACCGAGCTGAAGAACTCGCGGAGGTCATCGGACGACCAGGTCGTGTGATCCGATCGAGTCGTGGCAGGCGGCCTTGCCGATGCGGCGGCGTTGCGGACAACGAGGCCGAGTCGCTCCGCGTCGGAGAGCGCCTTGCGCAGCACGACGTGGGTGTTGCGCACGGTCTTGGGCGCCAGCGGCTTGCCGTCGTTCGAGCCCGTCGCCAGCAGACTCGAGTAGAACTTCTCGATCTGCATCGGGGTGAGCGACTGTAGTGCGTGCCGGCCGAGTTGCCGATTGATGCGCGCGACGATCATGTCGTAGCTGTGCAAGGTGGTGAGCCTCAGCCGGGAACGTTCGTTGGCCAGCCAGTCGTGCAGGAACTCGTCGACCCTGACGGAGGTCTTGGACACAACGCTGCCCCTGGAGGCGTCGCGCACCGCCTCGGCGAGCGCGACCTCGGCTTCCTTCTTTGTAGCGAAGCCTTGCTTGAGCATCTGTCTGCGTTTGCCCGTGTCGGGCTGGAAGCCGGCATCGACGCGGTAGCCCCAACCACCACTCCGACGAAACACAGACCCTCGCGCCATGACCCGACGCTAGCCCATCTGTGCACATTCTGTGCACATCTCGCCCCGAACGGCTGGCACACGATGAGGGCAAGGCTAGATACTACCAGCTCAAAGATAGTGCCCGGGGCGGGGTTCGAACCCGCACTCCCTTTCGAGAAGGGGGGTTTAAGCCCCCCGCGTCTGCCAATTCCGCCACCCGGGCTGGGCTGTCGTTGAAGAGTCTCACGCTACTGGGTGTACGTTCGCGGGCATGAGCCAAGAAATCATTGACCGCTACACCACCCTCGTCAACGCCTTCGATGCCCGAGTGCAGGCTGCATCGGCCGACAGCTGGTCCAACCCCGCCCCGTGCGACAACTGGACCGCTGCCGACGTAGTTACCCACATCGCTACCGGAATGAACGGCCTCGTTGCCGGTCTCACCGGTGGCGAGCCCGCCGCAGTGGATGCCGACAACCCGGTGGGCACTTGGAACACGGCGCGCACGAGCACGCTCGAGGCCATCTCCTCCGCCGACCTCAGCGCCACCGTGGCCGGTCCTTTTGGGCCGATGCCCGCCGAGCAGGTCATTGGCCGGTTCCTGTCCACCGACATGCTGGTGCACACCTGGGACCTGGCTCGCTCGGTCGGTGGCGACGAAGCCCTTGACCAGGGCACAGTCGCTGCCGCCTACTCCGGCCTCAAGCCGATGGATGCGATGATCCGCATGCCGGGGATCTTCGGCCCGAAGATCGAGCCGGCCGAAGGCGACGACCTGCAGACAGAGTTTCTCAAGTTCCTCGGCCGCGCCGTCTA
>JANOTN010000105.1:0-6900 GCA_031416375.1 Ilumatobacteraceae bacterium
TCAAGCAGTTCGCCGACATGCAAAAGATGATGAAGCGAATGGGCATGGCAGGCGGAGGGAAGAAGGGCAAGCGCGGCTTTCCCGGTCTGCCCGGAATGGGTGGAGGAATGCCAGACATGGCGGAGCTGCAACACATGATGGGCAACCAGCCCGGCTTCCCGCCCCGCTGAACGTTTGGTGTCAGACACCAAACGTTCGCCCGGGGTCTCGACCGTTAGCCTCAGGTTGATGGGCTCTTCCGACGGGTCACTGTTCACGTTTGACAACTCCTTCGTTCGCGACCTGCCGGGCCTGTACGAGCCATGGCTAGCGACGCCGGCGTCAGCGCCAAGCCTGCTCGTGCTCAACAAGAGTCTGGCCGACGAGTTGGGTGTCGATACTGAAGCGCTGAGCGCGCCGGACGGTGTCGCCGTGCTCGTCGGCAACGAAGTGCCATTGGGTGCGTCGCCGGTAGCGCAAGCCTATGCAGGTCATCAGTTCGGTGGGTTCTCGCCACGTTTGGGTGATGGGCGGGCGCTGCTTCTCGGCGAGGTGTTCGATGTCGGTGGTCATCGTCGCGACCTGCACCTGAAGGGTTCGGGTCGCACGCCGTTTGCTCGAGGTGGTGATGGAAAGGCTGCCGTCGGCCCGATGCTGCGCGAGTACGTGATTGGCGAGGCGATGCACGCGCTTGGCATCCCCACGACTCGGGCGCTTGCTGTGTCGGCGACCGGCGAGCAGATCGTCCGCGACACAATGCTGCCGGGCGCGGTACTCACCAGGGTCGCCGCCAGTCACCTCCGCGTCGGAACCTTCCAGTACGCCGCGATGAGTGAGGATCCGACGCTCATACAACGTCTCGCCAACCACGCCGTCGCCCGGCACCACCCCCACGCGGTCGAGTCGGCCCAACCGTACCTCGCGTTCCTCGAAGGAGTCGTTGACGCCCAGGCATCGCTGGTGGCTCGTTGGATGCTGGTCGGTTTTGTTCACGGCGTGATGAACACCGACAACATGACAATCTCTGGTGAGACCATCGATTACGGGCCGTGTGCGTTCATGGATGCCTTCGACCCAGCGACCGTGTTCAGTTCAATCGATCAGGGCGGCCGCTACGCGTACGGCAATCAACCGCAGATCGCGCAATGGAACCTGGCGCGGCTGGCCGAGACGTTGCTACCGCTGTTCAATGTCGAGACGGAGTTGGCCGTCGAAGCCGCCACCGACCTGCTGCAGTCATTCCCCGACCGCTATCACTCCTACTGGGGCAGCGGGATGCGCGCCAAGCTGGGTCTGGGCGACGAACAGCAAGGCGACGCCCAATTGATCGATGAACTGTTGGCACTGCTGCACAGGCAGAACGTCGACTTCACGTCGTACTTCCGAGCGCTGTCGTCGTCGGTACGCGGAGACTCAAAACGTGTCACGGCGCTCTTCCCCGAACCCTCTGGCTTCGATGAATGGTCGGTCGGTCATCGGGCAAGACTGTCGTCCCGGAGTTGTGACCCACACGCCGTCGCCGCCGCGATGGATCGTGTCAACCCCGTGTACGTCCCGCGCAACCATCAGGTCGAGGAAGCGCTGACCGCCGCGAGCGATGGCAACCTGGGACTCTTCCGGCGGTTGCTAGACGCGGTCTCGCAACCGTTCGACGAACGACCCGGCTTCGAACCGTACGCCGCGCCGGCCCCGCCGGGCTTCGGCCGGTACCGGACCTTCTGCGGTACCTGAACCGCGTCGCTCGACTCAGGAGGCCTTGATTGGAGCGATGACCTGCTCTGCGAAACGGAGCGCAGGCTCCGGTTGGAGCGGGTGCCCGAAGTCCATCACGAAGTACGTCACGCCGAGTTCGCCCAGATGTGTCAGGCGTTCCAGCCACTGCTGAGATGCTGCATCCGAGTCCGGAAGGTCACCGGCCACCGTGACGCTGCTTTCGATGTTGGAGGGATTCCTGCCGACTGCGGCTGCGGCGGCCTCAATGATGCTGCGCTTGCGCTTCCAATCGTCGTCACTCCTGTGGGCCCCGTTCCAGATGTCGGCGTGTCGCCCGACAATTGGGAGGCCAATTTTCTCGCCGGAACTCCCGATGCAAATCGGCGGAACGATTGACGGGCGCGGTGTTGCTGCGGCATCGTCGATCTGGAAGTACGTACCGCTGAACGTGGGGTGCTGCTCAGTCCACATCAGTCGGCAGATCTGCACGACCTCTTCGAGTTGCCGCAACCGGACGGCGTTCTCGGGGAAGTCGTAGCCGTACGAGCGGTATTCGTCCTCACGCCACCCGGCTCCGATGCCCAGCATGAAGCGTCCGCCGGACAGTACCTGGAGTGTCGCCGCCATCTTCGCCGTCAGAGCCGGGTTGCGGTAGCCGTGGCCGAGCACGTGGTGGCACAACATGACGTCGGGGAACTTCGCCGCAAGCCAGGTCAGCGTGGTCCAGGCTTCGAGGAAGCCTTCCTTCTTCTCGTTGTCGAAGCCGTAGAAGTGATCGGCGATCCACACCGAGTCGAAATGAGGCAACACCTGGGGAAGGATGTGCTCCTGCTGGTACATCACGATGGGTTGAAAGTTGCTCCCCGCATGACCGGCAACGGGTGACAACCAGCCAAATTTCGCCACGACGACATCCTTTCCATCAGCTACCTTCCGTGGAAGCTAGCCGCGAAGCGAGCAGAATGGCTGGTGTGAACGAGACGGAGATCGATGCAGGGCTTGCGCCGACACCTCACTACCGCTACGCGGACGTCGTCGGCGATCGGTTGTTCCTGGCGGGCCAGGTTCCTCGCGACACTGACGGCAATCTTGTCGGGGTCGGAGACGTTGTGGTCCAGACACGTGAGTGCCTGACCAACCTGTTCAGCGTCGTGATGCTGAACGGGTTCGGCCTCGAAGACATCCATCAGGTGACTATCTATGTCGTTGGGGAACATCAGCACCTGCTCGACGCTTGGCATGAGGTCGCCGCTCGCTTCGGTTCAAACGTGCCGCCGGCGACGCTGCTCGGTGTCAATCTTCTGGGTTACCAAGGCCAGCTGGTCGAGATCGACGCGTGCGTCGAGCGCACGAGATAGCGATCAACGGTGGACTCGGGGGTCGTTCGTGGTTGAGAATGTCCGTATGGACGCTGAGCGACGACTTACCGAACTGGGGATCGTTCTACCTGAGGCGAGCCCTCCCGCCGGGCTCTATCGATCGTGCGTCAGAAGCGGAGCCCATGTATACCTGTCGGGAGCCGGGCCAGCTCGACTCGATGGCTCCTACGTCACCGGCAAAGTGGGGGACTCAGTCGACATCGACATGGCGCGGCACGCCGCTCGCCTCACCGGCTTGCAGTTGCTTGCCAGCTTGCAGTCCGAACTCGGGTCGCTCGATCGCGTGGTGCGGGTCGTGAAGTTGCTCGGGATGGTGAACTGCGCTCCGGGATTCAACAACACCCCACGCGTCATCGACGGCTGTTCTGAACTCTTCATCGAGGTGTTTGGCGAAGCCGGTCGGGCGGCACGATCAGCCGTCGGCATGGCCGAGTTGCCGTTCGACATCTGCGTCGAGATCGAAGCCATCGTTCAGGTCACCGACGATTGAGAGGCCGCGCGGATTGGGAAAATGGTGTCTGAGGCGTCGCCTGACGCCAGAGCCTGAGGTCCGTGGAGCCTAGTTACCAGGCGACGGTGTCGTTGAGCACGACGGTGCCCGAGGCTGGCGTGGTGGTGCTGCGGTTGCCGCCGCCGGCGATGGTCTCCCAAGTGACCGAGCCGTCGTCGTTCTTGCGGTAGTACTTGTATTGCACGACGGTGGAGGCGGGGAGGTTGACCGAGTTCTTCCACACAGGGTAGGTGGTCGCATCCAGAGGGATGCCGAGGTCGGTGTTCCAGTTGCCCAGCGCCGTGGTGTTGCCCGTGATGTAGACCTGTTGGCCGACCACAGTGGTGGCGGTGGCATTGATGTTCGTGACCACCTGCCCGCCAGTGACCGAGACCGCGCAGTTGTTGTAGCGGTTGCACACCTCGGGCAGGATGTCGACGACTTTGCCGGCGTTGATCGCGGCGATCAGGCTGATGTACTCGCCCATCGCCCAGTTCAACGGCGACATCGACTTGGTCGGCGTGCCAGCGGTGTACCCGACGGGCAGGGTGGTCACCCAGTCGCCGCTGATGGTGGCGCTGTTGTTCCACACCTGCTCGGGTACGAAGCCCTGGGCGCTGGAGAACGCCTTCACCGCTGTCTTGTAAACCGTGCCGCTGCTGCCGAGGCCGCTCTTGGCGATCTCGTACATGCCGCGCTCGGCGGTGAAGATCGGCCACAACCGTCCGCGGCCGGTGCCGTTGAAGTTGTTGCCGGAGTTGTCCTCGCCGTAGCCGTCGTAGTTGTAGCGGAACCAGGCATCGCCCTTGCCGGGGATCGTCTGTTTCAAAAGCAGGTCATACTCCGGGATCGTGGCGAGGATCTTGGGGTCGTTCGCCCGCTTGACGCCCATGCGCACCAACTCCAGGAAGCCGCCGTCGATGACCCGCTTCTGGTCGCGTGCACCGCCACCGTTCTTGTCTTGGATGTTGGCGGCTGCGTTCGGGCCGAACGTGGGGTTGTACTGCTGGGGGCCGACACCGGCGTAGCTCCTGGGGGCCGGGTTGATACGCACGTAGTACTGACCGTCTCCCCACGGGCCGGCGGTGGTAAAGGTCCATTCGTCGAGGCGTTGCTGCCAACTGTCGGCGGCGGCCAAGTACTTGGCAGCGCTGACCGTGTCGGCGTTCAGCTTGGCGAACTCGGCGGCGGCGACCAATCCGGCGATCTCAGCGGCGATCGTGCTCGGCGAGTAACCCGACTGCTCCTCCCACCGTTCCTGTTGCGTCCACGGGCCGGTGTTGACGATGTAGTCGGCGGTTGTCTTGATCTTCGACCACAGGCCGTTGATGGTGGTCTTGGTGGCCGCGTCACCCAGCTTGTAGGTGCGCCAGGCGAGGATGATCGGCATCGCCTGCTCGTCCATCTGGGTGCCCTGCCAGTACTGCCAGCCGCTCACCCACGAGTTCTGCGGGAAGCGGCCGATGCGGGTGTAACCCTGTGGGCAGCCCGGGGCGTTGTACTCAGCGGCACCACAGTCTGCGGTCTGTCGCATCGTGTTGAACATGTACGTCGTTGCATCGCGAGCGCTAGTGACGTCGCCAGCGGTGAGCAGCGCATTGGCGAACTTGAACAGGTCGCGCGACCAGACGAGGTGATAGCCACCGTTGTTGGCATCACCGTTGGTCTCGCCCCAAGGTGTCCCCATACCGGCGATCATCGCCCCGTTGCTCTTGTCCTGGATCGAGTTCAGCGACATCGCCGCCAGGTAGTACTGGTTGTCGGCGGTGCCGCCCTGCGTGCTGAGCCCGTTCGTGTAGGTCTGCCAGCCCGCGTCGTAGGTGCTTTGCATCGTCGTGAAGTCGCTGCCCAGCGTTCCGTTGGCGGTGGTCATCGCATCGGTCGTCGTGGTGCCGAAACCCAGGACGACGTCGACGCTGGCAGTCGTTGCCGTCGGTGTGCCGAGATCGATCCAGCCGAGCTGGGCGACATTGCCATTGGTGGCGCTGTCATAGTTCCACGTCATCGTCTTGTCCGAGGCACCACCGAGTAGGTCGGTCCAACCGTCGGACGTGCCGACGAACCCGCTCGACACCATCGGCAGGCCACCCGACAGCTTCCACGGCTTCGAGGTCGCTAACGCCGAGGCGCGGCCGCCCTGCGAGGCGACCAGCATCGTGCGGCCCCCGGCGACGACGGTCTGCGACGTGTCGCCGGTGCCCGAGTTGTCCATCGACGGGTTGTGCAACGTGTAGAAGTTGAAGTCGCCCACCTTCTTGCCGTTGAACGTGTTGAACGACACCCGCATCACCAATGCGTTGCGTGCCGGGTCGGTGAAGATGTTCTTGGTGATGCTCCAGTTGTGGCCAGTGTTGTTCGTGGTCACGTTCCAGCGCATCGATCGAGTGTTGGGCTGCGTGACGGAGTACGTCTGCAGCTTCTCCTCATCGACGAATGTCTTGGCTGTGTCACCCACCAGGAACTGGAGGTCGGTGGTATTCGCCGTGTCGAGCACCGGGTAGAAAACCTCCGAGACGATGCCTCGGTAGCCGGTGAAGTAGACACTCGACGCTGTGGTCGTCGAAGTGCCCAGGAACGACTTCTCCGACGGTGCCCACGTGGAAGCGATGCCAGGGCCGCCCGGTGCAGCGCCCGACGCCGATGCGATCGGCGGTGTCGAGGCCAGAGTGCCGGTGAGTGCAGCCGCGGCGAGTAAGGCAGCGACGCAACGGTTTCCGGTTCCTCGATGCATGGTGTTGTCCCCTGCGGTGTGATCCGGCGCCCCTCGGCTGGTGCCGATCGGATCTGTTTTACTCTAGATCAAAACAAACTAACGAGAGACGGAGTTGGGTTTGTGACGGTCGTCGCGTTTGGCCCTCGTTCCGGCCGAGCACCTACGCTTCGCGTCATGACATCCCCTGTTCGTGTTGCGGTCACCGGTGCTGCCGGTCAGATCGGCTACTCACTCCTGTTTCGTATCGCTTCAGGTTCGATGCTCGGCCCTGCTACGCCGATTGAGCTGCGACTCTTGGAGATCACTCCGGCGCTCGGTGCGCTCAACGGCGTTCGGATGGAGCTCGACGACTGCGCCTTTCCGCTGCTCGCCGACGTGGTGTGTACCGACGACGCCGACGTTGCCTTCGGAGACGCCGACGTTGCCCTACTGTGGGCGCGATGCCGCGCAAGGCCGGGATGGAGCGAGCCGACCTCCTGTCCGCCAATGGGGGAATCTTCAAGCCGCAAGGTGAAGCACTCTCGCGATCAGCGAAGCGCGATATCAAGATCCTGATCGTCGGTAACCCGGCCAACACCAACGCCCTAATCGCCCAACGGAACGCCAAAGATCTCGACCCGGGCCGC
>JANOTN010000106.1:0-8611 GCA_031416375.1 Ilumatobacteraceae bacterium
CTGCCCTCGATGACGGCGAAGAACGCATGGGCGGGTGCACCCTGCACCACGATGTCGACCCCAGGCGGGAGCGGGCACAACTGAGACGCCGCGGCGAGCTGCTCGAGCACGACGCGAGGCGCACCGGCGGTGATCGGGAGCCGCTCGATCACTGATATCCGCGAGGCCAACACCTCCGCCCGCTGCTGACTGAGGGCGTCGAGGCCACCAAGCCCGGCTCGACACAGGATAGTGACCAGCAGGGTGGCCAGACCGAGGGTCGCAAGACTGGCGCGCAGTGAGATCCAGTTGAGCAGGACAGAGGCCAGCACAGCACCCATTACCATCGAGGCGACCGACAATGCGTCGAACACACCCATCACGCGGCCCAATACCTCTGGTGGAGCGACACGAGCGAGCGCGGTCTCGGCGACCACCTCGCAGGCCACAACACCGACGCCACCGACCAGCGTCACGACTAGCGCCAGTGCGAGATGGTCAGTTCCGGCGTAGGCCACCTGGGTGGCGCAGAACAGCAGGCCGGTGACGATGACAATGCTCGAAACCCTGGTGCTCGCCGCCAGCCGAGCGTTGACCGTGGCACTCAGCACCCCGCCGACGCCGGCCGCCGCGAGCAGATAGCCGTAACCCTCGGCACCGAGGCCCAGCCTGCGATCGGCGTACAGAACCAACTGAACCGTCTGGGCACCGTACGTGAACTCGGCCATGGCGACGACGAGGAAGAGTGGCACGACGAAGGGAGTCACAAGAGCGGAACGCAGACCGTGGCGCAACTGGCCAATCGCGCCCTCGCCTTCTCGCGTTCTCACGGGGGTGGCACGCCGACGCATCGTCGAGATCAGCAGGGCCGACCCTGCGAACGTGAATCCGTTCACCAGGAAAGCCACCGCGTCCGGTGCCACGGCGAGCAGGACCGCTCCGATCGCCGGGCCGACGACAATCCCGAGGTCCTGCACCGTGTGCAGGAGGGCGTTGGCTGGTCCGATCCGGGACTCGCCGACCAATCTCGGGAGCAGCGCCATCGCCGCCGGCTTCTCGGCCGATCCGGCCACCGAGGCCAGCGCTGTGAGGGCGATTACCAGCACCACTGGTCCCTCGGTCGCCACTACGGCGGCGAGCACGAGCATCAGCAGGCAACGCAGCCCGTCACCTAGTAGCAGAACCGTACGCCGATCGTAGCGATCGGCGACCATGCCTCCGACCGGACCAAACAACACATACGGCAGTAGTCGAAAAATCGTCGCCGCGGCGACCCACCCGGCCGAACCCGTTGCGGTGTAGACGTATCCGAGGAGTGCCGCGTTGTAGAGCCAGTCACCGAGTTGCGAGGCAGCGCTAGCGGCGATCAAGGCTCTGGCGTCGGGAATCGAAAGGATGTCGCGATAGGCCTTGCTCGTGCTCACGGGGGCGGAGGTTAGTCGACCGGTGAAGGTGCCCGTTCGTTGAAGCTGTGGAGTAGGGGGCCGAACTTTCCGATGCCGATTTGGCAAAGGCTGGCTTGCGAGAGGTGGCAGTGGAACATAATCCCAATCGGCGCGTTCAGCGCCCATGCGACTGCGGCTTTGATCGGCGAAACGTGACTGACCACGACAACATCCCGGTCCCCCATCCGGGCGACGAGGTCGTTGCAGGCATCGCGGACGCGAGCGTCGAGGGCACCGAACGACTCGCCACCCTCGGTTGCGAATAGCGGGTCATCGCGCCATTGGCGCCACACCTCGCCTGACACCTCGGATGCTGGCATGCCTTCCAACTCGCCGTATGCCAACTCGAGCCAGCGATCGTCAAGTGTCACCGGTTTGCCGAAGTATTCGGCTGTTTCCTGAGCCCGTGCGAGTGGGCTGGCACTCACGTCGTCGACGCGGCCGATCATTCGGGCGATCGCCTCCGCTTGGGCGCGCCCAACCTCATCGAGGGGAGGATCGAGTCGACCCTGCAGCAGGCCGCGCTCATTTGCGGTGGTGCGACCGTGGCGGACCAGATAAAGCACAGCGTCAGTGAATCACATTCAGATGACCGGCAGCGACAGTTCGCCGGTCTGAAGGAATGCAATCCGCCGTGTCGGGTCTTGCAGGGATCCGCGCTTGACGACCCATCGGCAGAGTCCGATCCCGATCAACTCCATCGGGATATTCCACCATCCGCGCTCCCATACAGGGTGCGGTGCGTTGTCGAAGCCGAACCCAAAGGACGGCCACCAGAACACGCGTGTGTTCGTCCACGCTCCGGTGAACACGAGATGCATCAGTGTGCCGACAGGAAGACCCAACAATGTCTTGCGGATCGGCTTACGACCGCGAGTCGCAATCATCAGAACCGCAAGTAGCACGACGCTGAACGTGATGCTGTGGAGCACTCGCGCTCCGCCAAATGGAGCATCCACGATCGCTGGCAGCAGAGCCCCGACGAGCAGGAGCCGATAGTCGAATAGCGGATCGCGGAAGACAAACCACACTGCCACAACGACCGTGCCGATGAACCAGAAGAACATCGGCGAGTCAGATGATCAGCAGTCGCCCGCATTGCGGGCATTCGGATAGCCCGCCCGCGGCGATCGCTTCCTTGACGTCATCGACCTCGTGGGCCGACAGATCGAGGTGGCAGCCCTCGCATCGATGGATGTTGAGCTGAGCCGCCGCTACGAGGTGGTGCTTGCGAAGATTGTCGTACCGCCGCAGCGTGTCGGCTTCGATCGCCGCCCGCAGGCCGGCCTGTCCAGCGGCGTGCTCCTCAAGCTCACGAGTGATCGCGGCCTGTGCCGTGGCGACATCGGCTTCTGCGGAACTGACGGCGTCGGCGAACGGTGACTGATCATCCAGCAAACCAACCAGTTCGTCCTCTAACTGCGTTTGCTCCTCAAGAGCAGCCAGCTCGGCGTCGTCGAGAGCGCTGCGTCGATCATTGAGCGTCTGGATTTCGTGCTGCAGCGCTTCTGCCTCGCGCACAGCGATAATCGTTCGAAGCTGCTTCTGGAGGCGGTCCCGATGCTTGTCGATGTCGAGCGACTCAGCTTCCTCCCGCGCCACGTCGGCCGCTAGTTCGTCAAGTCGAGCGTGAATCCGTTGACGCCGCTTCTCCCACGTCGCCAAAGCTGCCTGCGCCGCCTTCAGCGACTCGCGTTCTGGAAGATGGTCATGGCGGTGCCGAAGTTGATCGGCATTCGTGTCAGCAGCCTGGAGATCAAGCAGCGGATGGGTCATTGGGCAACCCGACTAGCACGGGCCAACAGGTTGCAGTCGGGGCACTGACGGCAACGGTGCTTTCGGGTCAAGGACATCAGGAGCAATCGTAGTACCAGTGTCAGCTACCGGCTCATAGACGGGCTCCGTTGACGCTGGGATCGTCGTTGTGGCCTCGTCAGGAGTCGTCGTTGGGATGGTCGTGACCGAAGGGGTCGTCGTTGGTGCAATCGTCGTCACAACGGTCGTCGTAACTGGTGGTTCGGTGGCCGGCGGATCGGTGACCGGCGCTGCCGCAGGTGATCGGAACCCTGCCGGCACGCCATCGCCGGGTGGCGGCGTTTCGTCCGGAATCACGGGTTCGATCAGTTCCGCCGGATCCGTGGTGCGTGGCGCGACCGCAGCAAACAGACACTCGTTGCCAGGCAGGTACAGCCGCGCCGGCGGGCGCGGTTGCGGACCAGGCCGTTCCCAGTCGACGATCGATTGTTCCAGCCCGACTCGCTCCATATAGGCCCCCCAAATGCGGGCTGGAAACGTTCCACCTTGCACTCGGTTGACACCAGCCGCGACAAACTCGGGAATCTCATCCATAGGCGTGTATCGGTCTGGATCACGGACCATCACAGCGGTCGAAAGGTAGGGGGTTGCTCCGGCGAAGAACGCCGTCCAGTTTTTCTGCTGCGTACCAGTCTTGCCGAACGCCGGTCGGCGACTGGCGAAATCGGACAATTCACGAGCTCCTGTCCCTGACGTCAGGACGCCCTTCATGATGTCGATCGCCGTCAGGGCGACGTTGCGATCAAGCACCTCTACTCCAGGATCGAAATGCGTGTAGACCCGGTCGCCGAACGCGTCGTCGATCGACTCGACATAGTACGGCTCCATGTGCACGCCCTCGTTTGCAATCGTCTGAATTCCGGCGGCCATATCAAGAGTGCTCATCTCGTTGGCTCCGGTGGCGAAGGACGCCCGGGGCAGTATCGGTTCGCGTTGCTCAGGAGGCTGACCTGGGAACAGGTACGGAGACTTCGCCATCCGATACACGGTGTCGACCACCCGGTTGAGTCCAACGATCTGCGAGAGCCGCGCAAATGCGCAGTTGATCGAGCGAACAGTGTGATTCCGAAGCGTGTCAAGACCACCACTCACGCCGCCGCGAATCTCGAAGAACGGTTCATCGAGATTGCCGACATTTGGCAGCACGCACGGATGCGTTCCTTCGAGGAGATCGTCTGGGGTGGCTCCGGCCTGCAGCGCCGCGGACAGGATGAAAAACTTGATGCTCGAGCCTGTCTGGCTCGGGGCGAGGGCGAGGTTGACTTCGTTCTGACCGGGCTCGAAGCCCCTTCCTCCAACCATCGCCCGAATCGCGCCAGTCCGAGTTTCGAGTGACGTGATTGCGGCGTCGATACCGACCGTGTTGTTGGGCAGTTGATCGCGAGCCTCCTCTGCCCGCGCCTGCAGGAACGGATCGAGCGTGGTGTGGATCCTGAGTCCGCCTCGATACAGGCGGGTATACCGCTCCTCGTAGGTGGCCCCGAGGATGTCGGTGCGATTGAGCAGGTAGTCACGGAGCGCCTCCGTGTAATACGTGCGTTCCGATGTCCGTTCCGCACGTCGACGCACGGTTTCGGGGATCACAAAGGTGTTGGCGACCGAGGCTCGCTCGACCGCGGTCAGGCGTTCGTCCTCTTCAAGCCGGTCCAGTACCTGATCAAATCGAGCTCGACTGCGTTCCGGGTGGATGATCGGGTCGTAACTCGATGGAGCCTGAACGAGCCCGGCGAGAAACGCCGCTTCGACGAACGACAATTGCTGCACCGGCTTGCCGAAATAGGTTTCGGCGGCGGCTGAGATGCCGTACGAGTTCTGCCCGAAGAACACCGTGTTGAGATACCGCTCAAGGATCTCCAGCTTGGTTTTCTGCTTTTCTAGCCGCACGGCGTACGTGATTTGGAGCACCTTGTAACGACCGTCGCGCTCAAGCCCGGCCAAGTAGTCGTTCTTGACGACCTGCATCGTGATTGTGGACGCACCCTGTTGCGGTGAGTCGGTTGAGAAGTTCGACAGGACGGCGCGAATGAAACTGCGGGCGTTGACTCCGTGGTGGACCCAGAACTCGTTGTCCTCGACGGCCAAGAACGCTTCGATTACGTGGGGCGGGACCTGATCGATCTCGACCGGTTGACTGTTTTGGACCTCATACGAGGCGATCTCGTTGCCGAGCACGTCGTACACGTACGAGCGGGCTGCCAGGTCGGCGAAGTCGGGCAGTTCGACCGGAATCTCCGAGTGCGCGTTGGCGATCCGCCACAGTCGGGGTGCGATCGCGATCGTGGTCGCCGTCAGCAGGAGGGCACCGGCACCGATCACCAGTGCCATTCGGAAGACCCAGCTCAGACGCCCCACAGTGCGACTGACACTACCGATCCGCCTGTCATCTACGGTGGCAGCCCATGTCGAGCGCACATCGCCCATTCCGATTCGGAGTTCAGGTCAACGGCACTGGAAGCCGGTCAGAGTGGGTCGAAATGGCCCGCAAGGTCGAGAGTCTTGGGTACAGCACGTTGACGATGCCGGATCATTTCTCCGGCCAACTCGCGCCGGTGCCAGCACTGCAATGTGCTGCCGATGCGACATCAATGTTGCGATTGGGTGCGTTGGTGTTCGATAACGACTACAAGCACCCTGTCGTGCTGGCCAAGGAATTGGCCACGATGGATGTGCTCAGCGATGGTCGAGTTGAAGTCGGCCTTGGGGCAGGCTGGATGGTTTCCGACTACGAGCAGTCCGGTATCCCTTACGACTCCCCCGGTGTCCGAGTCAGTCGCTTGATCGAAGGTCTGACCGTGATGCGAAGCGCGTGGGGCGCCGAGCCGTTCTCGTTCGAGGGTGAGCACTACACGATCACCGGCTACAAGGGTTCTCCGAAGCCGATTCAGTCACCGCTCCCCGTCCTGATCGGTGGAGGCGGACCGCGGGTACTGAAGTTCGCCGCCCAGCACGCCGACATTGTGGGCATCAACGCAACCCTCACCTCGGGTGCGGTCGATTCGAGCACGTTTGATTCGATGACTCCTGACGCCGTCGACGACAAGATCGCGATCGTTCGGGCGGTCGCCAACGAGGCCCGCAGATTCGACGAGATTGAGCTGAACATCCGGGCGTTCATGGTGATCGTCACTGATGATGTCGACAAGGCACTCGACACCCTGTCCGGCTTCACCGGCGCACCGAAGCAAGTGATCGCCGAGTCGCCATTCGCGCTCGTCGGCCCGACCGAGAAGTTGATCGAAGACATTCAAGAACGGCGTCAACGCTGGGGCTTCAGTTACGTCATCATCGGCCAAAACGAGATCGAACCGTTCGCCGCAGTTGTAGCCGCCCTCGCCGACACCTGACTCACCAGCGCCTGAGTCACCGGCACCGAGTCAATGGTTGAGGTTGCGGCCTTTTTCGACAACGACGATGCCGTTTGCGCTGAGTGTGTAACGCTTGGCGTCCTCCTCGAGGTCGAAACCGACGCGGGCCCAGTCGGGGATCACCACGTTCTTATCGATGATGCAGTTCCGCAACCGCGCCCCAGCACCGACGCGAACACCTTCCATAATGATCGAATCGGTCACGTGTGCGTCGTGATCGATGAACACACTCGGGCTGATAATCGATCGTTCGACGTGTGAACCAGACACGATCGACCCCTGACACAGCAGGCTTCCATCGACGAATGACGGCTCACCGCCGACACCTCGCGACACCTTGGCGGGAGGTAAGGCGCTCTGGAACGTGTAGACCGGCCACTGGTCGTTGTAGAGATTAAACACCGGGACTGGTGCAATCAGGTCCATGTTGGCCTCGAAGTAGGCGTCGAGCGTCCCGACATCGCGCCAGTAGCCGCGTTCGCGCTGGTCCTGTCCGGGTACCACGTTCTGGGAGAAGTCGTAGACGTGAGCGACGCGCTGCCGGGTCAACTCGGGAATCACATCGCCGCCCATGTCGGTGAGCGGTGCGTCGGCATTGGGCGTCACAATGTCGATCAACGTTTGAGTGTCAAAGACGTAGTTCCCCATGCTCGCCAAGCAGTGCTCGTCGTCGCCGATCATGGTTGGCGGATTTGGTGACTTCTCATGGAAGGCCTGGATCACACCGTCGGCGTCGGCCTCAATCACCCCGAACTCGGTCGCCTCGCGCCTCGTGACAGGGATCGCTGCCACGGTCACCCCGGCGCCACTGGCCAGGTGCTGCTCGACCATCGGGCGAGGGTCCATGCGATAAATATGATCGGCACCGAACACGCACACGATGTCGGGACGTTCATCGTGAATCAGATTGAGGTTCTGGTAGATCGCGTCGGCCGAACCCTGAAACCATTGCGGACCGCGCCGCATTTGTGCTGGCACCGGTGTCACATAGTTGCCGAGCAGCGTCGAAAACCGCCACGTCTGTGAGATATGTCGATCGAGACTGTGACTCTTGTATTGGGTCAAGACGACGATCTTCAGATAACGGGCGTTGGCGAAGTTGGACAGCGCAAAGTCGATCAGTCGGTAGGCACCGCCAAACGGAACGGCGGGCTTGGCCCTGTCGTTCGTGAGCGGCAGCAAACGCTTTCCCTCGCCACCGGCTAACACCATTACGAGAACCTTTGGATCAGCCATCGAGTGGAAGGGTAGTCATTTCACCACCTCCCGATGACGGACCTTGGAGAATCCTTCCGCACCGCGACCGCCACCGCCACTTCTGCCTCCAGAATGTGTCACGTGGACGACTCCCCCGACGCTGGCGACGACATCCGATTGCTGGGCCGCATGATCGGTGACGTGCTCCGAGATCAGGCTGGTGAACATGCTTTCGAACTGGTCGAACACATTCGCCAGGTCGCTGTGCAAACGCGCCGTGATGGCGACGATCCGATTCCGGAACTGACCGAAGCGCTCGCCGACGCGCCGGTTGAGCATCAGCTCCACGCGATTCGCGCGTTCGGCTGGCTCTCGCTACTCGCCAACACCGCGGAGGATCTTCACCAAGAGCGTCGGAGGCGATACCACCGCGACGCGGGTTCTCAGTCACAGGAGGGAAGCCTGCCTCGCAGCCTCGACAAGCTCGCCGATAGTGGTGTATCGCCAGCGACTATCGCCGCTGCACTCACAGAACTGATCGTGTCGCCGGTGATCACCGCCCACCCCACTGAGGTTCGGCGCAAGACCGTGCTCTACCACGTCGACCGCGTGGGTGAGCTGCTTGACAGTCGCGCACGATCAGACGGCAGCCAAAGTGAGCGATCAGAGATTGATGCGGAGTTGCGACTCGAAGTCCTCACGCTGTGGCAGACGGCAGAGGTACGGCTCTCGAAGCTTCGGGTCAGCGACGAGATCAACGAGGCCCTGCGTTACTACAGATCGAGCATTTTCGAAACGATCCTGGCGTTG
>JANOTN010000107.1:0-5203 GCA_031416375.1 Ilumatobacteraceae bacterium
CAGAAGGTCACGTACCTGTTCGACGCCACGCTGGTCGACCCGAACAATCCCGACGCCGGCTTCCTCGACCCGCTGACCGATGGCTATCTCGGTCTCGGCGCGGTCGAGAGCATCGGCGGTACCACTTCGTTCCGGGTTCAGGTGCCGACGCCGGAGATCACGCTCTCGGTGACCGACGAGTTCAACGGCTCGAGCAACTTGATCGGCGGCTCCGGAGTCTGGGCACCGGGCGTCGGCACCCTCGTCGGCACGGCCACGATCGGCGTGCCGGCCGTCTCGCTGACCCGGTTCGAGGTCGCCCCGAGCGCTCGGGTCGAACTCGAAACCGTTGTCCGCACTGACGCCACGGCGGGGATCGCTTTCGATGCCGCCGGAGCACTCCACTACAAGTTCGTCGCCATCTCGCCATCCACCAGCGAGGTGTTGTTCGGCCATTACACCGGTGCCGGCTGGGTGATCGACGGTCGGGTCACCGTGACCGGCGGTATCGCCCCCAACGTCGACCACATCCTCAAGGTCGTACTGCTCGGCAACGTCGCCACGGTGTGGCTCGACGGCATCAAGGTCGCAGTCCGCAGTTGGGCCAGCCTGCTCAACGACGGCGACGTCGGCCTCGTTGTCCAGGGCGGTAGCGCCACATTCGGATCGATCACGACCGCCACCGACGACCCCGACCTGCGCGGCACCGCCCTCCCGAACGTGACGATCGGCGACGCCACCGTCGTCGAGGGTACGGGTGGCTCGCGGACCGTGAACGTCACGGTCACGCTGTCGGCCGCTGCCGTGACACCGGTGACGGTGAACTTCGAAACCCTCGACGCCAGCGCGCTGGCCGGGTCCGACTACACGACCTCCATCGGCACCGTCACGTTCGCCGCCGGCGAGACCTCCAAGGTGCTGACCTTCACGATCAACACCGACGCGAGTTTCGAAGGGGACGAGACGTTCCTCGTCCGCCTGACGAGTGCAGCCGGAGCGATCGTCATCGACAACACCGCAATCGTCACAATCACCAACGACGACGCCCCCAGCACGCCAACGGTCACGGTCGCCAACGTGACCGTCGACGAGGGCACGTCGGGTCCCTCCACCATTCGGCTCACGTTCACGCTCTCGTCGGCTCCGACCCAGACGGTGTCGGTGGCGTACGCCACTGCCGACGGGACAGCAACGCAGCCAGGCGACTACACCGGAACAAGTGGCACAGTGACCTTCGCTCCCGGGGTGACGAGTATCGAGGTCGTGCTCTCGGCGTTAGGTGACCAGTTGTTTGAGGCCAACGAGACGTTCGCTGTGCTGCTGTCCAACGCTGTCGGCTTGGCGATTGGCACTCCAACCGTCAGCGTGACGATCAACAACGATGACGCAGCACCAATCGTCAGCGTGACCGCCACTGACGGCGCCGGCAGCGAGGCCGGAACAGGCACGATGACGTTTGCCCTGACCCGCACCGACAACCTCAGCGGTGAGATCGTGGTCGCCCTCACATTGGGCGGTACAGCTGGTTACAGCGTCGACTACACGGTCACTTCGGTGAACGGAGGAACGTGGAACCTTGCCAACCGCACTGTCACCATGGCCGCGGGCGTCTCGTCGGCGACAGTCACCGTGACGCCGGTCAACGACACGCTCCCCGAGTTCGACGAGACGGTCACCGTTACGGTCGCCGGTGGCGCCGGATACCTCGTTGGAACACCGAGCACCGCCACCGCCACGATCGTCGACAACGACCAGCTGCTGCCCGCCCTGACTGTCATTGATACCTCGATCGTCGAGGGCGACAAGGGTCAGGTGAACGTCGTGGTCATGATCCGGTTGTCCGTCGCTCCGACCTCCAACGTTTCGGTCACAGTGCGAACGGTCGATGGCACCGCCGTGAGCGGCGTTGATTACCGCTCGGTCAACACCACCGTCACGTTCAGCGCCGGCCAGACCCAGATGACCATCAACGTCCAGGTGCTCGGCGACAGGACACGTGAGGGCAACGAGACCTTCACGGTCGAACTGATCAATCCGGTCGGTGCCGCCATGGCGGACAGCCTCGGTGTCATCACGATCATCGACAACGATGGCAGCGCGTTCGCAGCGCGCCTGCCAGCCGCAGCCGTCAACGAGGCTGCGCTCGACCCTGTCGTCGTGGCGCGCTTGCTCGAGTCGGCAGCAGTCATCTGGCGGGCCGACGGTCTGGCCGACCGCCTATTCGGCGGTGTTCACGTCGTTGTCGATGACCTGCCATTCGGCCAACTCGCTCGCACCGAGGGCGCCACGATCACGATCGACATCGATGCCGCCGGTTGGGGCTGGTTCGTCGACTCGACCCCGGGCGACGCCGCGGAGTTCGTATCAGGTGGCGCCGCGGCCGGCCGGATCGACCTGCTCACGCTGCTCGCACACGAACTTGGGCATGTGCTCGGGCTCGAACATGCCGACAACCGCGAGTTCACGATCATGGGTGCAGAGATCGAAGCTGGTATCCGGACGCTCCCGGAGCCGCACGGAGTCTCGGTCGCCGTGCTCGACCGATTCGTCACCGATCAGCCAGTCGTACGATCCAGCCTCGCCGTTGAGCCGATCACGGTTGCCCTCTCGGCCGCGATGTCAGCTTCCAGCGCGACGGTGCCCCGTTCCGCCCATCTTCGCACCTCTGAGATGGCTCGTGCGTTGACACCGAACGACCGGGAATTGTCATGGCCATCCACCGCACCCACTGTCGGGACAATCCAACGATCGAGCTTGCCGGGTGCTGCCGAACTGATCGGCCTCCTACTCGCAATGATTGCGCTAATGATCAACCTCGGTCGAACACGACGTTGCCGGAGCCGCTGGGTCGGCTGACACAATCCGTGCGTGGTCATCCGTGCGTTGGTCATCCGTGCTTGACCACCGGTCGGTGCTCGGGGCTAAGTTGACCAGCCTGAACAGGCGCGTTTCCACTCTCTTGATCGTGATGCTCTTGGTCGCCGCCTGCTCGTCCGCGGAATCGACTGCAACGGATACCTCGCTTACCTCCACAACCCTTCCTGTTGGTGCGCAGCCGCTTCTGCTGAGTGATGAGCAGTGTCTGGAGGCGGCCCGTGCTGCCGCCGCTCCCATGCAGCAGTTCATTGACCAGTACGGCGAGCTGAGCATCGAGGCGTGGAATGCACTCGACCCACCACCGAACTTCGATTTGCTGCAGCTTGCCGTACGTGATGCTGCGCAAGCGGCTGCGAATCGTGGGTGTGACGCGACGAAGTTGGAGGAGAGAATCGCCGCCGAGGTCGAAGGGTTGCGCGGCAGCAGCGAGGTCGGTCAAGCGATCGCTGCGGCGTTGCGCGGCGATGGGCCGCCGTTGGGGCCGGGGATACCGGTTCCGGTCACCACGCTGCCGCGCGAGACCGACGTATCGACGGTGGCCCTGAAGCCTGGTGACGACCTTGCGGCGATCCTCGCCCGTGTTGCCGACGGGTCGACCATTGAGTTGGCGGCCGGAATCTTCGAGTTCGATCAGACGATCCTCATCGACGTCGGCGTAAATCTCGTCGGGGCCGGGCGTGACGAGACTGTTGTCAGATCGGCTGCAGAGGGCGTCGCATTGGCGTTTGTGGGCCCTGGCGGCCTTGGGGTGCGGGATATGACCATCGAGCACGCCGGCGATGCTGAGGCGTCGATTCTGCTGGCGATCGAGGGTCCCGTGACCGTGAGCGGGGCGAACATCAAGGGCGCTGTAGCCGGTTCCGGTGAGAGCGGAGGGGGACACGGGATCGTATTCGCCTTCGACCAACTGCCAGGGTTCCCCGAGCGCACTGCGGAGCAACGTGCCGGGGCACTCTTGGTCGAAGACTCCGTGATCACCGGCAATGCGGCTGCCGGCATCCTGATCACCGGCGACGCCGCCCCTCAAATCACGGGTTCGACCATTTCCGCCAACGGCGGTTGCGGCATCTGTTACTCGGGCTCATCGGCGGGCACCGTGTCGGCATCCACGCTACAAGCGAACCAGATCGGGATTCAGGTCAGCGATACGTCGACCCCAAAACTCGACGACAACACGATCGTCGACAGCATCGGAGTCGGGATCTCGATCGACGGCAGTTCGACGGCACAGATCGTCGGAAACACGATCGATGCAAACGGCGAGATCGGTATCCAGATAGCTGGGGCGGCGAAGCCGACGATCGAACACAACACGGTCAGCCATCACGGTGTCGGCATTCTCGCCACCGACACATCCCGGCCGGCGCTGCTCGAGAACAACGTCAACAATCACGATGTCGGTATTCAGGTAGCCGGTGAGGCCGTGGTCGATGCCACCAATAATAATGTGTGGGTCACGACTGTCGCCGCGATCAGCTATGGCGACACCAGCACCGGCACGAGTCGAGGAAATGGCATCGTCGCTGCCGAAGTCGCCGGAATCCAGGTCACCGGGTCTGCGTCACCGAGGGTTGAGGGCAACGTCATCGCCGGCGGCGGCGAGGTGGGGATCAGCTTCGTGGGCAGCGCCACAGGCACGGCTGCAGATAACGAGGTGACCGGTCGCGCCGTCGGCATCCAGGTCGGCGGTTCGGCGGCACCCGAACTCACCGGGAACACGATCATCGACAGCGTGGCGGTCGGGATTTTGTTCGGGGACGAATCGGGTGGTGTCGCCGCCAATAACCAGTTGAGCGGGGCTGAGTCCGTCGGCATCCTGGTCGGCGGATCCTCAACGCCGGTGGTGCGCGACAACAGCATCACCGACAATCAGGTTGGTCTCGTGTTCCGCGAGAATGCCCGGGGACTCGCCCGCGGGAACACGATCACCCGTCATGCGATCGGTGTCCAGATCGTCGATCAGGCCACGCCGACGATTGAAGCCAACTTGATTTCCGACAGCACCGAGGCCGGCATCGTGTTCGGCGGATCGGCCTCAGGCCGATTCGTGCGCAACACCGTGGCGAACAATGGAAGCATCGGTCTGCAGGTTGGTGAGTTTGCTCATCCGGAGATTTCGGGAAATGAGATCCGGGGACCCGGTGTCTACGGCATGCTCTTTCGTGAATCCGGTGCTGGGCGCGTGTCGGACAACCGCCTCGTCAATCATGTCTTCGGAATCCAGTTGGGCGACTCCGCCGCCCCTGACCTTGTCGACAACATGCTCGAGGAAATCGTGCTGACCAGCATCGTGTACGCCGACTCCACCGGCGGGCAGGCCACCGGCAATCAATGTTCATCGTCCACG
>JANOTN010000108.1:0-6421 GCA_031416375.1 Ilumatobacteraceae bacterium
CCGACGAACGCGATGTCGTCGACCGTCATCTCGCCGCCAGCAGATCGGCACGAGCCGACGCCGACCTGATCCTGTGGCCGGAGGATGTCATCGACGTCGACGCGCCGTTCCAGGCCAGCGAAGCGGGGGGCGAGATCGCCGCAGTCGCGGCGTCTCGCTGGCGTGCTGGTGGCGGGTGTGATCGAGCAGACCGAGGACCGGTTCACCAATGAGGCGGTCGCCTTCGCCGGCGGCGCGGTCGTGGACCGGGTCGGCAAAGAGCGGCGGGTTCCGTTCGGTGAGTACGTGCCGTGGCGAGGCGCGCTCGAAGCGCTTGGTGCGGCGCTGGAGCAGATTCCATCTGACGCCACGTCAGGGCGCGATCCCGCCAGGATCGCGCTGCCCGACGGTACCGAGTTGGGTGTGATGATTTCGTGGGAAGTCTTCTTCGGTGAGCGCGGGCGTGACGCCGCAGACGCGGCGATCCTGATCAATCCAACGAATGGGGCGAGCTACACCGGCACGATTCTCCAGACCCAGCAGGTCGCCTCAAGTCGCCTTCGCGCCGTCGAGACTGGACGTTGGGTCGTGCAGGTTGCACCGACCGGATTCTCAGCGTTTATCCCACCTGATGGTGCCGTGCTGCAGCGAACAGCGATCAGCGAACGCGCCGTGATCACCGCCGACGTACCGCTACGAACCGGGAAGACCTGGTACACGAGGTTCGGTGATGCGCCGTGGATTTTCCTCACAATCGCGGCGCTTGGGGTGTCCCTATGGTTCGGTGCTTGGAAGGTCACCAGGCCCACTGCAAAACATCTTGACGCCTCAACGTAAGGGGAGCATAATGGATTCCGCCCATATTGGGAACCGCACCAAGGAGGTGGGTTATGTTCGTTCAAGTCATCGAAGGCAGGACCGAAAATCCTGAGGAGTTGCACAACCGGCTCGAGATCTGGCAGCGAGATTTGATGCCCGGAGCGATCGGATATCTCGGCTCGACCGGTGGGTGCACCTCGTCGGGTGACTGCATCTTGATTGCCCGCTTCGAGAGCCGTGAAGCCGCTCAGCGAAACAGTGATCGTCGGGAGCAGACCGACTGGTGGCTGGAGACCGAGAAGTGTTTCGACGGACCCGTCCGATTCCACGACACCGACGACGTTCAACTCATGACCCACGGCGAACTCGACAACGCCCACTTCGTGCAGGTAATGGAAGGGCATGTCTCCGACCGGAATCGACTCGTCGAACTCGAGCGCGAGGTAGACCCAATACTTGCCAAGGCACGGCCTGATCTGATCGGCTCCGTGACGGCTTACTTCGCGGATAACGAGTTTACGGAGGTGGCGTACTTCACTTCTGAGGCCGAAGCTCGTCAAGGCGAGCGTCGTGAGATGCCGAAAGAGATGGCGTCGAAGACCGCCGAGTGGGAGAAGTTGATGCACGTGGAGCGGTACATCGATATCACCGAGCCCTGGCTGGTGAGCGCCTGAATTTGACACCCTCAAACCTCTGCACCTCGAGCATCTACACCTCGAGCATGAGGGTGACGGGGCCGTCGTTGAGGATTTCAACTCGCATCTCGGTCCGAAATCGGCCGGTGGCGACGGTTGCTCCACGCTCTCGAAGCTGGGCAACGACCCGATCGACGAGCGATTCTGCATGTTCGGGGCGTGCGGCTGCGATCCAACTCGGTCTGCGGCCCTTTGCCGTGTCGCCGTACAGCGTGAACTGACTCACGATCAGCACCTCTGCGGGCCCGCCGGCCGCTGCCCCATCGGCCAGCGATCGGTTCATCACACCCGCTTCGTCGTCGAGTATCCGAAGGTTCCAGATCTTGTCGCAAAGCTGGTCGGCGTGCGCCGAATCGTCGTCGTGAGTGACGCCGACGAGGACACACAAACCACGCCCAATCTCGCCGACCCGCTGACTTTCGCCACCGATCATCACCTCGACACTCGCCCGAAGCACACGCTGCACCAACCCACGCACGCCAGAAGCCTGACATGCCAGATCGTGGACGGCGAGGCACATCGTCAACAATGTGCGAGTGACCTCCGGGCAGATCTCAATCGGGACCGACCAGTTGAGCATGACGATCGCCCCGCACGCTGGCGGACGGATCACCCAAATCACGCACGATGGGTTCGATCTGCTGATTCCATACGGTCCCGACACGGCAGCACCGACTGCGTGGGGTTGCTACCCAATGGTCCCGTGGGCCGGCCGCGTCCGCCGAGGTCGCTTCACGTTCGGTGACCAGGCGTACCAACTGGTGCGCAACTTCGAGGGCCATGCGGTCCACGGAGTCGGGTTCGAAATGGCATGGGCCGTCACCGCCCACGAACCGCACACTGCCGAGTTGGACCTGACACTCCCGACCGACGAACGCTGGCCGTTCGGTGGCCGTGCTTGGCAGCGCTTCGAGATCGTTGATGATCGGGTTCATCTGGTGATGTCGGTCAGGGCTGGCGACTGTCCGATGCCTGCCATGATTGGCTGGCATCCGTGGTTCGTGAAACCCGAATCCGTGGCGTTCACGCCGACGGCGATGTATGAGCGCGATGACGACGGGATGCCGACCGGCGAACTCATTGACGTGCGACCCGGCCCGCTGGATGACTGTTTCCTCAACACACAACCGGTGATCGTTGAGATTGCTGGTCGCCGGCTCCGGCTGACATCGAACTGCGACCACTGGGTTGTCTACGACCAGCCGGCACACGCCACCTGCATCGAGCCGCAGACCGGGCCGCCCGACTCGTTCACGATCGCACCGCACGTACTCGACTCGGGCGACACCCTCGCAGCCTGGTACGAGATCGAGATCGCTCGACCCAACGACTAACCGACTGACATCCAGCGGACCGCAACACCGTTGTTACCGAACGGTAATGTGCACCCGGTAGCCTTTTTCGAATGTCTTTCCGGGCCGGACTCGACCCTGACGCGCCCTTGTCGATCGCGTATCTCACCTACCGTGGAAAACCGCACGTTGGCGGTCAAGGTGTCTACACCCGTCACCTCACCAAGGCGTTGGTCGATCTTGGTCATTCGGTGGAGGTGCTCGGAGGCCAGCCGTATGCGGTACTCGACGATCGGGTCAAGCTGACCAAACTGCCGAGTCTCGATCTCTTCAACGATCACTACCCTGGCCGATTCCCTGCCTACTGGGAGTTCAAGACCCGGTACGACTTTCTGGAAGTCGCCCAATTCTCGACCGGAGTGTTTCCCGAGCCGTTGGCGTTCAGCGCACGAGTCAATCATCACCTTCAAAGTCGGCTCGGTGAGTTCGATCTTGTCCACGACAATCAGTGCCTCGGCTATGGCATCGCCAAGCTGGAGGAGAAGATTCCGCTGATTGTCACGCTCCATCACCCGATCACGCGTGACCGAATGCTCGAGATGGATGCCGCTCCGAGCCGCTACAAACGGTGGTCGATCGGGCGTTGGTACAGCTTCGTGACGATGCAGGGCAAGGTTGCTTCGAAGATGCCACGGGTCGTCGTGGTCAGCGAGAATTCGATTCAAGACATTCACACCGACATGGGAGTCGCGCTCGATCGGATGCGGCTCGTTCCGGTCGGCGTCGACCCCGATCTGTTCAAGCCGGTCGAGGGTGTCGTCCGTAGGCCTGGTCGCCTGATTACGACGGCCTCGGCTGACGTGGCATTGAAAGGTTTGTCGTTCCTGCTCGAAGCAATAGCCAAGCTCCGCGCTGAGGGGCGCGACATCACACTGACAATCATCGGGAAACCGAAGCCCGGCAAATCGATGGATCTGATCGAACAGTTCGGTTTGGAGCCGCATATCGACTTCGTGTCTGGCGTGTCCGACGAACGAATTGTCGAGCTGTACTCCGAGGCGGAACTGGCCGTCGTGCCGAGTCTCTACGAAGGCTTCAGCCTGCCGGCGATCGAGGCGATGTGTTCCGGTACACCGCTCGTGGCGACCGACGGCGGGGCGCTTCCGGAGGTCACCGGTAATGACGGTGAGACCGTGTTTCGTTGCCGCAAGGGTGACGTCGACGACTTGGCGGCGGCGATCCGTCGAGCACTCGACAACCCGGCAGCACGTGCTCGCGTGAGTCAGGCTGGGCGGCAGCGGGTGCTCGAACGGTGGACGTGGAAGCGCTGCGCCGAGTTGACTGTTGACCAGTACCGCGAGGTGCTGGCGATGCCGCGGAACATCGACAAGTTGAAGCGCAACGGGCGCATCTAGATGCTGACAATTCGCTTCGACGAACTGGGTTTGAAGCCCGGCGACCGCGTCCTCGACGTCGGTTCCGGATTCGGACGACATGTCTACGAGTGCGCTCGCCGCGGGGCTCATGTGGTTGCCCTTGACTACGCCGCCGATGAAGTCATCGATACCCGCAACACCTTGGCCGCAATGGTCGAAGCCGGCGAGATTGCGGCCGACAAGTTGATCGGTGTGACACGCGGTGACGCCCGACACCTGGCGTTTCCCGACTGCACGTTTGACATCGTGATCGCATCGGAGGTGCTGGAACATCTCCAAGACGATGTCGCCGCAATATCCGAGATGGTGCGGGTTCTGAAGCCCGGTGGCCGCTTCGCCGCAACGGTCCCCGCAGCATTCCCCGAGTCAATCAACTGGAAGCTATCCGACGAGTACCACGCACCGAAAAGCGTTGGCGGTCACGTCCGGATCTACGCCAAGACCGAACTTCGTGCCAAGCTGTTTGCGGCCGGGCTCAATGTCAACGGTTATCACCGGGCGCATGCCCTGCACACACCGTATTGGTGGCTCAAGTGCGCCGTCGGCCCGGGCAACAACGACCACCCCGCGGTCACCAAGTACCGACAATTTCTGGAGTGGGACATCATCAAACAACCACGGAGTACTCGCATCGCCGAACGGATTCTTTCCCCGGTGCTCGGCAAGAGTTCGGTGTTCTATGCCACCAAGACCGTCAGTACACCGGTGCCCGCGTGAGCATCGTTCCTGATATTCCAGGCGTGCTTTCGGCCGACGAGGTAGTCGCTTCCGGTGAGCATCTGGCCTCGTTACAGGCCGCCAGCGGGATGATCCCGTGGTTCGACGGCGGCCATTGCGATCCGTGGAATCACGTCGAAAGCGCGATGGCTCTTGACGTTACCGGGTTCCACGTTGAGGCCGAACGGGCGTATGAGTGGCTGGCTGATATCCAGCGCCCCGACGGGAGTTGGCACAACTTCTACCTCGGTGACGGCGAGGCCGACAATCTCGTCGAGGAAGCCAAGCTCGATACGAACGTGTGCGCCTACATCGCCACGGGCGTTTGGCATCACTGGCGCTGCACCGGCGATCGCAGCTTCGTCGACAACCTGTGGCCGGTGGTCGAGCGGGCGCTCGACTGGGTACTTGCTCGTCGGCGCCCTGACGGCTTAGCCCTGTGGGCGGTCGAGCCTGATGACGAGCCGTGGGACTACGCCCTGATGACCGGCTCATCGAGCATTCAACATGCACTTCGGTGCGGTGCCGCTGCGGGTTGCGCGACTGGTTCGCCGCGGCCTGACTGGGTTGAGGCGGCCGACACGATGTGTTCGATGATCGCCCTCGAGCCAACAGCGTTCGAGCCGAAAGATCGTTGGGCGATGGACTGGTACTACCCGGTCCTCACCGGCGCGATCACCGGCGAAGCTGCCAAGTACCGGATGACTGAAGGCTGGCCGACGTTCGCAATGGACTATCTCGGCGTGCGCTGCGTGTCCGACGAGCCGTGGGTGACCGCCTCCGAAACAGCCGAAGCATCACTCGCCTACGCTGCCATCGGCGACTTCGCCACAGCGACCGATCTGCTGCATTGGACGCGAGCCCACCGCCTCGACAGCGGCGCCTATCTGACCGGCTTCGTCTACCCCGGCCAAATTGTGTTCCCGGCCGAGGAGCACTCCTCGTACACCGCCGCAGCAGTGATCCTGGCCGCCGACGCGATCACCGGAGCAAGCCCAGCCAGCGACCTGTTCGTCGATCCAAGCTTTCGCCCACGCCCGTAAACGTTGGTGCTCCAGCGGGCATCGTCGCGTCCGCGAACCGGCCGAACGCAATCAGGCTCTTGGCGGTTACCTACACTCGGCTACGTGTCGCGATTTTTGAGATCCGCTCCGGCTCGCACGATTCTCAGTGTGTGGGCATGGCTCGTGCTGGCGGTGTTGGTGATTTCGTTCCTCCCACTCGTGGCGATCACCCGACTCGTCACGGCACCGTTCGACAAGGGCCGCTACCACGCCGGCCTGCTGTTCCGCAAGATCGCAGTCGTTCACCAAAAGCTCAATCCACTGTGGAGTTTCAAGGTCACCGGTCATATCCCCGACGACCCGCGTCGACCGTACGTTGTCGTGTCCAACCACGAAAGCTTCGTCGACATGTTGCTGATCTCGCACCTGCCATTCGAGATGAAATGGATGAGCAAGAGCGAGTTCTTCAAGATCCCATT
>JANOTN010000109.1:0-5802 GCA_031416375.1 Ilumatobacteraceae bacterium
GGCCCGCTTGCGATTCATCTTTTTGCGGGCGGCTTCGACTGCGGCGCGGCCTTCGTCGCTGCCGGTAGGCATTTTTCCGTATACCGGATTCTCGACTTTCCGTTTGGTCGAATCGACCATCAACTTGGCGTCGAAGGCAGCAGGCTGCTCGGGCGCCGCGTCGGCTCGCCGAACAGGCGGCAGGTACGGCACGAAGTCGGCACCGACGGTCGTCGGAGCATCAGGTGGTGGGGGCGGGGCCGGCGATTGCGTTGACGGAAGAAACGGCAACCCGCCAGGCGAGTCGAGTGGTGTGGTCACTGCAGACATCTTGCCACGATCTCAGGTCACCGTGCAGGGAGAGCCGGAGACCTGCTTCAAGGATCCATCGGAGTTGAGATCGTGGTACGCGGACGGTGACCGCAGGAATTTTTGGTCCCTCAGCGTGATTTCGTATCGGTCGTCGCTCGTCCCGGTAGCCAAAATCGACGTTGCTTGCTTCTGTGCGAAGTACGCCTCTGTCGCCGTCACCAAAATGTGGACATCGGATTCGCAGCTGGAGGCTTCGGCCTCGCCGGTGATCCCTCCGACTGACGCGACTACTGCCACAGCCAAGAGTGCGAGAATCACGACGACGATCAGTACCTCGATGAGGGTGAACCCTTGATCGTTGTCCTGCTTCGTCGTCATGGCTCCCCGCCAGTCCTCTGTGTGTTCATAGCGAACAACGTCAAGAATATGCAAACTACTTTACCGGATCAAGGAGGGCCGTGCATGGACTTTCTCAGCTGGCGCGGAATTTCGTGAAGAAAACCCCTGGTAACTCGCCTCAAGTTTGCATAGACTTATTGATCTGCACGAATCCGAAAGGATCCGGACCACGGCGCAAACTGAATTCTCTGGCATCAAGGCCTCAAGACATGGGCCTGACGTGCCGAAGGATCACGAGACACCGCGACAACCGGGGACGAGTGATGACTGACACAATCGACACACACCACACACAACAGACGCAGCGAAACCAGGCGACACGGTCGCCGTTGATCGTCACGACACCGACCGCAATCGCGGTGCCGACTCGTCGAATTTCGTTTAGCAAGCGTCTGTTCGACCTGTCAGTCGCTGTTCCTGCGGCGATCGTCACACTTCCGGTCACGGCAACCCTTGCCGCGATCACGTCCATCCGGTATCGCCAATCACCATTGTTCACACAACCTCGACTCGGTCATGGCGGGCAGGAGTTCAAGTTCTGGAAAATCCGTTCACTGCCCCGGTTCGCACCTGACACCGCTGACAAGTACCAGTTGCAGGCGCTCGACCTTCCCAAGTTCTCACAGGTGATCCGCACACGTCACCTCGATGAGCTGCCGCAACTATGGCTTGTGATCTCCGGAAAGATGAGCCTGATCGGCCCTCGCCCTGAGATGCCGACACTCAGCGCGTCGTTCGACCAAGATTTCGTCGCCAAGCGACTCTCGGTTCGTCCGGGATGTACCGGTTTGTGGCAGGTGTCGCGTGGGTCTCGTGGTTTGATCGGCGAGTCACCTGAGTGGGATCTGCACTATGTCGAGAACGCAACGCTTCGGCTCGATTTGTGGATCTCTTATCGCACGGTGTTGATGATGACGAAGCTGCAAGAGGTCGAGTCGCTCAGCAACATTCCGCGCTGGACAGGCGCTGCTCCTCGCTCTGCTCGCTAAGGCCGGGTACGGTCGGGGTTGCATGTGGGACCCGAACCGCCTTACCGTCGGACCTGCACCGATTGATTTCGTGTCACTTGACGACGCCGCGCTAGCGATCGCCAGTCGCTCCCTTCGAGGTGGTGTGCATCTGTGTAACGCCTACACACTTGCGTTGGCAGACGAGCGGCCTGAGATCGCCGAAGTCCTCAACACCGATGCCGCAAATCTGCCCGATGGGATGCCGCTCGTGTGGTGGGCGAAACGCAACGGCGCACCGGAAGCCGAACGGGTGTATGGCCCCGACCTGATGGAGCGAGTGCTCGACCTCGGCCGCGCCTACGACACCCGTCACTACCTCTACGGCAGCACCACGGGCGTGTTGGCCGAGCTCGAAGCTGCGATCGGTATGCGTTGGCCGGGTACGCATATCGTCGGCTCGAAATCACCACCATTCCGGGATTTGACCGATGACGAAATCGGCGAGTCGGTGATTCGGGCGGCGGTCGCAGGGGCGAACGTGGTGTGGGTCGGTATGGGAACCCCGAAGCAGGACCTGCTGGTGCATCGCATGGCCACGATTGGCGAGGGCACTTTCGTAGCAATCGGCGCCGCATTCGATTTCATCGCCGGCACAAAATCTCAGGCACCGCGCTGGGTGATGCGAATCGGGATGGAATGGTTCTACCGACTCGTCACCGAACCCGGCCGTCTCTGGAAGCGCTACCTCATCTACAACGCCAAGTTCGTCCGGCTGCTCTGGCGCTCACGCCGACAGCGTCAAGGAACCAACTCGCTGTAGAGCATCTGAGCGATCCTTGCCGGTCGATAATGCTCGCGGAAGAGCTCAACCTCGGCCGCACCCGACCGCTGAGGGGCATGGATCATCTCGACGATGCCTGACGCCCATGCCTCACCGTCAAGAGGGTCATCGACCAAGCGAGCGAGACCTCGGGTGACCTCGGGAAGTGACGAGCGCCGCGATACGAGAACTGGCAAGCCAAACCCGAGTGCCTCCACTGGCGGCAACCCAAAACCCTCGAAGAGCGACGGATGAACAAACAGCTCCGCGCCCCGATACAGATCGCCGAGTTCCTCGACTGAGATGTAACCCGTTGGAACGACGACGTCGACAAGACCAAGCGACTCGACGAGCGTCGCAACGTCTTCGACCTGGCGGACACCAACGAGGTTCGCGCCAAGTTGGCCAACGAGCACGAGCTGCAAGTCCGGATACTCGCGATGCACCGCCGCAAACGAGGTAACGAGTGTTGCCAGGTTCTTGTGCTTGTAGTGGCTGGCGACAGCGAGCACATACGGCCGGGCCCGGCGTTGGCCACTCCCCTCACCAAACCGATCCCACGACACAGGGATCGGAATCGTCACCACCTGTTCAGACCACCTCGCGCCATATCGCTCGGTGATGTCATCGCGAACAAAGTCTGAGTAGACGGTCACCCGCTCGGCGCGTCGAAGCGTTCGATCGTGCGCCCACCGAAGCCAGGCGCGTTTTTGGACTGAGAAGTTGTCCGGGTGGTGCAGGTACTGCAGGTCCGGAATCGTGGTGACCTTGACGCACCCCCAACTGCCGCGTGGTGTGAAGTAGTTCGGCGAAAACCAACTGTCGATGCTGCTTCCGTAGGTCTTGAACGTGGCAGTTTCTTGACTGAACCGATTCGAGGAATGCTGATTCGGCACCACAACCTCGAGGCGCTCGTTGCCGATGTGCGGCAATCCGTCGCCGAAGATCACCAGAGTGTCGTCAGGGGCTATCGCCTCAAGTAATCCGTCGACCGTGTACTGGAGCGCCTGTTCAATCCCCCCGACCCTCCCGGGCTTGATGAACTCGGCACTTATTCCAATTCGTATGCCCACCAGGATTAACTCCCGCCCCGCCACGCAAGAGCTCGAGACGAGGCACCTAGCCCGAGCCGTCGCGTCAACCGCTGGGCTACCCCCGATCGGATCACAATGGTTCCGAGGTTGCGCCTAGAAAGATCGGCGTCACAGAGAGTTCCGCGCACGTCGCTCGAATCTCGGCCGCGTAATTCGGGTTCATGACAACCACCGCAATCGGGCTGCTGCCCGCCCGACGCAGGGCGACGGGGGGCTCGATTAGATGTCCCGTCACGGGGACATATCCACCTTGCCTCGCGGGGTTGATGTCAATGCAGTAGTTGAGCAGGTTGTTCTCCCTGTCGATGAGAAATGCAAAATCAACTCCCTTTGTTGCCATTCCCCACAGGGCGATCTGGTAGCTCTCGGATTTCAACTTGTGCAGCCGCTTCGATACAGCCGCTATTAGGTCGGATTCGAAGCGTGAGTAAGCAACCAGTGCCGCGCTCGGATTCACCGCCGTTCGCGTGAGCGTTGTCGCCTCATGTGGTGCTCGCCCCCGTGCGTCTTTTTCGATGGACAAGTACTGGCCCTCGTACAGATGTCGTACGACGTGTGGGCGAGGGAACCCTGCACGATCGAGCAGTTCCGATAACGTGTGCTCGTTGAAGTAGTTGCAGTGCTCGTAGCAGAAGTCCCAGAACGCCCTGTTCTTCACGATCCAAGTTATGTCGGGCACTTCTATGAACACCGGGGTGTTCGGAAACGAACCTAGCGCTGAGCTGATCGAACGCAGGAATGAAAATGGGTCGTGGATATGTTCGAGCACGTGGCGGCAAACGACTACCGAAGGGCGCTCGACGATGTGCCGCTCGGCGAAGAAATCTCGCACATACGACACGCGGCCATCGTTTGATGTGTCCGCTCCTTCGTAGGTGGCGTCGATTCCGAGTCCGCGAGCAGTCGGATAGGCATTACAGAAGACTTCGAGGAACGTGCCCTTACCACAGCCGACATCGACAATGAGACAGTCGCCGCGATCGGCGTATCGATCGAAGATGTAGGCCGAGAGTTCCCGGTAGTAGGCGTGCATGACCTGCGAGGGCACGCTGTTGTCGTAGCCCGCGTCGTAGTCGATGAGGCCCGGATCGAAGCGGTCGTTGAAGGCGAACCCGCACTCGTCGCAGACAATCAGCTCGAAGGAACCCATTCTCGCGTTCATCGCCGAGTCGCGCAGGGGGAAGAGATAGTTCTGCATCGAGGGCATGATTTGCCGGTAGACGGTCGAGATCAGCCCGGAACCGCCACAAACCGGGCAGCGACTGTTGTGAGAGTTCACGGTTTGCACCTTTCTTGCTTTCGTGGTCCGGTCGCAACGCGATTTCGTCCGGCTCCTGATTGTCCGACACTATTGCGGCACCGACCTTCGGTCGTTGCATCAACGATGCAGACAAGGTCACTCATGCGACGCGTATCGGCATCCCGTCGACACCGATGCGGTCAACTCTCAGGCGAGCGGCAGAGTCCGATTGGTGCCGGTATTTGATGCCCGCGAAGGTTAAGCTCAGTGCCTCATGAGCGACCGGGGTCAGCCTGCGCGATTGGAAGGAGCCGGTCGTCTGGCTCTGGTGACGGGGGCGGCCGGGTTCAAGGGTCGCTGGCTGATGGAACTGGTTGCCCGGCAAGGCTTCGTCGCTGTGGGGTGGGATATCCGTAAGCCAACCGAGCGGGGCGCTCACCGATGGCGTCAGCTTGACCTCACCCAAGCCTTCGTGTTGCCTGACGATGTCGACTTCGTGTTTCACCTCGCTGCCCAGGCGTTGGTTCCCGTTGGCTATGAGGACCCACGTGGCACTTGGTCGGCAAACGTGATGAGCACGGTCAACGTGCTCGAGGCCTTGCGATCCGCAGCTCGACCGGTCACCGCGATCATCGTCACGTCTGACAAGGTCTATCGACTTCCTCCAGCGGCTCGGCCCCTTGATGAGGACGACGAGCTGGGTGGGTACTGCCCATACTCCACCTCGAAGGCGGCGTGCGAACTGGTTGTGCAGTCGTACCGGACGCTGCTTCCTGAACATGTCCGTGTCGCGACGATTCGTGCTGGCAATGTCATCGGAGGTGGGGACGAGTCACCACACCGACTTGTGCCAGACATTATCAGAGCAGCGCGCGACGGCCGATCGGTCGAACTTCCAGGGGCGGTACATCCTGCAACACGCGTTCACCGGCGAGACGAAGTGCGATGCCGGGAAGGCCTACCAGGAGGGGGTGCGGGTTCGTCAGGAGCAGGAGGCGAAGACGCTTG
>JANOTN010000110.1:0-11247 GCA_031416375.1 Ilumatobacteraceae bacterium
CACCACATCAGATTCTGGCGCAACGGCGGAACCACCAGCCTCGACAACTTGGTCCTGCTCTGCGCCAGACACCACCACTTGATCCACCGACCCGGCTGGCACCTCAAACTGCTCCCCGACGGCACCCTCGAAGTCACCAACATCAACGACCACACCCAAACCAGCACACCCAGACCGCCACCACTCGCATCGATCCGCTTCCAAACGTGAACACCAGACAGACACCAGGCAACCCTGACACCAGCGCGCCCCACCAACATAGAAACAGAAGCCCAGTCGGCGTCAGCGCGATGCGCCCGGCCTCGTCCGCCACTGAATGTCACTGTTGCCTCGCAACTCTCGAACGTACCCGTCGACCGCGAAGTCGGTAGCAGCACAGTGAACTGCCCACTGTGGTTAGCCTGTGTTGAGCGCCATGCTGGTTGAGGACGAGGGGTTGTTGGGGCGACATCGAGGGTGAGCATGGGTGGTGCTCATCGGCGATGGCGCCGCCTGTTCGGCCTGGCTGCTGATCTGATCGACGTCTATCGTCCGCGCCCGACCGGAGTTGCGTCTGCCCGCCCGCGGCGGTCAGTGTGCAACACGAGTTGCCCCTTCCGCCCGCAATCCGATTGAGCGACGATGCGACCCGTGGAACGAGGATCTGAGCGTGACGAAGGTGGTGAGCGACGATCCGGCGGCGGTCGAGGCGGCATTGCGAGCTGGCCGGTTGCTGTGTGGCTGTGGGTCCTCGCTTGCGCCGTGGGGACATGCGCGTACGCGCTCGCTGCGAGGCTTGGGCGGCCAGCAGCGATGGCAACGACCGCGACGGGCCCGCTGCCAGGCTTGTCGAGTCACGACGGTGCTGCCGGCGAACTGGAGCCTGCCCAGGCGGCGCGACACCATCGAAGTCATAGGCATAGCGCTGACAGCCCACGCGGCAGGTGCCGGCCACCGACCGATCGCTCGACGACTCGGGGTGCCAGACGCCACGGTCCGCGGCTGGCTACGCCGAGCCCGCACACGCACCGAACGACTCCGGGTACACGCCACCTTGCTGGCAGCACGAGCGCCAGCGCTCCCGATGTCAGGAACGCGGCACCGATCCCCTGCACGGCTCGGGCGGCAATCACCAGCCAGATGTTGGGGCGATCGCAGTAAGCAGTGCCCCGAAGCTGAACAGCAGCAGGCCGAACTGAAAGAAGCGTTTGCGCCCGTACCGATCGCCGAGCCGGCCACCGACCAGCAGCAACGACGACTGCGCCACGAGGAAAGCGGCGGCGACCCAGGCGATCATGGTACGGGGGCTGTTGTCGAACGCCCGCTCGATCTCGGGGATCGAGATCGCGATCAGTCCTGAGTCGACGACATAGAGGAACTGGCTGGAGGCCGCAACGCAGGCAGCGATCCACGCGCCCCGCCGGATGGATCGATCGCTGTTCCAACGTTCGAGCACACGACTCACCTCGTGCCGCCCGCTGCGTCCGTCCGACATCACCTCAACACTAACTGGAGAGTGACTCTAGTTTGATAGGCGCAGACCGCGTACGATGTGAGCCATGCAATCGATGGGACCGTTCGACGTAATCGTGCTCGGCACTGGTGCCGCAGGTCTGACGGCCGCCGTGATTGCGGCCGAATCCGGCGCTCGGGTCGGTCTCTTCGAAAAGTCGGATCTCGTCGGCGGCACGACCGCGTGGTCCGGCGGTCAGGTCTGGATTCCGAACAATCCACACATGCCAGAGGTCGGCGTGGCCGACAGTCGCGACCAGGCGATCACCTACATCATGTCGTTGTCGCGTGGGCTGCTGGAGCAGGAGATGGTCGAGGCATACGTCGACGCCGGCCCGGAAATGGTCTCGCTGCTCGAAGCGACGACACCGGTGCAGTTCTACGCCGTTCCCGGCATGCCCGACTATCACCCGGAGTTCCCGGGTGGCAGCGTGCACGGTGGACGGACGATCGAGTGCCCGATCTTCCCATTCGACGAGTTGGGTGAGTGGGCCGAGCGGGTGACACCGTCGCCGTACTTCGCCAACCCGCACATCACGATGAGTGAAACGCCGCTCGGTAAGGCGATCCCCGACCCGCCTGCAACAGCGGAGTTGGCCAGGCGGGCGATTCGTGACGAGCGTGGGTGCGGGCAGGGCCTGGTCGGTCGTTTGCTGCGGGCCTGCCTCGATCGTGGTGTCGAGCCTCACACATCACACGCCGCAACCGATCTCGTGATCGAGAACGGTGCCGTGGTCGGAGTCACGTTCGACACGTCGGCTGGGCCGATCGAAGTTCGGGCTACCAACGGCGTGATCTTGGCGTCCGGCGGCTTCGAGTGGAACAGCGAAATGTGTCGAGCATTCCTGCGCGGCCCGATGTCGCACCCGGTGTCGGTCGAGACCAACACCGGTGACGGGCTCAAGATGGCAATGCGGGCCGGGGCAATGTTGTCGAACATGCGCGAGGCCTGGTGGATTCCGGTCGCCTCCGTGCCGATTGCCGAGAACCCGATGGGGCGCGTGCTGATCAACGGTCAACGCACGTTGCCACACAGCATCATGATCAATCGACGGGGGCGACGATTCACCAACGAAGCCGCCAATTACAACGCATTCGGGGCCGCCTTCCACGTCGAGGACGTTTCGAGGTTCGAGTACGCCAATCTGCCGTGCTGGCTGATGTTCGATCAGAACTATGCCGATCGATACGGATTCCGAGTCGCCTCGGGCATCGAAGGCAACGGCGTTCCGCAGTGGGTCACGCGTGGCGATACTCCCGCTGAACTGGCCGAGCAATTGGGAGTCGAACCGGACGAGTTAGAGTCGACGGTCGCTCGGTGGAACGCCCATTCTGCCAACGGCAGCGACCCCGACTTCGGCCGCGGCGACAGCGCCTTCGACCGCTGGTGGGGCGATCCGCATCGCAAGGGCCAACGCGATGCGACACTCGGTGCCCTCGACCGCGGGCCGTACTACGCGGTCGAGATTCACAGCGGATGCCTTGGGACGAAGGGCGGACCACGCGTCGACCGGCACGCACGCGTCCTGAATGTCGACGGTGACGTGATCGACGGTTTGTACGCCGCCGGCAACGCGATGGGCTCGCCGTTCGGCATGACCTACGGCGGGCCTGGCGGCACTCTCGGCCCGGCGATGGTGTTCGGCTACCTCGCCGGGCTCCACGCCGCGTCGCTCAGTTGATCGGCGAGGCGCGGCTTCAAGACCATGCCGTCTGGCGAACGAGGGAAGTCGGTCAGGCAGACGACGCGCTCGGGCAACTTGTCCTTCGAGAGGCCGAAGCCCAACAGGAAGGTAGCGAGTTCGGGGAATTCGATGTCGATGCCGTCGTGGACAAGCAGAAACGCGCACGACCGCTCCCCGAAGATCACGGTCGAAGTAGTGCAACGGTCGCACGTCGCCGGGCGCCGGCTCGGCGTGCCACCTGATACCACCCCGATGAATGGCCGGTGTGCGGAAGTCACTCACGACGACACACCCTCCGGGCGCAAGATGACGCGGCCGAACTGGCTCTCCGTTGGCCCACACTGAATCCCTCGCTGCCATCACCCACGAGGCGAACCACGCCGCTCGCCTGGTACCCAACGACGTGAGGATGTCCGGCGAGTTGCCCGCGGCGACGGCTGATCAGGTCTCCGCCCTGGGGCCCGATCGCCTTGACCTCGATCACGAGGCCGCCGCGCCGAACCTCCGGGTCGGGTACCTCGGCATACCGAATCGTCGTCCACCCCTGCGATGCCGATCATCTTGGCGGTCGCACTCGCAAATCGTGCTGATCCGCCGTTGATGCTGCGACCGGCATCGACGACCAGCGTATGACCGTTGACGAGTCGGCCCTCGTCGCTGGCTAGATAGAGCGCCGCGTTGGCGATATCGATCGGGTCGGCGGCGATGCCGAACATCGACTTCGAACGTTCCGTGACGGCGGCGATGTTCGTGGGGTCACCCGTGACGGCGACCGCCGTGAGCGGCGTCGGGATCGTGCCGGGAGCGATCGCGTTGACCCGGATGCCTTGCGGCCCAAGTTCGCTGGCGATCGACTTCGTGAGCCCGACGATGGCTGTCTTCGATGCCGTGTAGGCGTGCGGACCGAGGCCACCGATCACTCCGGCGATGCTCGACGTGCTGATGATCGACCCGCTGTTGCGGGGCAGCATCATTCTGGCGGCGTGCTTGCAGCCGCAGAATGTCGACCAAGCCGGTCCAGGAGCACATTCCGTTCTGGTATCCCGGCAGCCCGGTGATGGCCGGTCGTCACGGCATGAGCTTGATGTGGCCTGGCCCAATCAATCGGGAGGCGTACGACCTCTACGTCGAAACGTGGAACGCTCACAAGGGCGACACCGCTCGGATGGATGGCCCCAACTCCGTCCCGAAAGTCGGTTGCACGATGATGCTCTCGGTCGCTCCGACCGAGGCGGAGGCGATCGATGTCGCCACACGTGGTGTCAACGGTTTGATGAGGCGCGCCAACGCCGTGCACCAGTGGGACGTCGAGGTGCTCGGCGAGCAAGGTGCCGAGGCAGCCCTCCACCCCCTGCGACGGATCGCCGCCCACATCTATGACTCGGTTCCCGCTGGAGCGGGAACCGCATCGCAGATCACCGACCGCTTCGGTGCGATTCTCGAAGAGGGTCTGACCGACTACATCGTGTTCCAGATCCCCACCGGCTACATGACCCTGGAAGAAGCCAAGCGCACGATGGACAGCTTTTGCAGCGAAGTCAAGCCGGTCCTCGACGCTGCCTGAAGCGGAATAGATCCGATACGGACCCGCTGACTAACGTCCTCGACGTGAACGGGGATCTCGCACGACACATCACCGACGTTGTTCGCGCCGCCACCGCGTCCGGCCAGAAGGGCGCAGTTCAGGCGGCACTGGCGTCGGTCAAACCCGATGATCTGGCCAGCTTTTTCCACGCCAGCCTCACCGCTAAACCAGACGGCGAACCGCTCACCGTCGGGCTTCCGGCATCGCCAGGGGCGGCCAGCGGTCGGATCGCGCTGACCTCGGACGCCGCGCTTGCGGCTGGGGATGCCGGCCAAGCGGTGATCCTCGTTCGGCCAGAGACCACGCCAGACGATGTGCTCGGTATGCAGGCCTCCCGCGGGATTCTCACGTCGCGTGGCGGCATGGCGAGCCACGCCGCCGTGGTTGCCCGCGGGTGGGGGATTCCCGCCGTCGTCGGCACCGCCGAGATGATAATCGACGGCGACACGGTCACGATCGGTGACACTGTGATGCACGCCGGTGACGAGATCACGATCGACGGCAGCACCGGCAACATCTACCTCGGTGCGCTCGGTACAACCGGGACCGATGCGCCACCCGAACTCGAGATCCTGCTGGCATGGGCTGACGCCGTGAATATCGGGACCGTTCAGGTGCGTACGAATGCTGACACCGAGGGCGACGCCAGCATGGGCCGTCAACTCGGTGCCTGTGGAATTGGATTGTGCCGAACCGAGCACATGTTCCTCGCCGCCGACCGACTTCCGGTCATGCGGCGATTCATCCTCAGCGACAACGCGGAGACCGATGCGTCAGCGCTAGCCGAGCTCGAAGTCGCCCAAACCACCGACTTCGAGACCCTCCTCGAAGCGATGGATGGCCTGCCGGTTACGGTGCGACTGCTCGACCCACCGCTGCACGAGTTCTTGCCGAACCTGCTCGACCTAGTGACCCGCGATGCACGCGGTGAACTTGACGCCGAGGGTTTGGTCGAGCTTGCCGCCGTTCGAAGGTTGCACGAGTCGAACCCGATGATTGGGACCCGCGGGGTGCGTCTCGGAGTCGTTCGGCCGGGGCTCTACGAAATGCAGGTCAGGGCGCTGTGTCAGGCCGCCGCCAACCTGTTCGATCGAGGCAAGCGCCCGCATGTCGAGATCATGATTCCGCTAGTGGTTGACGCCGAGGAACTTCGAATCGCGCGTGGCTGGGTAACTGGTGTGCTCGACGAGATCGGCCATCCGGAGCTGGCGTCGGACGTGGTGACGATCGGCGCCATGATCGAAACGCCGCGGGCTGCACTAACTGCCGGAGCATTGGCTGAACATGCCGACTTCTTCTCGTTCGGCACGAACGACCTCACGCAGATGACATACGCGTTCAGCCGTGACGACGTCGAGTCACGACTACTCCCCGCCTACCAGGCACACGGAATCCTGCCGGCCAACCCATTTGCCGTGCTCGACCAGGAAGGGGTTGGGGCGTTGGTGCGAATCGCCTGCATCGCTGCACGAAGCGCAAAGGGCTCCATCAAGCTCGGTGTATGTGGCGAGCATGCCGGCCACCCTGACTCGGCCAACTTCCTCGTTCGGCTCGGCGTCGACTCCGTCAGTTGCTCGCCCTTCCGGGTTCCACTCGCTCGGCTGGCGGTGGCGCAGGCGCTGCTTGACTGCGGTCGAGTCGACATCGCCAACGTCGACTTCGGACTCACTGAACCCGACCCACCCGCACCGGTAGCCGCGATCGTGCACGAAGCGTTGGTGGTCGACGAAGCACTCGTGATGCACGTGCTGCGCGTACGCGGTTTCGTCACTCCGGTCGGGTTCATCGAGAGCGTCGGCACCGACGTCCAGGATCTGCTCTCCGCGCTTGTTGAAGCTGGGTTGGTCCGACACATGGAAAAGCGCGATATGTACGGCCTGATGCCAGCCGGGAAAGAGCGCCACGAAGCACTCCTGGCTGGGTTCGCACCCGAGGCCGTGCGCGCCGGGTTGCGTCATCACTACGAGAACTTCCTCGAACTCAATGAACGGCTCAAGCAACTCTGCACTGATTGGCAGATGCGTGGCGACGCTCCCAACGATCACTCAGATCCCGCCTACGACCAGGCCCGCATCGTGGGCCTGGCGGCGCTGTGCGTCGAGACGCAGCCGGTGATCCAGGGCTTCGCCGGCACCCTCCCTCGAATGGGTCGTTACGGAGGCCGCTTGACCGTATCAATCGAGCGTCTACAAGCTGGACAGACGAACATGTTCACCGGCGTGATGTGTGGCTCGTTCCACGACATCTGGATGGAACTGCACGAGGACCTAATCGTTTTACAGGGCATCGATCGGGTCGCCGAAGGAAGCTTCTGACTATTGTCAGCTTGCGTTTTCGAGCACCAAGAGCCCGTTGTGGGTGTTGGACGTGGGGACGTGAGTGGCTCGGTAGATCTCGTTGACGTGCTCGTCGAGTGCGCCTCGCATGATCAACCACATCACCAGCTCGATGCCCTCCGAACCGGCCTCACGGAGGTACTCGATATGCGGGATCCGCGCTGCCGCTTCAGGATCGTTGACCAGCAGGTCGAGAAATCGCGAGTCCCATTCGGCGTTGATCAACCCGGCCCGTTGTGCCTGCAACTGATGTGACATTCCACCCGTTCCGAAGATGACCACCCGCTCGTCGCCAGGGAATGACTCGACCGCACGCCGAATCGCCTGGCCCAGCCTGAAGCAGCGATTGCCGGTGGGCGGCGGGTATTGCACGACGTTGACCGCCAAAGGCACGACCCGAAACGGCCACACCTCGGGCGCACCGCACATGACAGACAGCGGCACCGTGAGACCATGGTCAACCTTCATCTCGTTGATGAGCGTCATATCGAACTCATCGAGGATCAACGACTCAGCCATATGCCAGGCAAGGTCTGGATAGCCAATCACTTCGGGAACCGGACGCGGGCCGAAGCCCTCGTCGGCAATCTCGAATCGTTCAGCCATCCCGAGCGCGAACGTCGGCACTATGTCGAGTTCGAAGGCGCAGGCATGGTCGTTGTAGACGATGATCGCCACGTCGGGTTTCGTAGCGGCCATCCACGCACGAGCCGGTGGCAGCTTGGCGAAGTACGGCACCCAATAGTCACTCCCGGTCATGCCTTTGTCGATCGCCGCCCCGACGGCCGGGATGTGCGACGTGCCGACACCGGCGATCAAGTCAGCCACGCGTGGCTGCCTGTTGGGCCGCCTGTTGGGCCGCTCGACTGCGGTTACCTTCGATCGAGCGGCCGCCGGCCACCATCATCTGAATGTACTCCTGCTCGGTGACGCCGGTCTGTTTGGCGGCGAGTTGCTGGAACGTCATCCCGTCACAAGCCGCCAGTTTGAACGTGTAGTAGATGTTGCCGCCGAGCTCCAGCATTCGGATCCATTGCCGCTGAAGGACTGCTTCGCGCTGCTCGGCCGTGAGTCGAAATAGATCGAGATAGGCAGCCTCGTCGGCATGGAACGCAGCTCGATTCTCCGGTTGGTTGAGCGACATGCACATCGAGTTCAGGGCGTAACCGGCCCGACTCCGCTTACCGTCAAACACAAACGTCCCCGGAATGTCGTCGTAGTCCCTCGCCGGTGCTATATCCATCATGCCGATCATCGTAGGTGACTGCCGAGTCGGCCGAGAATCTGGTCGGCGACGGCACCGGGTGAACGATCATCGGTGTCGATCTGCTCGAACTTGGCGTAGGCCTCTACGCGTTCGGCCAGCAGGGCGGTAATCCGTTGGCGAACGTCAGGCCCGGCCAGCATCGGACGGTTCGTAACCGCGCCGGCGGGCGCAACGCGAGCCAGGATCGTGTCGACCGACGCCGTCAGACAGAATACGCGACCCGTTCGGCCCAGGACTTCTGCGTTGACCGCGTCGATCATCATCCGGCCCCCTGTCGAAATCACGAGTCCGGTTGATTTGGCAAGCTCGACGGCTAGCCCGCATTCGATCTCACGGAACGCGCCTTCACCATGCGCGGCGAAGATCTCCGGTATCGGGCCGTGCCGCTCCTCGATCACCGAATCGGTGTCGGTGAACTGATACCCGAGTCGTTGAGCCACGAGCCGACCAACCGTCGACTTGCCCGTCCCCATGAACCCGGTCAACACGACATTGTACGACTCTGACACGACTGCAGTGTTACAGATGGTGTCTGACACCATCTGTAACACTGCCTGCTCCGACGAGTGGGTTCGGGTTCTGCCGTCGCTGCGGCGTACCGTCGGTTCAATGAACGACGCGATCAGGCCATTCTCCATTGCGGTTCCCGACGACGTGCTTGACGATCTGCGGCAACGCTTGCGCAACACTCGCTGGCCCGACGCTGAGGTGGTCGACGACTGGTCGCAAGGCATCCCGCTGGCATACGTCCAGGAAGTCGCCGGGTACTGGGCCGAGGAGTACGACTGGCGCGCACGGGAGGCGCTACTCAATCGGTTCGATCAGTACACGACCACGATTGACGGTTTGGATCTGCATTTCGTGCACGCTCGATCGCCGCACGAGAATGCCGTGCCGCTGCTACTCACGCACGGCTGGCCCGGTTCGATTGTCGAGTTCCACAAGGTGATCGAACCGTTGACACATCCAACTCAATATGGCGGCGACGCGTCCGATGCCTTCCACGTGGTGGCCCCGTCATTGCCCGGATTCGGGTTCTCCGGCAAGCCGATCGAGGCCGGATGGGGGGTCGATCGAATCGGTGCCGCCTTCATCCAGTTGATGGCCCGACTTGGCTACGACCGGTATGTCGCCCAAGGTGGCGATTGGGGTTCGGCGATTACATCGGTGATCGGATCGACCGACCCTGAGCATTGCGCCGCGATCCATCTCACGCTGGCGATGTCGACTCGCCCGACCGGCACCCCAGAGACTCCGGAGGAGATCGACGCATTGGCGAGGATGGAGTACTACGTCCAATGGGATTCGGGATACTCGACACAACAGAAGTCGCGCCCGCAGACGGTTGGGTATGGACTATCTGATTCACCGGCGGGGCAGCTCGCCTGGATCCTCGAGAAGATGTGGGCCTGGACCGACTGTGACGGGCACCCCGAGAACGCGCTCACACGCGACGAGATGCTCGACAACATCATGCTCTACTGGGCGACCGGCTCAGCGACCTCTTCGGCACGGATCTACTGGGAGAGTTTCGGTCGCGGTTCGCGTCCGGTCGTGACTGTTCCGACTGGCTTCGCTGTCTACCCGAAGGAAATCGTGCCACCGATTCGAGCCTGGGTCGCCAAGTTGTACCCCAACGTGGTGCGCTGGCGCGAGTACGACAAAGGCGGCCACTTCGCCGCCTTCGAAGTCCCCGACACCTTCGTCCAAGACCTCCGCGAATACTTCCGCCTCGTCCGTTAGAGCCTCGAAACTCCGTGAGTTTGAGGATGCTAGACACATGTTAGAGTTCTAGCATGGCGTTCAGCATCAAGAATGACGAGGCGGACCTGCTGGTTCGGGAACTCGTCGAGGTCACCGGTGAAAGTCTGACGACCGCCGTCACCATCTCGCTTCGAGAACGGCTCGAACGTGAACAACTTCGATGTCGCTCTCAGATTGATCCGATTCAGGCAATTCTGGATCGGATCGACGCGCTTCCAACGTTGAACGACGTCACTGAGGACGACATCTTTGGTTGGGATCAGATTGGACTACCGACGTGAACCTGGCTCGACGACCGAAACCAATCGGCCTCGTCGTGGATACCTCAGCGCTCATCGCTGTGTTGCTGAACGAACCTGCGCGTGCCCAGATTCGGGAAGCCTTGGTTGGAAGCAAGGGAACGGCGGTGATGTCGGCAGCCGCAGTGCTCGAATCCACGATGGTGATGTCCAGCAGAAAAGGTCCACCCGGCGTCGAACTTCTCGACAGCTTCGTCACCGCTTCAGACATCATCACAATGCCCATCGACGGCTCACAAATCGATGCCGCCCGTGAGGCATGGTTGAGGTTCGGTAAGGGCAATCATCCTGCCAAACTGAACTTCGGCGACTGTTTCTCTTACGCACTCGCTGCGCACCTCGAAGTGCCGTTGTTGTGCATTGGGGACGATTTCGCCCAGACCGACCTTCGCATGGTGTTGACGTGACATCGTGTCAGACGGCGCCGCCGGTGATTTCGATGTTTTGGCCCGTGACGTACGACGAGTCGTTACCGAGCAGGAACGCCACGACGGCGGCAACTTCTGACGTCGAGCCGTACCTTCGCAGCGGCACCATGTCGATCATCTGCGTGGCGACAGTTTCCGGATCGGTGGCGTAGTACTGACTCGACGCGGCGGCTTGTTGGGCGACTTGGTTGTCCCACATCTTGCCGGGTCCGATGAAGGCTGGCGAGATCGCGTTGCATCGCAGACCGTATGGAGCCAGATCCTTGGCAGCGCTCTTCGTCAACGAAATCACGGCACCCTTCGAGGCGGAGTAGGCGGCCATGTTCGGCGCTCCTCCGACTCCAGCCATCGATGCCGAGTTGACGATTGACCCGCTGACGCCGCCAGCAATC
>JANOTN010000111.1:0-2505 GCA_031416375.1 Ilumatobacteraceae bacterium
TCATGGTGCGAGCCGAAATGGAGGGTACTCGTCGGTGACGAGCGTGAAGGCGTAGCCCGTGACCCGGCTCTCCCAGCGCAGCACCCCGACGACGTACTCGAACAGACGGCGGGGATAGCGACCGGTGAACAGAATTGCGAACCAGGCACCAATCGATGCAACGACCACACTGATCGTCAACACGACCAGGATCACGAAGTGCGGGATCGCCAGGAACCACTTCACCAGCGGCAGCCAGCGGTTGAGATCTTGCTTGGCATCGGGGTAGTCGATCTCCAAGTGGACACCTTGCTCATCTTCCGACGATGGATACCGATCGTCGAGCAGGAGGACGTAGCCGATCGCACGGGTTTCGAATCGCGCAAGTTGGAGGTGCCAGTCGTACCACCAGCGCGGGTACTTCCGTCTGAAGACCAGCATCAGGCCGAGCGGCAAGGTCAACAGCCCGGAACGGCTACACGGGTGGCGCGCTGTGTCTCGAGCCCGTAGCTGCCGGGCTTGCCTCGGGAAAGATCGTCGCCTGTCAACGTGGTCCGGGCCGCGCCGCGAAGGGCTGCAACGTGCTGCAGTGCGGTGCTGTCGGATTCGTCGAGCACATCGAAGAACCCCCGATCGGCGCTCGTCCGAGACGATCACCCGTCGGACACCTCGGAGTTACTGTGCCGGCGTTACCGGCCGAACAGGTCGGTGAGGACCTCGTCGAGTTGCCTTGCCGCCACGTCGCCGGCGTTTCCCCGCTGAACACGATTGCTGAGCGTCGGAGATCCTGCGCAGACAGCGTCACGTGTGGGTAGCGTCGCAGCCGCGTCCAGACGGCCTGACTTCACTCGGCAAGTCGCGCCGCGTCGAGACCAAGTCCGACGCCGGCCCGACGCCACAGCGCAACAGCAGTTGCCGCCGTCCAGACCGGGAGCGCCAAGCCGGCCACGCCGGAGATGGCCAGCAGCAGGAGCGCCGAGCACACCCATCCGAGGACCGCGTGCCAACGAGGGAACAGCATGCGCTTTCGGTTGGCGATGGTGAGCAAGACGATCACGAACGCCGCCATCGGCATCGCCGCGAACGCCATGATGAAGGTGGCGGCTTGCGGCAGCACGGCGGCGTGGCCGCCGGCGAACTGTCCGGTGTCGTCGAATGCGCCACCGAAGGCGATCGAGAACGGTGTGGTGATGAACAGTGATCCGGCCAGGGTAAGAAGTACGGCGACCGCAAGACCGGTCTGTGAAAACAGGTCGACGGCGAGCGATTCCACCGGCTCCAACATGCGTCGCATCGCCGCCACGAAGACGAGGAAAGCCGCACCAGCGACGATCAGCAGCGCCGCGCCGGCGATGTCACCGCGCCGATTTCGTGACGATGCGTAATGTGCGACGAAGGTTTGGTCCGAGTCGCCGGAGGAGCCGAAGACTTCGCCGAGGAACGCACTGCTGACGATAAACGCGACCGTGACCAGCGCCAAGGCGATGATGACCGCCCGGGGACGAGCACTCGTCGCCGTCACCCAGCTGGCTTCGCGTAGTTGGCGCTGCCGGACCAGTCGAGCATCACGCACGGTTCGTCGCCGACGATCCAGGCGTCGTGGCCGGGAGAGATCACCACGGCATCGCCAGGGCCGGCTTCGCCTTCGGTTCCGTCGTCCATCACGACGTGCATGCGCCCGGAGACGACATAGCCGGTGTGGGCGGCCTGGCACGACTCGGTGCCGGCGATCGGCTTAACGTCGTTGGACCACTTCCAGCCCGGATTGAACACCGCTCGGCCGACGGTGGCACCGGCGAGGTTGACAACGTTCATGTACCCGTGTTCGAAGCTTCGCTTCTCATCGGGTGTGTCGAGGTTCTTCGTCTCGAGTGTCATCTTGTTCTGCTCCTCTTGTTGTTGGTCATCCGTCGCCGGTGGCGACGGGGAATCCGGATAGCTTCCATTCGGGTGTCAGTCGAGCATTTCGACGGGCCTGGAAGCCCTCGTGGTTGAGCGCACGCACAGCGTCGAGGTGCGCTTCAGACGTCCGTCGGCCGACTTCATGCCACCGGGCGACGTTGACGATTCGAGGGAGCACATGCTCGGCGTAGATCCCCATAGCGATCTCCTCAGGTCGGTACCGCAGTCGTCGGTGCACAGATCGTAGCAACCCGATAATGAGCCAAGCGACACGACGGTGTCGGCACGTCATCGCCACACTTTTACCGCTGCGATCATCGGCCTACCCGACGAGGCGATAGGCATCCGCGTCCACTCCGGTCGCATCAGATCACCGGTGCAAGGAAGCCCAGCAGCCCCGTCCGCAAACGCCCGAACGAATCGGCCTACATCGGGACCCGTGGGCCCAAATTTCCACATCGTCGCCTACGATTGCATCGACGTTCATGGTGCGAGCCGAAATGGAGGGTACTCGTCGGTGACGAGCGTGAAGGCGTAGCCCGTGACCCGGCTCTCCCAGCGCAGCACCCCGACGACGTACTCGAACAGACGGCGGGGATAGCGACCGGTGAACAGAATTGCGAA
>JANOTN010000112.1:0-2923 GCA_031416375.1 Ilumatobacteraceae bacterium
GGCGCCCAACTCCAACCCAGCGACCCGATCGGATTCCTCGGCGCGTGCGGTGAGCATGATCACCGGCATGTCACCGGCGGCCCGAATCCGGCGGAGAATGTCGAGTCCGTTGACGCCCGGCAGCATCATGTCGAGCACCACAAGGTCGGGCCGCTCGGACTCGAGCAACCGTAACGCCGTCGGCCCATCCGCAGCTTCGCTGACGAGGTGACCGTCACGCCGCAAATAGCCGGCCACGACTTCACGAACGGTCGGCTCGTCATCAACCACGAGCACCCGAGTTGGGGAACCAGACGCGCTCATGCCCCCAGCGTGCTCGGTGGCGGGCCCACGTTCAAACTCCGGGCCCGCACGTTTCGGAGACGTTTAGTTCTGACGACATGAGTTGGCGTGTCGGTCGGTCGACGGCGCGCCACGAGCATGCCGCCGCCAGCGAGCACCAGTAGGCGGATTGAGCCGAAGAACAGAGCTCAAGCATTTGAGACGGATCTACATTTACGGGGCGAGGCGTTCGACCTGCCAGCCGCCATCGACGCTGCGATAACTCAGGCGGTCGTGGAGGCGATTCGGGCGGCCTTGCCAGAATTCGATCTGATTGGGGATCAGCCTCCAACCGCCCCAATGCGGGGGGCGGGGAACGTCAGCGTTGACGAATCGTTGTTCTTCGACGGCCACGAGGTCGTCCAACTCGGATCGGTCACGGATCACCTGGGACTGCGGCGAGGCCCATGCACCAACCTGGCTATCGCGGGGTCGTGATGCGAAGTACTCATCGCTCTCGGCGTCACTCACTCGTTCAACCGAGCCTCTGATCCGAACCTGGCGATGCAGGTCGAGCCAGCCGAACACCGCCGCCGCCGTAGGGTTCTGCTCAAGCTGGAGGCTTTTGGCCGACTCGAAGTTCGTGAAGAACGTAAAGCCGTGTTGATCGACGGTGCGCACGAGCACCATCCGCGCGTCTGGTGCTCCGTGCTCATCAACGGTGGCGACCGTCATCGCGTTCGGTTCCGCCAATCCAGCGTCGTTCGCCTCACGGTGCCAGAGGTGCCACTGTTCGGCTGGATCAGCAGCGAGATCAGCGATATCCAACCCAGCCGTCTCGTACTGCACCCGCCGCGCCCATACCCCCTCGTTCATGTCGCGCTCAACCTATGTATGACGTGTTCATCGCGACATGAACTCGATTTTTTGTTGGCCACGCATGTAGGGGTGGAGAGCGGTTGGGATCGTGACGCTGCCGTCTTGGTTGCGATAGTTCTCGATGATTGCCGCCCACACGCGGGGTACGGCGAGCGCCGATCCATTCAGGGTGTGCACCAGGGTTGTGCCCTTCTGCGGCTTGCCGTCGGCGTCGAGCGGGTGGTAGCGGATGTTAGCGCGGCGAGCCTGATAGTCACCGAACCAGCTGATCGATGACACCTCGAGCCACTGGTCGACGCCGGGCGCGTAGACCTCGATGTCGAAGCTGCGGTGGTGGCTCTGGCCCATATCTCCGGTGCAGATTTCGACGATCCGATACGGCAGTTCCAGAGCAGCAATCGTTGCCTCGACACGGCCGACCATGGATGTCAGCAGATCCGGTGCTTGTTCGGGCGTGGAGAGGGCGAGGATCTCGACCTTGTCGAACTCGTGGGCCCGCAACATGCCGCGGGTGTCGCGGCCAGCCGACCCGGCCTCGCGGCGGTAACACGGGCTGTAGGCCATGAACTTCATCGGCAGCCGAACCTCATCGACGATTTCGTCGGCGTAGATCGACGTCAGTGGGACCTCGGCGGTGGGGATGCACCACAGGTCGTCGCGCTCGATCGCGAACGCATCGTCGGCGAACTTGGGGAGCTGACCAGTCGAGGTCAGCGTTGCTGTCGAGACGAGCGTCGGCGGCCGGATTTCCTCGAAGGCGTCAGCGTTGCGATCGAGCGCCAACTGGCAGAGCGCCCGCGCCAGCGTCGCTCCAGCACCACGCTGCATCGTGAACATTGACTGGGCGATCTTGGTTGCGAGTTGATTGTCGAGAATTCCTAGCGCGGTTGCCGTCTCCCAGTGCGGCAGGCGCTGATAGTCCGGGAACGAGTCTGGCAGGAACGGACCCTTGACGATCGGGTTATCGGCGTCGGTGGTGCCATCCGGCGCATCAGCGTGAGGCAGATTCGGGATCACCAGAAGTTCGTCGCGGAGCGCTGCACTGACCGTGTCGTGTTCGTCAGCGAGGGCCTTCTCGGACGTACCAAGCACTCGGCTGTTGGCCTGGAGATGTTCAATTGAAACCTCATCGCCGATCCCGATCGAGTCAGCAACCGAGACCTTGCCATCGCGACGCAGCAAGCCGACCTGTTTCGAAATCTCGTTGACCCGAGCACGAATGCCATCCCGCTCGACTGTGATCTCTCGGAGCCGGGCGTCGAGTGACGCAGCTCGATCGACGGCTGCCAACACATCTGAACTGTGCCGCCGTGCCAGCGAGGTGCGCACCGCCTCGACGTCGTTGCGAATCAGGCGTACGTCAATCACGCCGGCGAGACTACCGGTCGTCCGGATCGTGAGCAGGCGCTGTTTGGGCGAACTCTCGCTCGACGTCTTCAGTGGTGAGAGGGATCTCGTCGATACCAACAATTTCTTGGGTCGGCATAGTTGCGCCACGCCGGTAGCTCTGCTCGTTACCGAACGACTTCGAAAAGCGGGTGAAGAACAGTCGGATCACGATCGTCCAGAGGAATAGGCTCCCGCCGACCTTCATCGCCGCCCCTGCGAGCTGTTGATCGTCGATCACCGAGATGCCCCACAGCCGGACTGGTATGTCGTAGGCGCGGTACACGACACCCTCGGCGAACGTCAGCCAAGCGGCCGGAACCGTCGGGACAACCGACTGAAGAAACAGGTAGATCATCTGGGCAGCTACGGCGATCCGGAACTCTGGGACAGGACC
>JANOTN010000113.1:0-22042 GCA_031416375.1 Ilumatobacteraceae bacterium
TTGTTGGCGGAGGTGGACGGGAATCGAACCCGCCTCGCAGGGATCGCCTGCGACAACCGCTTTGAAGGCGGCGGAGCCCACCAGGTACCCGGACACCTCCGTTGCAAACCGTACCCGGTGATCGTAGCTAACGTCACGCCGATGACTGCGCCGGTTCTATTCTGCACTGACACGTTGTGGGATCTGCGCGGTGACGAAATCGTCTCGATCAACCCGGCGATCGAGGTTGTACGGCTCCTCGGTCGCGAACATGTCACACCGAGCGATCTTGAGCGAATCACGATCGCTTTCTTTTCACCAGATGCTTGGCCGGACCGGGCGACCAACTTCATGGGCACCTGCGTTCGGGTACCGAACCTGGAGTGGCTGCAGTCGATGTCGGCTGGCACAGATCACTCCGTGTACACGACACTTCGAAGTCACGGTGCGGTCGTCACCAGCGCCGTCGGAGCCGCCGCCCCGTCGATCGCTCAGACCGTGATGACCTACCTGCTCGCACTGAGTCGTGAACTCCCCAAACTCGCCGCTGCCCAAGCCGCCCGCCAGTGGTCCGCAACCAACATTCGAGATCTCGCCGGTATGCGATTGGGGATCGTCGGTCTCGGCGCGATCGGAGCCGAGGTGGCTCGACTCGCCGCACCTTTCGGCATGGACGTGATCGGGATGCGCCGAACCGTGCGCGGTGACGAGCCGTGCGAGACGTGGGAAACATCGCGATTCAACGACCTCCTACGATGGGCCGATGCAATCGCCGTCACTGCGCCACTGACCAACCACACACGCGGATTGTTTGACGCGGAGGCGTTCGCAAAGATGCGTCCAGGCGCATGGTTCGTCAACGTCGGCCGCGGGGAGATTGTCAATGAGCGAGGGTTGACCGAATCGCTGCTCGACGGTCATCTAGGGGGCGCAGGGCTGGATGTGTTTGCGGTCGAACCTTTGCCGGTTGAAAGCGACCTCTGGTCGATGCCGAACGTGATCATTACGCCGCACAACTCGGGCAACACCGAACGCACCGACCGGCGAATCGTCGAAATCTTCATCGAGAACTTTCGTCGACGAACCGTTGGTCAACCGCTTCTGAACGTCACGACCGAGGAGCTCCCAGGCTGACCTAATCAGCCTGCGCCGACCCAGGCAGTCGGAGCGTCCTCTTTCCGAGCCGATTCCGCGTTTCGCAGCCATGCGACCAACTCACTTCCAGGCATTGGTTGCGCAATGCAGTACCCCTGGGCGGCGTCACAGCCGAAGTCGCGTAGCCGATCCATCACGGCGATGCTCTCGACCCCTTCCGCGACGACATGCAGTCCCAGGTTGTGCCCAAGGTCGATCGTCGATCGCACGATCACCTCGTCCTGCGCGTCGGTCAGCATGCGAGCGACGAAGCTCTGATCTACCTTCAACTCATTCACCGGCAGACGCCGAAGGTAACTGAGCGACGAGTAACCGGTACCAAAGTCGTCGACCGCCATTTTCAGGCCAGCACTGTGTAGATCATCAATCGTGGCGCGGGTCCGTGGCGCGTCGACGAACAAGGACGATTCGGTGATCTCGAGCGTGAGAGATTCAGGTGCGACCCCATTTGCGTCGAGATAGGCCCGGACGCGGTCCGGTAGGCGAGCATCGAACAGGTCATGCGTCGACAAGTTGACCGCCAAGCCGATACTGATCCCTTGCTCCTGCAGCGTTCGCAGCGTCTCGATACCGCGTGCCAGCACGAGGTCGGTCAGCGACTTGATCAGACCGGTGTCCTCGGCGACGCGTACGAACTCTGACGGTGCCACGACCCCACGACCTGCATGTTCCCAACGCACCAGGGCCTCGACCCCGATGATCCGGCCGGTCATCAAATCCAGCTTCGGCTGGTAGACGACGTCGAGATCCTTAGCCTCGATCGCCGCCCGCAGATCACCAAGCATCGACAAACGTGCCGGCGTTCGCCGGTCGATTTCATCGCGATAGAACTCGACGCCCGTCCGCTGCCACTTGGCGTTGTACATCGCGATGTCGGCCCGACGCATCGCCTGCAACGCATCATCGTCGTCAGACGAAATTTCGGAAACACCGAGACTCACGGTAACGACGATTTCGAGCCCGTCAAGCGTCACGGGTCGACCGCCCTCGGCCACACACAGATTGGCGAAGTCGACCATCTCCCGCCCGGTCTGGCGATGGCACAACATCGCAAACTCGTCACCGGCCAGTCGGGCAAGCACGTCGCCCGGTTCCAGTAGCGCTTTCATACGAGCAGCGAACTGAATCAGCAAATCGTCACCGGCGTGATGACCGAGTGTGTCGTTTACCTCCTTGAACCGGTCGAGATCGAACATCAATACGAACGAGACGCACCCGTCAACCGGACGCTCGATGATCGCGCCAACGTCACGTTCGAACAACGTTCGAGCCGGCAGTTCTGTCAGCGCGTCATGCCGGGCCTCAAACTCGAGCCGTTCGTGCAACATCCCCTTGCGGAGGCTCATCGCCAACTGCTGAGTCAGATTCTGTACCCGGGCAACGTGCGCCTGGTCGAAACGTTGCAGAGCACCTGATCTCTCGGCTACCAGCAGCAGTGCAATCGGGCCAGTTTCGTCATGAACGGGTGAGCTGATCACGGCCAAGGGTGGAGCTGATCCGGTCAGTCCGAGGCCGATCAACTGATTCCGCTCGAGCAGCGACGCCGACAACGCCGAGGTCAGGACCGACCATCTCAGATCGTGAGCCGACGACGGGAAGTCAAGTCCGAGATCGCCGATCACGTGCGATGCAGTCACCGCACCATCGGCGGCAAACCGCACAAGAACTGCTGCGTCCGCCCGGAGCAGCGACGCCGCCTCAGCAACCGCCGTATCGCCGATCTCGTCCAACTGCAACGACTGACCGACGCGACCGGCGAAACCATGAACCGCGTCAAGGTCGCGAAGCCGCTGGCCGATTTCTCCGAAACCTCGGATCACGTACCAACCGCCAACAAGTGGCGGGATCGCCAAAAGCACAAGCCATGGTTCGACTAGGGCCAGAGTCAACGTCATCCCGGCCAGGGCCGCGGTCACGATGTACAGCCACCAGGCGGACCGAAGCTCGCCGACGATCCGGCGCATGGCGTGGCCCTCGAACCGGGAAATCACGATCGAGACCAGCACCGAGCCGACGACCGTCGTGAGCGCGAGTGCGGAAACCGTGGCGAGCACTATCGCCCAGTCGCCGTCGTGCTCGCGCAGCAACTCTCTGAGGATCAACTGAGCAAGTGCCAGCTCAAAGGTGAACAGGGCCAGGTTGAACGTCAGTTTGTGACTGACTTGACGCCTCACGATGATCAGAATCGCGGCGCTGCCGAGCAATCGTGCGAACAACCCCGGGATCGGCGCGAGGAACACCAGTGCAAACGCCGTCGGCACTTCCGACAGCGAAAACGAGATCGCCTCGCGGCGAAACTCGAAATGAAACACCGTGATCTCGGAGATGCCAAACAGCACGGCCAGCGCAAGTGCAACCCATAGCTCGCTCGGCCGAATGGACTCGGTGTACTCCCTCGTGAACAAGGCGAGCGGGAGCACCGCAACGACGAGCAACGCCGAAAGGACAATCGCGTCACGTTCCGGATGACGCGACAGTGTGCCAGCGGTCGTTTCCTTGTGACCGTCAGCGGTCGGATGTTTTGTGGCCCCGTCGGGACCAGCGTCGGTCACAGCGGACTCCTCGGTGCGATGCCGTCCCCAACGTAACCGATCGGGGATACCAAGGCGTCAGGTGAGGATCACGACCAACTGGTGCCCGACCAGCTGGTGCCCGACCACGACGTACCGGACCAGCTCGTGCCCGACCAACTGGTGCCCGACCACGACGTACCGGACCAGCTCGTGCCCGACCAGCTCGTGCCCGACCACGACGTACCGGACCAGCTCGTGCCCGACCAGCTCGTGCCCGACCACGACGTACCGGACCACGACGTACCGGACCAGCTCGTGCCCGACCACGACGTACCTGACCAGATTGTGCTCACTCCGGCGGCACGGGGGACTTGACGTCCGCCATTCGCACGTCGCCAGTTCTGATCCGCACCTTCGACTGCGGCGTCAAGTGCGGCATCGATACGTAATACGCCTGCGCCGACAACCGCCGGTGATCCGTCAACTCGCGAGCTCGACGACGTCAGCGCGGACTTGACCTCGTCTGGCGTCAGATTCGGTCGAGCGTCGACCAGCAGCGCTACCGCGCCGGAAACCACGGCGGCTGCTTGCGATGATCCGCTGCCACGGAACGTCTCGTTATCGACATAGCCCTCGGGATGATTCACGTCGGCATTGCTTCCGGGGGCACGCAGGCTCTCGATATGAGCCCCTGGCGCAGCGAAGTCTGGGTCGCGCCGACCGTCGCCACTGCTCGCCCAGTCGGGGACAACGAAACCATCAACGGTTGCCTCGACGCCGGCGACGGCGATGACGAAGGGATCGTTGGCCGGGGCGTTGAGGCGATTGGCGTCGGGTCCGTCGTTGCCAGCGGCAGTGACGACCACAATGCCTGCATCCCACGCTCGTTCGACAGCGGCGGCCAGAGGATCGGCGTGATACGGCCGATTGGTGTCGCTGTTGAACGCCAAGTTGAGCACCCGAATGTTCAGTTCGTCGGAGTGATCGATTACCCAATCGATGCCGGTCACGAGGCTCGCCAGGGTCACGTCCCCGCTACGGCCGGCGACCTTGACTGACACGATTCCCGCACCCGGAGCGACACCGTTGACAATACCTGCGAGGTGCGTTCCGTGCCCGTTCGTATCGACGAAGGCGGTGGTCGGATCGACCTGCTCGGCGCTGAGGTCAACAGCAGCAACGAGCGTGCCTGAACCGGCAAACGGTCCAAGCGGAGCAACGCCCGTGTCGATAATGGCGACGTTGACGCCCGCTCCGTCGACACCATCGGCCCAGACCTGGTCGGCACCTATTTGAAGGGCAACCTGCTCAAGGGAGCCAAGCGACGAGTTGTCGGCGAACGACGGAGCGGCGGGAGCAAGGCCCGCAAGCCCAACGGTGAGGACAACTGCAATTCGACGCCAGACGCGACTTCTGATACGGGTCATGCGCGTCTTATCGGCCGCTTCTCCCCTGAACTTGAGTCATCTTTCTGTTTCTTTACAGTTGGTCTGGACGAATTCCGGCGATACCTTCGCTATTCCGACTTCCCCTCCAGGCCACGTACACGTGCGGAGGAAATCCATGTTGACGCTCTGTTGGGCGGCCAAGGGCGGAAGCGGCACCACCGTTGTCGTCGCCTCGCTGGCCCTCGCGACGCAGGAGCCGGTGCTCCTGATCGATCTCGCTGGAGATCTGCCTGCCGCGCTCGGCGTTCCAGAACCAGAGTCGCCAGGCGTATTCGACTGGTTACAGTCGAACGCCGCCGCGTCAAGGTTGGCAGGGCTCGAAATCGATGTTCATCCCAAGGTCAGTTTGATCCCGATGGGCCGGCCGACCATTCGTGAGCACGATGCCGACCGCTGGCACGCGCTCGCCGAATATCTTCGGCAGGAAAATCGCCGTGTGATCATCGACGCCGGCTCTGGGCGACCTCCTGCGGCGCTGCACGACGTAGCCGACCACAACTGGCTCGTGACCCGGGCGTGCTACCTGTCGTTGCGGGCCGCCGTCAAACAACAGTGCAGGCCAACCGGCATCGTGTTCGTCGAGGAGCGCGGACGTTCGATGCGAGTCGCCGATGTCGAAGCGTCAATCGGCGCGCCGGTCGTTGCGACGGTGCTGCTAGACCCGGCAATCGCTCGTGCCGTCGATGCGGGATTGCTCGTCTCTCATCTACCCACAGCGTTTGCCCGACAGCTTCGAAAGGCGGCGTGATGACAGCTGCACTTGACGAGTTGGTCGAACGGGTTTGTCGCCAAGCGACCGACGTGCGAGGTGACGTTCATGCTGTGGTCGCTGCTCAGGTCGACCGGCTGGCACCGCTGGCGACCGCCACGGAGCGTTCGCTGGTCATTGCCCGCGCCGTGGCCCGGCTTGACGGCCTCGACGCGCTTGCAGAGTTCCTCGCAGACCCGAACGTCGATGAGGTGATGGTCAATCGCGGTCGAGAGGTTTGGGTCGACCGGGCCGGCGTGGTCGAGCACGTTGCCGACCTACCCGACGGTGCAATCGACGTGGTGTTGGAACGTGTGCTCGCTCCAATCGGCAAGCGACTCGATCGAACCTCGCCAATCATCGACGCTCGGCTGCCCGACGGTGCCCGACTCTGCGCCGTGGTTTCCCCTGTCGCCGTCGATGGCACGACCGTGTCGATCCGCCGACATCGCCATAGACAGATTCCTGTTCAGCAGTTTGCGGGGCCGGATGTGAGTGCGCTGCTTACTCGCGTGATCCAGGGTCGCTCAAACATTTTGGTGACTGGCGCCACATCCTCAGGGAAGACAACGCTGCTCGCCGGTTTGATGGGTTTCGCCAATCCTGCCGATCGGGTTGTTGTGATCGAAGACACGGCCGAACTGGTACTCGAAGGTCGGCATACCGTTCGACTCGAAGCCCGAAATGGAACGGCAGACGGCGTACGACCCGTCGAACTGGTCGAGCTGGTCCGAACCGCATTGCGACTGCGGCCCGACCGGATGATCGTCGGTGAGTTTCGTGGCACCGAGGTGCTCGCTGTCATCCAAGCGTTGAACACCGGCCACGACGGTTCGTTGTCGACGTGTCACGCCAACAGCGGGGTCGATGGTCTACGACGCGTCGAGACACTCGTCATGCAAGCAGCGCCCAGTTGGCCATTGACGGCGATTCGCAGACAGGTGAGTCGTTCGATCGACGTCGTGGTTCACGTCGAGCGTGATGTCCGGGGCGCTCGCCGAGTTGTCGAGGTCGCTGAGGTGATCGAGTCCGGCGACGAGCCGTCGGTTCGCAATTTGGTCGTCGATGGCGCCGTTGTGACCGACATCGAACGGGTGCGCCGATGAGCGCCGCCGTGCTTGCCGCTGCATGCGTGATGGTGCTTGGCTTCCGCCTGCAACCAACCGCTCGGTGCAGACAACCATTGGCAGTCGACACCTCGTCGGTACAGCGGCGACGACGACGGTTGGTGCCGTTGCGCACGTCAAGAGCCCGACCATCAGCTGCCGGCGACGCAGCAACGTGGTGTGATCGGCTGGCTGGCGCGATCAGAAGTGGCTCCACCCTCACGAGTGCGGTCCGCGAGGTTTCGCCACCTCTCGGTGGACAGCAGGAACACAACCGAATCGTGCTCGCATTGGACCGGGGTGCACCTTTGCATGCGGCGTTGGAGTCGTCCGCTTTGTCACCCCATGTCGAGTTGGCATTGGTGGTGCTCAGGGCGTGCGCACTCAATGGCGGGCCATCGGCAGAGCCGATCGATCGAGCCGCGGCCACGCTGCGAGCCCGGGATGCCGACGAGGCCGACCGACTCACGCAGAGCGCCCAAGCCCGCCTGTCGGCGATTGTGATGACGGTGCTCCCGAGCACGTTCCTGGTCGTACTCGCCGTCACGTCATCACCGGTTCGATTGATCCTGCGCACGCCGATCGGGCTGGTTGTCATCGCGCTCGGTGGAGCGCTGAATCTCATCGGGTGGCGATGGATGCGGCGCCTGATCGACGGGCACGAGTCGTGAGCTTGTCGCATCACCAACGACGACGGCAACGACGACAGGGTGAACTTGTCAGCCGGGCGCTCCCCGACCTGATTGACCTAGTCATTCTCGGAGTCCGGTCAGGTCTATCGCCGGCGCATGCGCTGACCGTCGCAGCGGCTCACGCGCCCGCCGCCGTTCGGCCAGCGTTCGACGAGGTCCAACATCGATTACAGCGCGGACAACGGATCGCCGACGCACTCCAGGCGCTTCCCGAACTGCTCGGTCCTGCCGCGGCGACGTTTGCAGACTCACTGGCAACCGCCGATCGCTACGGATTGCCGATCGAACCAGTCCTCGACCGTCTGGCAGTCGACGTACGCAACGATCGTCGCCGACTGGCCGAGCGTCACGCCCGCACCCTGCCGGTGCGATTGTCGTTTCCGCTCGTTGTGTGCACATTGCCATCGTTCGTGTTGCTGGCGATCGTCCCTGCCGTGCTGGGGGCCCTCTCGACGCTTCGGGGAACCACCCCGTGAAGTGTCCCACCGAACCGAATCTGAATGGAGACACACATGAACAACATCATCCGACTGATCGCGACACGGCCCGAATGGCGCAGCGATCGCGGCCAGGCCACGACCGAGTACGCGCTCGTGCTGCTCGCCGCCGCACTCGTCGGTCTACTCGTGATCGGCTGGGCAACCGCCGGTGGCGGTGCGGCCGCAATCGGCAACCTGTTCAACAGGGTTATCGAATCGGTGATCGACAAAGTGTGAGCGAGGGTCCGAAGGCACGCGATCGCGGGCAGGCGGCGGTCGAATTCGCGATCGCGCTGCCGATGGTACTGATTCTGATGCTCGGCATCGTGCAGGTGATTGTCGTCGCCCGCGATCAGATTGCTGTCGAACTCGCAGCGCGGGAAGGTGCCCGCGCAGCAGCGGTCGCAGCGTCCCCGTCGGCCGCCGCCAGTCGAGCAGCCAATCAGGCCATCTCACTTCGTCCGCTCGATATAGATGTCACAACTTCCATCGACCGGGTCACAGTCACGGTGAGCCACCACAACGACACGGACGTCCCCCTGATCGGTCCTTTGATCCGCAGCGTCGGCTTGCAGGCAACGGTCACCATGCAACGAGAGCCGCCGTGACAGGAGGGGCAACTATCGACTCTGTAGCACTACCCTGCGGAGGGATGGATCTGTCGATTGTGACGACTCGGGTTGGCGGGGAGATTGTTCTTTCCCTCAGCGGCATCGCCGATTTGTCCACGATTCCGTCGTTACAGGATCGAGTCAAGCGAGCACTCTCCGATCACCCCGGCAACACACTGGTGATCGACATCGACGGGCTGCTGGCACTGGACGACGTCGCCCTCGGACTGTTTCTTGGAGCCGCAGCTCAGGCCCGCCAGGCTGGCGGTGAGTTGGCAATCGTGTGCTCGAACGATCGGCTCCGTCGTCGACTGGCCATGACGAGACTCGACCAACTCGTCACGATCCGTTCAGTAATCACCGCCAATGTTCAGCCGCAAGAGGAGGTCTTCCACATTGCACTCCCCGACGACTGGGCCGCCGCACAAACAGCCAGCGAATACCGGATCAGTACCCGCGGGATCACGCTTGAGCAGGAGGGTTTCATTCATTGCTCGCACCGGCATCAGTTGCTCGGTGTCGCCAACCGGTTCTATTCCGATCTCGATCATGTCGTCCTGTTGCACGTCGACCAGACCCGGATCGTGGCCGAGATAAAGCTCGAGCCGCCAAATCCAGGAATGACCGAACTGTTCCCGCATATCTACGGGCCGATCCCCACCCGCGCCGTTCGGCAGACGACTCGATGGGAACGCGGCGACGATGGCTGGGAACTGCCCGCCAATCTCTGACCTACTCGGAGTAGTACTGAACCTTCGGGTCGTAGTCGGCAGCCGACTCTTCCCAGTGTGCCAACTCGGCGCGTCCGACGACATGCCAATGCACCTCGTCGGGCCCGTCGGCAAGTCGCAGCGAGCGCTGCCACGTGTACATGTCGGCCAGCGGCGTCCATTGCGAAACACCAGCGGCACCATGAATCTGGATCGCTTCGTCGACGATCTGGCAGGTGCGGATCGGCACCATTGCCTTGACTGCGCTAACCCACACTCGCGCTTCAGCATTGCCGAGTTCGTCCATCGCCTTTGCGGCCGTGAGCACCATCCGACGCATCGCTTCGATCTCGATCCGGGCCTTGGCAATGGTCTCGACGTTCTTACCGAGATTCGAGATCCGCTTACCAAACGCCTCGCGGTTGAGGCCTCGCTTGGCCATCAGTTCGAGCGCTTTGTCGGCGGCGCCAACGGATCGCATGCAATGGTGAATACGGCCTGGCCCGAGCCGGACCTGCGAGATCTCGAAGCCACGTCCCTCGCCAAGCAACATGTTGGTATCGGGCACGCGCACATCGGTGAAACGGAGGTGCATGTGGCCGTGGGGCGCGTGATCCTCGCCGAACACGTGCATCGGGCCGACGATCTCGACGCCAGGGTGATCCATCGGAACCAGGATCTGCGACTGGCGTTTGTGCGGTGGGCCGTCAGGGCTGGTCTGCACCATCACAATTAGCACCTTGCAACGCGGGTCACCAGCGCCAGAGATGTAGAACTTCTCGCCGTTGATCACCCATTCATTGCCATCTTTGACGGCTTGGCAGGCAACGTTCTTGGCGTCTGACGACGGCGTGTCGGGTTCGGTCATGGCGTATGCCGAGCGGATCTCACCAGACAGCAGAGGCTTCAGCCAGCGCTCCTTCTGTTCAGGAGTGCCGACCCGTTCGAGTACTTCCATGTTTCCGGTGTCAGGTGCCGAACAGTTCAGGCATTCCGATGCGATCGAGTTCTTGCCGAGTTCCATGGCGATGTAGGCGTAGTCGAGATTGGACAGCCCATCACCGGTATCGGCGTCGGGGAGGAAGAAGTTCCACAACCCTTGCTGCTTTGCCTTCTGCTTGATGCCGTCGAGCAACTCAAGCTGCCCTTCACCGTGCCCCCAACGCTCGGACCGTCCTTCGCCGAGTCGGTGGAACTCATCGGTCTTCGGCTCGACCTCGTCGGCGATGAAGCGCTTGACCGCCTCGTAGAGCGGCCGCGCCTTCTCTGACATTCGGAGATCGAACATGTCGATAGTCGTTTCAAGCGCAGCCATGTGACCCAACGTAGTAACGCAGACCCGATGCAGCCGCATCCGGTCAGTCAGTTGGGCACGCTTTGCGGCGACGATCGTCGAGACGTTCGAAGCGGCGTTGCTCCTCTTCGAGCGCGGCTTCCTCAGCGACGAGTCGGCCGAGGCTGGCAACGCGGGCCGCATCGAGACGACCGTCGGCAATCGCCACCTGCACCGCACAACCGGGTTCGCTCTCGTGTTTGCAATCGCGAAACCGGCAATCATCCATCAGGTCGAACACGTCTTGGAAAGCACGTTCGATCCCATTCCCTGACAACCAGAGACTTACCGCACGCACGCCTGGAGTGTCGATCAACCAGCCCTCGCCGGGGAGCCGCAACAACTGGGCGGCAACGGTCGTGTGGCGGCCGCGATCGTCGTTCTCGCGGACCGCAGCGGTGTCCATCACACTGCCACCCAGGAGCGCATTCACGAGAGTCGATTTGCCAACCCCGGAAGCACCGAGAAAGGCGAGCGTGCGATTCCCGACAGCGAACTCACGGATCACCTCGACGCCAACACCGCTGATCCCACTTGCCAGCACCACCGGCACACCGAGCGCGACCTGGGCCAGTTCAGCCCGCGCCGGCTCAGGATCATCAACCGTGTCGACCTTTGTGAGTAGCACGACCGGCACCGCACCCGAGTCGAAGGCCAGCACGAGTTCTCGCTCCAGCCGCCGCTGGTTGGGTGGCGAGCCAAGTGAGTGCACAAGGAACACGACATCGACGTTGGCCGCCAACGCATCAGCCTCGAACCGATCGCCTTCGAACGAAGCCCGCCTCACAAACGCTGACTTGCGCTCGATCACCTGATCGACGCGTTCGCGATCATCGGATGGCACAATCCAATCACCAATCGCCACGTGCTCGAAAAGATTGCGGATCCGGTACGGCTCGGCATCAGTCGCCGAACGCATCACCGTGCTCCACCCACGGTCAATCCGCGAGACCCGTCCAGGCTGACCCGGCGCGCCAACCGACTGCCACGACGCCTCAAGTACGTCGTTCCACCCAAGCGCTCGATCAGGCACCATCACCGTGGACGGTACAGCGCGTGACAAACGACACGTGGCGGATTACATTTACGCATCACTGGCGAGGTTGCCGGGCGTCATAGCATCGCGATCATGCTTGCCCGCCTTGCTCGATTCTGTGTCCGGCGAAAATGGGTCGTGGTGTTCGCTATCTGGCTCCCGATCCTCGTGGCGGTCAATGCGATCGCGAGCAGCGCAGGGCCAGCATTCACGACTGACTTCAACTTCCCCGATTCCGAATCGGCTGAGGTGTTCGAGTTGCTGGAACCGGTCAGTCAGGAACGGGCCGGCTTCAACGGTCAGGTCGTGATCAAAGCCGAACAGGGGGTGGCCGACCCAGTAGTTCAGGCCGGCGTCGAGGGTCTGCTCATAGAGATCGACAAACTCGATGGCGTCGAGGTGATCAGCCCCTATGTCGGGCCCGGGCAGATCAACGAGGACGGCACCATCGGATTCGCCCAACTCAACATCACCGACCGCGGCCAGGAGGAATTCCTCGAGTTCGCCAATGAAGTCCAGCTGCTAGATGACGGCCTGATCGAGGGTGTCGATGCAATTCCTGGGTTGACCCTGGAGTATGGCGGCGAGATTTTCGCCGAGTTCGAACTCCCGGCGTCTGACGTGCTGGGTTTGATTGCGGCTGTCATCATTCTGATTCTCGCCTTCGGATCCGTGTTGGCGATGGGTCTCCCGATCGTCACGGCGTTGTTCGGGCTCGGAATCGCAACGGCCGTCGTGACACTGGGGTCGCATCTGTACTCAATGCCGGACTTTACGACCCAGATGGTCGCCATGATCGGGCTTGGTGTCGGTATCGACTACGCCCTGTTCATCGTCACCAGATACCGCGAAGGTCTGCAAGCCGGGATGAGCGTCGAGCACGCCATCGTCGAAGCGCTTGACACGAGCGGACGGGCCGTCCTGTTTGCCGGAATGACCGTCTTGATCTCGCTGTTCGGATTGTTCCTGATGGGGCTGTCCTTCATGAACGGGCTTGCGATCGGCGCCATCTCGGGTGTGCTGTTGATGATGATCGCGTCGGTCACATTGCTTCCCGCCCTGCTTGCGATGTTTGGCCGCAGGATCGAAGAAACGACCCGCGCCGCGCTTGCCGCCGTTGCAATCGCGATCATCGGAGCGATCACCGCCGTGATCACCGAGAATCTCCCGATCTTCCTCGGAGCACTGGCACTTGCGGTCGTCGTGTATGTCGTCAGTTTCTTTGTCAGGCCGCTCCACAAACGGATCAAGCACCGCGTCCCGAAACCGGCTGATCAGACGTTCTGGTATGGCTGGAGCAGATTTGTGCAACGTCGACCGTGGCCGATTTTTGCGCTTACCGCCGGGATCTTGATCCTGCTAACTATCCCGTTGTTCTCGATCCGACTCGGATTCAGCGACACTGGCAACCTGCCGGAACGCCAAACCGCTCGGCGCGCCTACGACCTGTTGGCTGCTGGATTCGGCGAAGGCATCGGAGCACCGATCATCATCACCGTCGAGGGTGAGACCGCCAGCGATCCAGAGGCGCTGAGTGCGTTCGCTGCGACGCTCTCGGGAACCGAGGGTGTCCAGTTCGTTGCGCCTCCGACACCGCTCAGCCCCGATCTGGCGTTGCTCACGGCATATCCGATCGGCTCGCCGCAAGAGCCGGAGTTCAACGATCTGATCAGGTTGATCCGTGACGATGTGATTCCGGCCTCGGGTGTTGACGCCAAGGTCGGTGGATTCCACGTCGGCGGAATCGACTTTGCCGAATACCTGGGCGGTCGGTTGCCGATCCTGATCGGTGCGGTGCTGATCCTGTCGTTCCTGTTGCTGATGGCTGTGTTCCGATCGGTGCTCGTCCCACTCAAGGCCGTGATTCTGAACCTGCTGTCGATCGGTGCCGCATACGGTGCGCTCGTGGCGATCTTCCAGTGGGGCTGGGGCATGCGGCTGATCGGCGTCGACAAGGAAGGCCCGATCGAAGCCTGGGCCCCGATGATGTTGTTCGCCATCGTGTTCGGTTTGTCGATGGATTACGAGGTGTTCCTGCTGTCACGAATCAAGGAGCACTACGACCGCACCGGCAACAACGAACTCGCCGTCGCCGACGGTCTCGCCGCCACCGCCCGAGTGATTACAGCCGCCGCGATCATCATGGTTTGCGTCTTCCTATCGTTCGTTCTGGGTGACGATCGCAACCTGAAACTGTTTGGGATGGGGCTTGCCTTGGCCGTCTTTATTGACGCAACGATCGTGCGAATGTTGCTCGTTCCGGCCACGATGGAACTGCTCGGGGATCGCAACTGGTGGATTCCGAAGTGGCTCGACAAGATCCTCCCGAACATCCAAATCGAGGGAAAACAGCTCGACGTTGCTGCAATCCCAGCGCCCACGGCCGGAGACTGATTTTGATCTTTCGGCATTCGTGGCTTGACAGGCACCCCGGTCATCGCCTAGCCACTCAGTCCAATGGCTAAACCACTCGTCATCGTGGAATCTCCCGCGAAGGCAAAAACGATCTCCAAGTTCCTCGGTGGTGCTTTCGATGTGCGCGCCTCGGTTGGCCACGTCGCCGACCTCCCAAGCAAGGGTTTGAACATTGACGTCGACAACGGGTTCAAGCCGACATACGAGTTGACCGAGCGGGGCAAGCAGGTCATCAAGGATCTCAAGGCAGCCCTCAAAGACGCTTCCGATCTGTATCTCGCAACCGACGATGATCGCGAGGGTGAGGCGATTTCGTGGCACCTACTCGAGTACCTGAAGCCGAAGGTACCGGTCAAACGGATGGTGTTCCACGAGATCAACCAGTCGGCGATCGACCATGCGGTCAACAACCCGCGGGCCATCGACTACGGCCTCGTAGACGCCGCCGAGACGCGCCGAATCCTCGACCGGCTGTACGGATACGAGGTCTCGCCGGTTCTCTGGCGTCGGGTCAATCGCGGTCTCTCGGCGGGACGTGTGCAGAGCCCGTCAATCCGTTTGATCGTCGAACGCGAGCGCCAACGAATCGCCTTCGTGACCGCCGGATACTGGGATATCGAGATCGACACGGCAACATCGCCGGCGTTCACGGCAACGCTGGTGGCGCTCGACGGCACGAAGGTGGCGACCGGCAAAGACTTCGACTCCAATGGTGTCGTCAGCGCCAAAGCGGTCGCCGTCAGTGAGGTGCGGGCGAGAGCACTCAGCGACGGGTTGCAGGCCGCCACCTTCGCTGTCCGTAGCGTCGAGGAAAAGCCGTATCGCTCGTCGCCGAAGCCCCCGTTCATGACCTCAACGCTTCAGCAGGAGGGTGGCCGCAAACTGCGGATGTCGTCATCGCAGGTGATGCGCGTCGCCCAGGGTCTGTACGAGCGCGGCTTCATCACCTACATGCGTACCGACAACGTCGCACTCGGTGACGAGGCGTTGGCCGCCACGCGGGCGGCGATCACAAAGGAACACGGAGCGCAGTACCTGTCGCCTGCGCCGAAGCACTATTCGTCAAAATCGAAGAATGCTCAGGAGGCCCACGAAGCGATCCGTCCGACCACTCCGTTCAGATCACCCACCCAGGTTGCCGGCGAGCTCAACAGCCAAGACCTGACGATGTACCGCCTGATTTGGCAACGCACGCTGGCCTCCCAGATGGCCGACGCGGTTGGCACTACGGTTAGCGTCAGGCTTGGTGGCACATCGGCCCACGAGAGCACTGGCTGTGAGTTCAGCGCTTCGGGCACCACGATCACCTTCCCCGGTTATCGCGCCGTCTATGTCGCCTCTGACGACGAGGGTGATGGAACGTCCGAAGCATTGCTTCCGTCGCTCGCCCAGGGTGAGATTGTCCCAGTCGCGTCGCTCACCCCCAACGGACACACCACCACACCACCCGCCCGTTACACCGAGGCATCGCTCGTCAAGCGACTCGAGGAACTCGAGATCGGGCGACCATCGACGTGGGCGTCGATCATTCAGACGATTCAAGACCGCGGGTACGTGTGGAAGAAGGGCCAGGCATTGGTTCCCTCGTGGACGGCGTTCGCCGTTGTCGGCCTGCTCGAACAGCACTTCGGTGATCTCGTCGACTATGCCACCACCGCCAAGATCGAAGAGGACCTTGACGAGATCGCCTCCGGTCGGCATCAGAAGGATCAATGGCTGCACCGTTTCTACTTCGGTGATGAAGGCAATCTTCCCGGCCTCAAGCGGCTCGTCGAGGAGAACCTCGACGTGATCGACGCGGCAGCGATCAACACGTTCCCGCTCGGACTCGACGGCGACGGTGAACTGATCGTTGTCAAACCCGGTAAGTACGGGCCGTATGTCAAACGTGGCGAGGACACGGCAAGTGTTCCCGACGATCTGTGCCCCGATGAACTGACCGTAGCGAAGGCGCTTGAACTGCTGGCGCTCCCCAAAAGCGACGAACCGATCGGTGAGCTCGACGGTTATCCGGTATTCGCCAAGAGCGGTCGCTACGGCCCCTACGTGCAGTGGGGTGCGCCAGACAACCTGCCGCCGGGGCTCGACAAGCCGAAGATGGCGAGCCTGTTCCAGACGATGACGTTGGAGCGAATCACGGTCGACGATGCCGAGAAGTTGCTCCAGTTACCTCGCACGTTGGGTGTCGACCCGACTGACGGTAAGGAGGTCAGCGCCAACAACGGCCGCTACGGCCCATTCATCGTGAAGGACAAGGACTTCCGCAACATCGACAACGAAGATCAGTTGTTGACGATCACGCTCGACGATGCGGTCCGGATCTTCGCTCTGCCGAAAGTGTTCAAGCGCGGTGGGGTGAAGAACATGGCAGCCAAGGGTCCCCTGCGTGAGTTCGGCGACGACCCCGTCAGCGGCAAGGCCGTGACTGCCAAAGACGGCAAGTTCGGCGTGTACGTCACCGACGGCGAAACCAACGCCTCAATCGGCAAGGGTGACCGAATCGAGGGGATCGCCCCCGAGCGGGCATTCGAGTTGCTCGCCATCCGCCGCGAAGCCGTGATCGCAAAAGGCGGCCCGGCAGCCAAGGTCGCCAGAACAACCAAGAAGTCCGCCTCAAGGAAGGCTCCCGCCAAGAAAGCCATCCCCAAGAAACGGACCTGACAACTGCGAGGCGGGCGACCTCAGGCTTCCTCGATTACGAAGGCGGTGACCATCCCGAACATGCCGTCGTCGCGTTCTGCGTGGGTCAGAATGTGGCAGTGCCAGGCCCACACGCCGGCGTCGATCATCTTGTAGAGCACGGTGTAACGTTCGCCGGGAGCGACGTCGAACGTGTCACCGGGGATCGGCTGCAAAAGCTCCTTGCCGTCCTTGGCGATGATCCAGCCGTTTGGCTGATGGAGGTGCATCGGATGCGCCATCAAGCCTTCGTTGTAGTAGTGCACCAGCACCGTGTCGCCGACCTTGGCGGTATATGGCTCAGTCGCAGGGAAACTCTTGCCGTTGAGTGTCAGCCCGATTACGCCGGCGTCGTTCAGCACCATGTTGATCGACTGATCGGGTTCGCTGGCGAAACCCATCTCGATCAGTTCGGGTGGCGTTGCCATCTGGCCGATCGTGATCGCAGCGAAAAGACCGTCGAGCACCTGTTTGGCACCGTTGTGTGAGTGGTAGATCCCGACCGCCGGTTCGAGCGCCTCGAACTCGTAGAGGAACTCCTCGCCCGGCATCACCGCAGGCTGCGTGAACGGAGGGACACCATCCATCGCATTCGGAACCCGGATGCCGTGCCAGTGAATCACGGTGCCAGCGGGCAGTTCGTTCTTCAGCAGCACCTGCACCTTGTCACCCACCTCAACGTGAATCGCAGGGCCGGGGACGACGCCGTTGTAGGTATATGCCTGGACCACCTTGCCCGGCTCAACCTCCCAGTCGGTGATTGCCGCCGTCACCACGAAACGCTTTGTGCCATCGGCCAGAATCTCCGGTGCCAGCAGCCCGCCGCCAAACGCGCTCTTCGGTTCAGTCAAGAATCGCATCGCCCGCTCGTCCATCGCTGTTTGCATCTCTTCGGCCGAGTTGTAACCGTGAAGATGATCGCTGCCCGCCATATCCATCGATCCCGTGGATTCCGACGACGATCCCGATCCGACGACGAGCACACCATTCATGCCCGCCTCGTTGTGGCCGGCGATGTCGCACAGCATCGGATACTCACCGGCGGCAAGATCGCCCAGTTCCAGTTCGAACGATTCGCCGGCCTGCAGGTCGGGAGTCTTCTCACCGGCAACCGACAGGTTGTGGGCGATTGCATCGCCGTTGTGAACTCGGATCGTCACTGCACCTTCTGGCGCAACCAGGCTGTCCGGCACGAGCTTCATCGTGCCGAGTTCGAGTTCAAGCACTTGTGCCGTGCCGCCCCCCGCTCCCGCCGCTTCCTCGGAGCCCTCGGAGCCGCCCGTACGGGCGAGGGTAAAGAATCCAAGGAATAGCGCCGCCACCGCAAGGGCAATGGACATCCAGTTCAGAAAAGATCGATTATCTGACGTCATGCCCGTCAGTCTGGCGAAATCGCCAACGACCGCGTAGGGCCTTCGGCAACCTCAACCCGGGCCGAAAGTCCTTCTCACACCGTTAGTAGGGGGCGGACCATTGCAGCACCGCTCCGCCTGCGGGACCACAGCGCGTCAGGGTGCATTCACCGCCGAACGTGGCGGCCCGCGCTTGCATATTGAGGAGGCCATTCCCGCCACGCATCGTAGCCTCAACCGACGGGCCGACGCCGTTGTCAGTCACCGTCATCACGACCGACTCGCCACGCACTTCAATCACGACGTGTGCCTGCGAGGCGTTGGCATGGCGGGCGACATTGCCAAGTGCCTCTCGCATCGAGGCGATCAGTTCGGTGCGCACCTCGTCAGTCAGGACAGTTTCCACAGGGCCCTCCAATCGCATCGCCGGAGTGAACCTGAGGACGCGACTGGCTTGGGCAACGACGTCGGCGAGTTCCTGACCGAGCGCCCCACCGTGCCCGGCGGTGCCCAATGTGAACACGATCGTGCGGACCTCGGAGATGATCCGATCGACGTCGTCAACAACCGCCTCAAGTTTGGCACCGGTGATGGAGTCGGCGGCGGCGGCGATCGCTTGCGTCGTCAATCCCATCCCATACAGGTGCTGTAGGACGACGTCGTGTAGGTCGCGTCCGATTCGTTCACGTTCGGCGACAAGCGACAGTTGTTCATGGGCGGCGTTGAGACGTTGCTGGTTTTCGAGTCGTTCGTTGATGTCGCGAACGGCGGCGATCACATACTGATCACCATGCTCGAACGGGCTCAACGAAATTTCGACAGGGACCGTGATGCCGTCTGTTCGCTTCAGCGCCAACTGAAGACCGGCACCCATCGGGCGCTGTGTTGGTGCCGCCGAGTATCCCTCGCGATGTGCAGCATGTCGACTTCGGATCGCTTCAGGCACAAGGTCGTCGACCTGCGTGCCAACCAAATCGTCGGATACCGCCAGCTGATGCATCGAGCGGTTGGCGTAGATGATCACGCCGTAGCGATCGACGATCACCACTCCGTCAGGCGCAAGTTCGACCGCCTGGACGAGCAGGGGCGTGTCAGGCTTCGACGTCACGCCTCCCACCGTACAGACCCAGTAAGGGACCAAGGTCCCTTGTGATTGCAACGATCACATGATCGACTAGTGCTGTGACCACCATTTCCGCGTTCCTGCTGGATGATCATGAGGTTGTCCGTCAGGGTGTGCGGGCGCTGCTCGAAGCGTCTGGGGAGATCACAGTCGTTGGCGAGGCATCGACCGCAGCCGAGGCGCTCGCCCGGATACCTGCCTGTCGGCCCGATGTGGCGATCCTCGACGTGCGGGTACCCGACGGCAACGGGATCGAGGTGTGTCGAGAGGTTCGCAGCCAAATCGGCACGAAGTGCCTGATGCTGACGTCATACAGCGACGACGAGGCACTGTTCGAGGCGATCATGGCGGGAGCTTCCGGCTACGTGTTGAAGCAGATCCGCGGCAACGAACTGCTGAGTGCAGTGAAGCGCGTCGCAGCCGGTGAATCGCTGCTCGACCCGGCGATCACTGGGCGAGTGCTTGCGCGTCTGCGCGCCCCGTCGGCTGAGGACGAACGGTTGTCGCGCCTCACACCGCAGGAGCGACGGATCTTGTCGCTGATTGCCGATGGCATGACCAACCGCCAGATCGCCAACCAGTTACATCTCGCCGAGAAGACGATCAAGAACTACGTGTCGAACATGCTCACCAAACTCGGCATGGAACGTCGCACCGAAGCCGCCGTGTTCGCCACCAAGCTCGAACTGACCGGCCACCCCATCACCCCCGCCTGACGGTAAATCCGCCCAGATCAGGTCACAGTCATCATGGTCTTCACCGGTAGCGTGCGGATTGCATGTCTTCACCGGTGTACATCGCGTTTGAGGGGGCTGAGGGCTCCGGGAAGAGCACGCAGGCGCGGCGGTTGGCCGAGGCGATCGGCGCTGTAGTCACCCGTGAGACCGGCGGCACTCTGATCGGACAACGCCTGCGCGAGATCCTGCACGACACGTCCGTCACTGACCTCGATGATCACGCTGAAACGTTGATCGTCGCCGCCGACCGTGCGCAACACCTCGCCGAGGTCGTGCGACCCGCTCTCGCTTCTGGACGAAACGTGGTGAGTGATCGATCTGTGTACTCGACGCTCGCCTACCAGGGGTATGGCCGCGGCCTGCCAATCGATGAGGTGCGACGGATCAACGAGTGGGCGGTCGGCAAAACCTGGCCCGATCTCGTGGTGCTGTTAACCGTTCCGGATCACGTGACGACCGAACGATTGCGCAAACGCCAACTCGACCGTTTCGAACAGGCAGGTGACGACTTCCATCGCCGAGTCGACAAAGGGTTTGCCGAAATGGCGGCAGCTGATCCGCAACATTGGATTGTTATCGACGCATCCGGACTAAAGGACGACGTGGCTCAACTGATCCGCTCTAGCGTTCGACAACGGCTCGGGGTGTGAGCGCAATGACCGCTTCGGTGTGGGACGACGTCGTCGGACAGGAGGTTGCCGTCGGACACCTCGTGCGAGCCGTCGTTGCGCCGGTTCACGCCTACCTGTTCGTCGGCCCGGCGGGTTCGACCAAGAAGCAGGCCGCACGCGCGTTTGCGGCGTTGCTGATCGGCGGTGTCGATGACCCGACGACTCGCGACGCCGACCTTGCGCTCCGCGGCGAACACCCCGACGTGAAAGAGGTCGTACGAGCGGGTGCGTCGATCACATTCGATCAAGCCCGCGACATCGTGCGGACGGCGTCCCTCGCCCCGTCCGAAAGCGACCGCAAGGTCATGATCCTTGACGAGTTCCACCTGCTTCGGCCCGAGGGTGCGGCGCTGCTCTTGAAGACGATCGAGGAACCACCAGCGTCGACAATCTTCGTGATCCTCGCTGACTTCGTACCGAACGACCTGATCACGATTTCGTCGCGATGTGCCCGGATCAATTTCCGAATGATCGATGGCCAACACATCATCGATCGACTCGTTGACGAGGGCGTCGACCCGAGCGCAGCCGCCGAAGCCGCCACCTCTGCGGCGGGAAATCTGGACCGTGCTCGAGTGCTCGCCGGCGACCCCGACCTGGTCGCTCGACGTAACGCCTTCGCCGCGGCACCGCACCAACTCGACGGTAACGGTGCGACCGTCATGAAGCTGGTTGATGATCTGATGGCACGGATCGAATCCGCGGCGGCACCGCTCGCCGAACGGCACGCTGTCGAGATCGCCGAGCTCGATGAACGGATCGCCCGCTACGGAGAGCGTGGCAGCGGCAAGAAGACCTTGGACGAACGCCACAAACGCGAACTCCGTCGGCATCGCACCGATGAACTGTTGGCGGGTCTCACCACGATCGCCGGCACCTACCGTGACGTGCTGGTGGCGGGCGGGGTCACTCATCCCGAATCAGTGGCGAACGCAGTCAGCGAAATCCACGAAGCGATGGAAGCCTTCGAACGAAACCCAAACGAGGCCCTGCTGCTGCAGTCCCTACTGTGGTCACTACCCGTCCTGTAGGTCTCCACCCCGCCGGTCAGTTGTGAGCGAAAACCTTGTCCGACTGGGATTTCGCTCACACTGAGCCCCGATCGGGAATCTGACAACCCCAGACCCGGCAGGCAATCCATCCCGCTAACATTTCGTCCGCCGCCCAGGTAGCTCAGTCGGTAGAGCAACGCACTCGTAATGCGTAGGTCAGGGGTTCGACTCCCCTCCTGGGCTCCACAAAACACCTGGTAGAT
>JANOTN010000114.1:0-19008 GCA_031416375.1 Ilumatobacteraceae bacterium
CTCCGCAACACCGGTCGGATTGTTGGGCGTAGCCAGGAAGATCAGTTTCGTTCGCTCGGTGATCGCAGCGGCGAGCGCAGGAAAGTCATACGACAGGTCTTGTCGCAACGGCACCTGCACCGACGCGCCGTTCATCAGCCGCGTGAACACCGGGTACACCTCGAACGAGCGCCACGGATACAACACCTCGTCGCCGGGGTCGACATAGCCGAAAAACAACTGCTGGAGAATGCCGGTCGAGCCTGCGCCAACCGTGACCTGATCGATGCCGACACGCAGCCTGTCGGCAAGCGCTTGGCGAACCGCGGTTGCCCGATGGTCGGCGTAACGATTGATGCCCTGCGCGGCGTCGGTGATCGCTTGCAATATCGGATCAAGCGGCGGCGACGGGTTCTCATTGGATGCCAACTTGATCGCGTTCGTGATCCCGTGCTCTGCCTCAGCCTGTTTGATTCCCTTGCCTGGGCGGTACGAGGGGAGGTCGGCGACGACCGCTCTGGGTCGGCCAAACGAGGGTGCGCTCACAACCTCGACCGTAGCAAGCACGCGTTCGCTCAGGACATGCCCGAGAAAAGCACTCCCGAGCGTTCGAATTCGTCGATCTCCGACGTGGAGTACCCAATCTCGCTGAGGACCTCGCGCCCGTGCTCGCCATGGAGCGGCGCTGGCCGACGAACGACCTCGGTCCCGTCGAACGATCCGACCACTGGAGGAGTCACGCGATACGCGCCGGCGTGTGGATGATCGGCTACGGGCAGGTCGACCAACAGGTCATCGATCGTCGCCACTTCGGTGCAGGGGATCCCCGCCTCACGGAGCAGCGTCATCCAGTCGCCGGTCGTCCGAGTCGCAAGGATCGCCGCCGCATCTCGATAGAGGGTTGCCCCGTGCAAGATGCGCGACTGACGAGTCGCCAATCGAGGATCGTCAATCAGATCGTCGCGGCCGCCCATTCGAAACAACGCCTGATAGTGGGCCTTGTCATACGGCAGGACGTTGATGAGTCCGTCGAGCGTTGGTTGCGGGCGACGCTCAGAAGTCAGGATTCGCGAGTAGCCAGACGAGCCTGTTGGCGGCACAGGAATCGCGTTCGCGCCATGCTCGACCAGCATGAACGCACGCATCGCCTCACTCATCGCGATCTGGATTTCCTGGCCCTCACCGGTGCGGGCATGGTGGAAGAGAGCAGCGGTAATCGCTTGTGCAATCACCAGCCCGGTGACCTTGTCGGCGATCAGCGTCGGCATCAACACAGGTGGCAGCCCGACACGCTGCGCCAGATCGACGACTCCGCTGGCGGCCTGAATGATGTCGTCATAGGCCGGTGCGTCGGCCAAGGCGGAATCGATGGGATAACCCGCCGCCGCGCAGTAGACCAGATCAGCGCGGAACTGGCGTAGGTCCTCGTAGGTCAGGCGCGCCCGCTCACGCGATCCGGGCCTGAGGTTGGTGACGAACACATCAGCGCCCGTCACGAGTCGTTCGAGCACCTCGTAGCCGGCTTGCGACTTGAAGTCGAGGCCGACACTGCGCTTGTTGCGCATCAAGTTCATCGATGGGCCAGACAGTTCCGGATGGCCCCCAATCCCCATCGCCCGATTGGTGTCGCCGCGCCGGTCTTCGATCACGATCACGTCTGCACCAAGGTCGGCCAACACCTGTGTGCCGAGAGGCCCCATGATGACCGACGACACATCAACGATCCGAACCCCTGCCAACGGTAAGTACACGCCGAGACGATAGGCGTTTGCGAAGGTTCGAGACCGGGTTACCGCGTGTCGCCCGCTACGTTCGGTCAACATGAAGACCGCCATCACCGAGATGTTCGGAATCGATGTTCCGATTCTCGCATTTACGCATTGCCGTGATGTCGTGGTGGCCGTGTCGAAGGCGGGCGGGATGGGTGTGCTCGGTGTCGTTGCGCACAACGATGGCAGCCTCGAGATCGATCTTGCGTGGATCGAGAACGAGTTGGGTGGCCTGCCGTACGGCATTGATCTGATCGTGCCAGCGAAGTACTCCGGGTCGGATCAAGGCGGGTTGACGATCACCGATCTCAAAGCGATGATTCCCGATGCCAATCGCCGCTTTGTCGACGAGCTGCTCGACCGCTACGGAGTGCCGCCACTCACCGAAGCTGCTGGCGATCGCGGTCTGGTCGGAGGGAGCGACGCGGCTGCGCCGTTCTCTGCGATCCGGGCTGACTCGCAGCTTGAGATCGCCCTCGCGCATCGACCCGCACTCGTCGTCAACGCGCTCGGCCCGCCGCCCGCGCACATGATCGATCGGGTCAAGTCTGAGGGCCGCGCAGTCGGAGCGTTGGCCGGTCTCGCCCAGCACGCCGAACGTCACGTCGCCGCTGGGGTCGACGTGATCATTGCCCAGGGAGGCGAAGCCGGGGGACACACGGGCGAGATCGGCACGATGGTCCTGATTCCCGAGATTGTCGATGCGGTTGGTGGCACGCCGGTACTCGGTGCCGGCGGCATCGGTCGCGGTCGGCAGATGGCGGCGGCGATGGCGCTCGGTGCCCAAGGTGTTTGGTGTGGTTCGGTGTGGCTGACGACTCACGAAGCCGAGACCCACCCAGTCGTCAAACAGAAGTTCTTGAACGCACGGTCCTCCGACACGACACGTTCAACATCTCGAACAGGGAAACCGGCCCGCCAACTCAAGTCGGCGTGGACCGATGAGTGGGACCGCCCTGATGCTCCAGCATCGCTTGGTATGCCGCTTCAACCGATTCTCGTCAACGACGCGGTTCGTCGGATCGATCGAGCCGCCCACAACGCAGGGTCGGGTGCCGAACAACTCGCCAACTACTTCGTCGGTCAAATCGTTGGGTCGATGAACGAATCCAAGCCGGCAGCACGTGTCGTGTACGAGATGATCGAGGAGTTCATCGAATCAATCGAACGCCTGAACGTTTGGTGTCAGACACCAAACGTTCGTTGACGTACCAGAGGTCGGTTGCGGTTCGGCCGGCTTCGGTCCCGCGCTTCTCGTACCTTGTCACCGGTCGGCTGTCGGGACGGGCGATCACGCCACCGCCAAGATCGGGGTTGCGTTCGCACACGTCCAGCATCTGCCCGGCGTAGTCATCGATGTCGGTCGCCAAGTGGAGCCAACCTCCCGGCTGTAACCGTTCAACAAGCTGCGTCACGACGTCGTCCCGCACGATCCGACGATGATGGTGGCGAATCTTCGGCCACGGGTCGGGGAAGTAGATCCTGATTCCCGATAACGATTCGGATTGGAGCCGGCGGAGAAACACCAACGCATCGCCGTGAACCAGTCGCACGTTGGCCAGTTGATCAGCCTCGATTCGAGCGAGGGAGGCGGCGATGCCGGGTGTATGAACATCGATGCCGATCACATCGACATTCTGTTCGACGAGGGCGACGGCCATTGTGGAGTCGCCGATCCCGATACCAATGTCGAGCACGAGTGGTGCAACTCGGCCGAACACGTCAGCCGGAATCAACGTCGGGCCGACATCCGCCAGACACCAAAGAGGTTCCAGACGGTCGAACAGCTCCATACGAGCAGGCGACAGTGACCGCCGACGCGGCTGAAACGTGCGGACGATGCGTTCCGTCACGCGAGATCGACTCGTCGGATCTTGCCGGTCTCCGTGCGAGGAAGTTCAGCGACGAAATGGACGTCACGCGGCACCTTGTACCGGGCCAGACGATCGCCAACTCGGGAGCGAACGGCTTGCTTTGTCAGGCGAGCACCAGGTCGCTTCACCACGTAGGCGGCGAGACGTTGCCCGAAATCCGGATCGGCGACACCCACTACGGCGACTTCGGCGACACCGACCAGCTCCAGAATCACATCCTCAACTTCGGCTGGGAACACGTTCTCACCGCCCGACACGATCATGTCGTCGTCGCGTCCATCGACAAACAACAACTCACCATCAAAGTGACCGAGGTCGCCGGTCGACACCATCCCGTCGATCCGTTCCTTGTCACCGCCGCCGGTGTACCCGTCGAACCCATCACCTGAACCAACGAAGATGCGGCCAACCACTCCCGATGCTGTCGGCCGACCGTTGACATCGATGATTCGCACCGTCGCTCCCAGCACGACGCGCCCCGCTGTCGTCGGACGCTCAGCGAGATCAGCCGGGCCGGCGATGGTGGCCAACGCAGCTTCCGTCGACCCGTACGTGTTGTAGAGCACCGGGCCGAACCGATGCAGCGTTTCGACCACAACGGGTGCCGGGATCGCCGAACCGCTGCATGCGATGTATCGCAACGACGACGTATCCGATCCAGGCGAGCGATCACGCTCAACAGCCAGGATTCGCTGCAGCATCGTCGGCACCACGATCAATCCGGCTGCCCGTTCACGCTCGATCATCGACGAAATTTCGCCGGCCTCAAAACGCTCCCTAGTCACGACCGTCGACGCCAGCGTGAGTGCGAGCACGGTGTGCGCCAAACCCCACGCATGAAACATCGGTGCCGCGATCACGGCCGTATCACCCGATCGAATCGGAATGCACGCCAACAATCCGGCAATCGTCCCTGGTCCGTCCGAGCCCCGCCGGGCACCCTTCGGTTGACCGGTCGTTCCCGACGTGAGGATCACCGTCCGCCCCTGACGGCGACTGGGCACGAATGGGATCCACGACCCACCGGATTCGGCGTCCGACGCGCACGTCGATGGGACGGGAACCTGGGACACGACCTGGGCATATCGATCGCTGTACACGATGTAATTGACGGCCTCACGCTCGACGACGTCGATGAGCTGCGGACCAGCGAATCCGGGGTTGAGCATCACAACATCGGCACCGAGCTTTGCGATGGCCACGAGTGCGACGATGAACCCGCGGCCGTTGCCAGACAGCAGCCCGAGATTCGATTTCTCCCCCACCCCATTCGAACGCAGATCACGCGCCATCGCATCGCTGTCGCGCCACAATTCCGCATAAGTCATCGACCCGTCGTCATCGACAATCGCCCGCGCGTTGGGGTACCTGGCGGAAGCCCCAGCGACAGCTCCGGCCAGCGTGGGCCCGACCACCACGAACGCCAACGCCGCCCGCGGTAACCGGTCCGGCCGCTCAAGACGCAAGGCGGCCCGAGCAACCGCGGCGACTCCACGGAGTTGTGAGTTCAGCCCGACCAAGCCGAGATCGTCCTATTCGGCGTACTCGTGCTCTGGGGCCGGGTAGACGCCTGACTCGACATCCTCTCGGTAGCTCTGCGCTGCTTCGAACAACACCTTGCTGAGGTTGGCGTACTGCTTGACGAACTTTGGAATCCGACCCTGCGTGAACCCTGCCCAGTCGCTCCACACGAGTAGCTGTCCGTCACACATCGGACCCGCTCCAACGGAAATCGTGGGAATCGAGAGTTCCTGGGTGACCTGACCGGCGATCGCCGACGGCACCATTTCGAGTACGACGGCGAACGCCCCTGCCTCCTCGATTGCGTGGGCATCGGCCAGTAGTTGCTTGGCTCCCTCACCGCGCCCCTGGATGATGTGGCCGCCGAGTCCGTGCTCGCTTTGGGGCGTAAACCCGATGTGCGCCATCACAGGGATGCCTGCTCGCACGATCCGCTTGATCTGCTTGGAACTGCGTTCGCCGCCTTCACATTTGACGGCGTGGCACCCTGTCTCCTTCATGAATCGGATTGCCGTCTCGAGCGCCACATCTGGGCCATTCTCGTAGGAGCCGAATGGCATGTCGGCGATCACAAGTGCCCGCTTGGCACCGCGAACCACGGCGCGCGTCAATGGGATCAACTCATCGACCGTGACCGGAATCGTCGTTTCAGATCCGAACACCGTGTTGCCAGCTGAGTCACCGACCAGCAGAAAGTCGATTCCTGCTTCGTCGAAGATCGACGCCGACAAGACGTCATAACTCGTGAGTCCGGTGATCTTGATGCCTTGTTCTTTGGCACGCTGAAAGTGTCGGGTGCGCACCCGCTTGAGGGCGGGGTTGTTTTCGACTTCGCCACCGTAGGGCCGCTGCTCATCTGTCACATGCCCACCGTAGACGTCAGAGGGTTGCGCACAAAACCCGCACGACTGGCACTATGGGCATCATGTTCGACACATCCAAGCTCGGCCCGATGTATGAGGACTTCGTGGTCGGGGCGACGCTGCCACCACTCCCGTCGATCACACTGACCGATGCAGACAATGCCGTCTACCGGGCAATCACCGGGGATCAGAACCTACTTGCGGCGGATATCAACATGTACCGAGCTGCGTCCGGTTCCGGTGGCGCACTCGCCAACCCTGGCCTGGTGATGCAATACTCGATCGGGCAGACCACGATGGCGACCCGTCAAGCGATTGCCAATCTGTACTACCGGTCAGTCCGGGTGCTCCGCCCAGTCGAGATCGGTCAGACGCTGAGCACCGTGACGACCGTGCTGGGGTTGAAGGATTCAGCGCCGAAGGGCGACCAGTTGCGAGGCAAGGTATGGCTGGGAATCACCACGACCAACGACGAGGGTCCGGTCGTCGACTACGAGCGCTGCGCGCTGGTGCGAGGTCGAGGCCCTGATCAACCGGGGCATGACGACCAAATCCCTGGCCCATCAGATCCGATGCCGCTGGCTGACCTGATGGCTCTCGTACCGAACTGGGATCTGCGGGGATTGCCATCGGCCGCCTGGCCGGTGGACGAGGTTCGCGTCGATCCGCTTCGCGACCACATCGACCTCGCCGCGCCTCTCGCCCGAATGACGTTCAACCAAGCCGCGGTTCACCGTGATCACACCTTGACCGCTAACGGCCAACGGCTGGTGTACGGCGGCCACGTCCAGGGCCTCGCCCAGGCATCGCTGACCAGAATGCTTCCCGGCTTGGCGATGATCGTCGCCTGGGACGGATGTGATCACATCGGGCCGGCTTTCGAGAACGACCTGCTCGAGTTCCGCCATCGCCCGCTCGAACGCATCTCCGCCGGTTCAGGTCACCTCACCCGCTTCGAAGTGATCGGAACCAAGATCGGCAACGTTTCGCCAATCGACATTCTCCGCTGGACCCCGATCATCTGGTCCCTCTAGTTGTTACAGATGGTGTCTGACACCATCTGTAACACCGTCTGTAACAGCTAGAGGGATGCGATCGGGGGGCGTTCGGCGAGGTTGAGGCGCACGCGCGAACCGTCGGAGCGTCGCAAGCATGGCGTCTCGGAAGGCAGCAGGCTTCCCGACGGAACCCGCTTCAACATCGTCGCCATCACCTCGGCCGCCTGGACCGACAACGATTCGAGCGGGCGATGACGATGCTCCCGCACGCCGACGTCTATCTGGGCGATGGCGTCGGCGCCGCACCGCTGCGCCACGTCGATCAGCAACCCCATCTCAACGCCCCAACCTTCCACGAACGGCAATTGTTCGAGCACGATTCGACGACCAGCGTATTCACCCGACAACGGTTGATCGAGACCGGCCAGTTCCGGAAAGTAGAGCGACATCAACGGTCGCGCAACCAGTTCGGTGGTGCGCCCTCCCCCACCCATTTTGGTCGGGCGGCGGGCCATTGCCTTGACGAGCGCGACATGCTCGTCGTCAATCAGTGGGGCCACCAGACGAGCGATCCATTCCGGGCGGAAGCTGGTGATGTCGCCGTCAATCCAAACCACCAAATCGCCGTGGCTGGCGAGCAGGCTTGCCCACAACACGTTTCCTTTGCCGTGGCCCTCGCCGTATTGGGCGTGGATCTTGTCGATCGGGACCACGGTGGCACCAGCGTTCTCGGCCACCTCAGCGGTTTCGTCGACGCTGCGGTCATCCAGCACGATCAGCTCGTCAACAAGCGGCACTCGCTGCATCAACTCGGATCGGATCGCGCTCACCAACGTGCCGATCGTTCCGGCTTCGTCGCGACAGGGGATACAGACCGAAATCGTCTGGTCGCCTTTCGCCGCCGCGACCGCGGCGATCGCGGCGATCCCAGAATCTTCAAGTTCGAATCGACGTACACCCGTCATGGGTATCCTCCGGCGTTGTGTTTCTGTACGGCGTGATCAATGCAAGCCCCGACTCGTTGAACGCGGACTCGATCGTCCGCTCCGTCCCCGAAGCGCTGGCGCGTGCTGAGCGTTTGCTGATTGACGGGTGCGATGGGTTCGACCTTGGTGGCCAGGGCAGCACCGACAACGCCGATGTGGTGCCTTGGCAGGCCGAATGGGAACGGCTTGAGCAGATCATCCCAGCACTTGCCGGCCTCGGCGTTCCGCTGAGCGTCGACACCTGGCGACCCGAGGTGGCTCGTATGGCGTTGGGAGCCGGCGCAACCGTGATCAACGCCGCCGATGGGATGCAGACCGACGAGATGTGGCAGGTTGCCGTCGACTACGACGTCCCGATCGTGCTGCCGTTCCTGTCGGGTCCGAACCCTCGCGAGATGAGCCATGTCAGGGTCGATCCAATCGACGCCCTGCTCGACTTCTTCGAAGCGCGACTCTCCGACGCCGACCGTTACGGGCTGCGACACCGATGCGTGCTTGACCCCGGTACCGGCTTCGCCCCTTCGAACTGGCCGTGGGACGAGCGCTACATCTACCAGAAGCGGGTCTACAGCAACCTCGACATGCTGCGAGTATTCGATCTGCCGCTGTACATCGCGCTGCCCTGGAAGGAGACCGAAAAGCACGACGAGTTGCTCGAAATCGTGATTCTGAACCACCCTGAGTTCGGCAGAGCTCATTACCCCGCCAAAGTTCGACGATTCGAACAGCGCCTGCTGATCGACTGACAGAGCAGTCATCGGCTCACACCGTGAGCTGGCCGCGAGGCGTCACTTCGGCCGAGGGCAACGATTCACGCCAACCGTCCGGACAACGCTCCGGGGCGATTTCGCTGAGCGGTGTGAGCACGAACCGGCGCTGGTTGATCCGAGGGTGCGGCACGGTCAACTCCTCGCTTTGGATCCGAACGTCATCGAAGAACAGCAAGTCGACGTCAAGCGTCCGCGGGCCCCAGTGGACCATCCGCTGGCGCAGCGCACTGGCCTCGATCCGCTGGCACCTACGAATGAAGGCATATGGATCGAGCGAGGTGTCGACCTTGACCACCATGTTGAGGTAAGCACCCTGGGCGTCGGGTCCGCCTACCGGTTCGGTTTCGAACACCTGCGACATCTCGACGACGTTGCCAAGTTCTCGAATCGCATGCCGAAGGAAGCTCTCGCGGTCACCCAGATTCGATCCAAGAGCCACGATTGCCTCATGAGATCGCAACGGAGGAACGTTGGCTTCGGCGCGTGTACGAACGATCCGAACGGCGGTGCTTTCGACGGGGTTGGGGATCGGCGGGCGCAGCTTGGTGATCGTCAAATCGACCTCCTCGACCCGATCGAACCCGAGCACGAGATCGGCTACTTCTGCGGCAAGCCGCTCGAGTAGCACGTACTTACTCGTCCCCACAAGATCGGAAACCCGCTCGGATACGAGCCCGTAATTGACAGTGTCGTCGAGCTCGTCTGACAGACCGGCGTCGCGAAGATCGAGGCCGATTGACAGGTCGATGCGGATCGGTTGCGCGATTTCACGCTCGTGCGGCAAAGCTCCGATCACGGTCAAGACGCGAAGATCGTCGATCAGAATCCGGTCCATCTTGGGTTCCTTTCGTTGAGGCGGACCTGGAAGCCGCACCGGAGCATGACAACGTTCAGACATGCTCTCGCATTCCAGGCTGAATGTATCGTCACCGCCGTGTTGCAGATGGTGTTACAGATGGTGTCTGACACCATCTGTAACACTCCTGACTAGGTCGAGGGTTTCACTGGCCGCCAGAACGCTGCGAGCAGTGCCGCCGCCCCGCCGAGCCCGGCCAGTGCTGCGATCAGCAGACCGGTGGTGCCGATCAGGTCGTCATCGATTCCGAACGCCTCATCGAGTGACCAGGCACCCGGTCCGACCGCTCCGAGCACGATCCCGCAGAGCATGAGCACCATCACGTACTCCCAACCCTCACCGGGACGGAAAATGAAGAATCCGTTGCCACGATGATTGATCATCCAGGCAACCGCCATGACGCCGACGACCCCTGCGCCGCCAAACGGTGTCAGCAGCCCGAGGATCAGGATTACGCCAGCCCCGACCTCGGTCAGGCTCGCCATCCATGCTTGCATCACCGACTGGCGCATGCCCATCGATTTGAACCAGGCGGCTGTACCGGCGATCTTGCCGCCACCAATCACATGATTGATCCCGTGCGCCAGCATGACTGCGCCGATCCCGCATCGAAAGATCAGCAGGGCAAGGTCAAACGAATCTTGATCCGACATGTGGGTAACTCTGTCACGAACGAAGTTGCGAGACCCAATGCGCGATTGTCGCCCCACGTCCGGCTTGCCGCCGACCAAGCCATGAGGTGTACGTTCTGGTCATGCGGGTTCTAATGACTTTGGAGGATTCGATGAACGTTCGACCAAAACGGGCTGTACGAACTGCTGCCTGCACGATCGCGGCGGCCGCACTGCTTGTCGTCGTCGCCAGTTCCGCCGACGCCGGAGGAAATCGCAACGACGACGAAAATGGGCACGGAGCGAGAGGCAAAGGTTCGCTCGTCACTAAACCTGTCGATCTGCAAATCCTGGCGATCAATGACTTCCACGGTGCCCTCAACACACGCTCAACTGCATTTGGCGGCACCGGCGGCGTTCAATACCTGGCGACGAACCTACGAAATAGCGAAGCTGCCGCTCCCGGCCACAGTGTCACAGTGTCGGCAGGCGATCTGATTGGGGCTAGCCCGCTGATTTCGGCGCTGTTCCACGACGAGCCGACAATCGAAGCCGCGAACATGTTCGGCCTCGACATCAATGCAGTTGGCAACCACGAGTTCGATGAAGGAGCGACCGAACTTCTGCGCATGCAGAATGGCGGTACACACCCAGTTGACGGAGACCGCGACGGCGATGGTTTTGCTGGAGCTGAATTTCAGTTTCTCGCCGCAAACGTGGTTGTCGACGAGACCGGCGAGACGATCTTCCCGCCGTATCAGATCAACGTGTATGACGACATCAAGGTGGCCTTCATCGGGATGACACTCGAAGGCACTCCCAGCATCGTGACCCCGAGCGGCGTCGCCGGACTGACGTTTAACGACGAGGTCGACACGGTCAACGCATTGGTACCGCACCTCCAGAAGCAGGGGGTCAGTTCGATCGTCGTGCTGATCCATGAGGGAGCGTCAGGCGCACCCGGGCCTGGGACGAACAAGAACAACTGTGTCAACGGGTTGACCGGTGCGCTCGCAACGATCGTGCCTGCCCTTGATCCGGAAGTCGATGTCGTGATCGCCGGTCATACGAACCACGAGTTCATCTGCTATGTGGGAGACACGTTGGTCACAATGGCCGATAACAATGGTCGCCTCTACACCGACATCGACCTTCAACTCAACCGGGTGACCAAGGACATCACCGTTGTGGCGGTCGACAATGTCCCGAACCTTCGCAGTGTCGCCCCGGCAACGGACCTACAAGCGCTGATCGACAAGTACAACGCGATCTCCGCCCCGTTCGCCAATCGAGTGATTGGGTCCGCCACTGCCGTCCTGTCACGAACTCAGAATGCCGCCGGTGAGTCGCCGCTCGGTGACATCATCGCCGACTCGCAGTTGGCCGCAACAGCGTCCGACGGATTCGGAAACGCAGTAATCGCGTTTATGAACCCTGGTGGGATTCGCACGGACATCACGATGGCATCGACCGGAGGGGAGCCCATCGGAGCCGTCACCTACGGCGAGGTGTTCAACGTGCAACCGTTCGGGAACAGCCTCGTCACGATGACGCTGACTGGGGCACAGATCGACACATTGCTTGAACAGCAGTGGGTCGGTCAAACGTCCCCGCGGATTCTGCAAGTGTCGTCAGGGTTCGCCTACTCCTGGTCGGCCTCGGCCCCGAACGGGAGCAAAGTCGACCCGGCGACAATCACGCTCAACGGCGTCCCGCTCAATGCGGTCGGCAGCTACCGGGTGACGGTCAACAGCTTTCTCGCCGACGGTGGAGACAACTTCCTCGTACTGATACAGGGCACGAGCCGACTCGGCGGGGCAATCGACCTCGACGCGCTCGAGGCGTACTTCGTCGCCAACTCCCCCGTACCGCCGGGACCACAGAACCGGATCACCGTGATCTCGTAGTGGTCGCAGTTCCCGGCGATCGCGTAACGCGCGATCGCCGGGAACCAACGGCCCGCCGCCGGCGTCTCATGCTCGTGAACCTCGTACCTCATACAGTGGTACGCGAGACCGAGAGGCGGTGGGTGATGACGACCCAACCCAGATCAGCCAACGACAGATCAGCCAAACCCAGATCAGCACGACGGAGAATCGCAGCCTGTGTTGCTGGACTGTTGCTGGTGACCAGTTGTTCGTCAGGGTCTGACGACACCTCGCCGACAACCACCACCAGCACGGTCGCGCCGGGCACCACGCCTGACGACAGCATCGATCCAATTGTCACCGTCGATGGGGTTACCGTCGATCCGCTGGCACCGGAAATCCGTCACGTTGGACTTCGACTCAGCAAAGGTTCGGCGGCGGCAGATACCGCCGCAGCGCTGGCACTCGTCGAAGGTGTCTCGCTCACGGTTGACGAGATCGCCGCGATCATCGAACGACTCCCAACGTGGGATGTCCCGTCTAGCGATCAGGTGGGATTCAACCGCCCCATTGACTCGCTCAAGCCGCCGCTGGTCGGCGACACGATTGCCACACCATTTCCCCCAACGTCGGACCCGGGCGGGACAGTCGAAGTAAGCACCGAACCGCTGGAGGTACTCCGATTCCAACCAGAAGGCGACGTCGACATCGCCCCGTTCCTGAGCGTGACGTTCAACCAGCCAATGGTTCCGCTGGGTACGCTCGATCAGCTTGCCGCCGAAGATGTGCCGGCGACCGTGACGCCCGCGATCGAAGGACGCTGGCGCTGGATCGGCACACGGACGCTGCGGTTCGAGCTGATTCCCGGCGAGATCGATCGACTGCCTGCGGCGACCGATTACGTGGTCACGATTCCAGCCGGAACGACGTCGGCGAACGGTGCCGAACTTGCTGAAGCAGTGACTTGGACGTTCTCGACACCAGCGCCTCAAGTCGTTTCGCTCATTGGTACCTCCGAAAGCATGTCGGTGACGCCGGTGATCGTCGCCACGTTCGACCAGCGGATCGATCCGGTGGGCGTACTGGAAACGATCACGCTCGACGCCGGAGGCGAGAATCAATCGCTGCGCCTCGCCACCGCCGACGAGATCGACGCCGACGACGCATCTCGCTCGGCGATCGAGGGTGCGCTCGACAGTCGAGCGATCGCCTTCGCGCCGACTGAACCGCTTCCTACTGACACGGCGATCACGATCGACATCGGGCCAGACACTCCGTCGGCCGAAGGCTCTCGCCTGTCGGAGGCGGCGAGCACATTCGTCGGTCGCACGTATGGCCCACTGCACGTCACTGCCCATCGCTGCAACTACGACGGAAGTTGCGTCCCTGGTGCGCCGTTCAGTTTCGAGTTCAGCAACCTGATCGACGGCACCGAGTTTGCTGCGTCGATGGTGACTGTCGAGCCGACCGTTCCCGGCCTGCGCGTCAACCTGTACGGCAGTTCACTTGAGATTGTTGGCGCAACCGCCGGTCGAACCACCTACACCGTGACGCTCGCCGCTGAGTTGCGAGACACGTTTGGACAGACGCTCGGCGAGCCACAGTCGTTTGAGTTTGAGGTCGGGTTGGCGCGACCGATGCTGCGCGGCTTCGCACAGCAGTTCGTCGCCACCGATCCGGTCGCCGAGACGCCATCAGTCAGCGTGACAACTATCAACCACGACTCGGTCAAGGTCACGGCGTGGAAAGTCGCCCCAAGCGACGTCGAGGCATTCCTGACCTACTTCGATTCGCAGTGGAGCGACGTGCGACCGCCGGAACCCCGATGGACGAAGGTGCTCGAGAGCGAGATCGAAGTCGATGCGGAACAGGACGTCGCCACCGAGACCGTGATCGATCTGACCGAGGCGTTCGCCGAGTCCGGCGGGCAACTCGTCGTCCGTGTCGAGCCGACTGAGGAATACGACCAGAACAGCGAAGACTGGTGGTCGAATCGACCGTCGATCGCCTGGGTCCAGCACACGACCCTGGGTGTCGACGTGATCAACGACGCCGAGCAACTGCTGATCTGGACAACGGATTTGGCAACGGGCGAACCGATCCCGAACGTTGCTATCGAACTGATCGGGGACGAGGGCACCGTCACTACCGATAGCCGGGGTCTGGCTCGCGTCGATCTCGGGACTTCGCCTATTTTGGGTCTCGTGGCGACGGCGGGCGGCGAGAGCACGCTGGTCCCATCGTGGGGATGGACACGCCAGACGTTGAGCGATGAGGGCCGCTGGTTCGTGTTCGACGATCGAGGCACCTACCGGCCTGGCGAAACCGCTCGAATCACCGGATGGGTGCGCCGGTTTTCGTGGTCGCGTTCGGCGTCCGATTCGGCCGGGTTGAGCCTGCTCGAAGCTGGTTCAGAGGTGAACTACATCGTGACTGATCCGCAGGGTGCCGAGATTGGGTCAGGAACGACCACGCTCAACGCACTTGGTGGATTCAACGTGACTGTCGAGATTCCTGAGGCGGCCAACTTAGGTCAGGCCTGGATCGAATTCACCCACGAAAGCGAGTTCTCCACGGGTCACTACTTCAATATTCAGGACTTCCGGACGCCCGAGTTCGAGGTCACCGCCCGGAACGAATCGGCGGGGCCATTCTTCGCCGCTGAGCCGGCGACGGTTGCAGTCGATGCTGAGTACTACGCCGGCGGACCACTGCCCGACGCAGACGTCAACTGGCTGGTCAGCACGAGCAAGACCACGTACAGCCCACCGAACTGGGATGAGTTCACGTTCGGGATCTGGACGCCGTGGTGGTCGTACGATGGCGACATCTACGCCGCGTCATATGCGTACGAAAGTGACTGCTTCGACTGCGGACCTGGCTTCCGCAAAACGGACTACGAGGAGTTCGCTGGACGCACCGATGCCGGGGGAACGCACTATTTGCAAGTCGATTTCGACGGGCCTGACGTCGACCTGCCGACCTCGATTACCGCTGAAGCGACCGTGTTCGATGTCAACCGTCAGGCTTGGTCGTCTCGCACCAATCTGCTCGTTCACGCCGCCAAGTACTACGTCGGACTGCGCAGCGACCGGACCTTTGTCGAGCAGGGCACGCCATTCAAGATTGACGCTGTCGTCACCGACGTTGACGGCAACACAGTTGCTGGGCGCGATGTCGAAGTCATCGCCGGTCGGCTCGAATGGGTCTACACCAATGGACAATGGGTCGAGGAAGTCGCCGACAGCCAGACCTGCACCCTCACCAGCACGGATGACACGTCCGACGAGTCGATGCGCTGCGAGTTCGCCAGCGAACTCGGTGGTACCTATCGAATCACGGCGGTCGTTACCGACGACAGCGGGCACAACAACCGAACCGAGTTGACCCAGTGGGTCACCGGCGGCGAGGGTCGTCCGACCCGCAACGTGCAGCAGGAACAGGTGACAATCGTTCCCAATCAGGAGATCTACGCGCCCGGTGATACCGCCGAACTATTGGTCCAGGCACCCTTCGCTCCGGCGCACGGCATCGTGACTGTGATCCACGGTGGGATCGTGTCGACCGAGTCGTTCGAGGCACCCGACGGAAGCGCCGTCGTGCAGATCCCGATCGATGACACCTCTCTCCCCAACGTCACGGTGCAGGTCGATATGGTCGGCGCCGCTGAACGCACAGCGGATGACGGCACGCCGGTGCGTGATGCACCCAAGCGGCCCGCCTATGCAACCGCCCAGATCGGACTGAGCGTTCCGCCCATCAGCAAGACGTTACAGGTGTTCGCAACACCGGCAAGCGACTCAGTCGAGCCTGGCGATGACACCTCGGTGACCATCGAAGTGCTCGGCCCGAACGGTGAGCCAGTGCGCGGAGCCGACGTGGCGGTCGTGGTCGTCGACGAAGCTGTGTTGGCGTTGAGCGGTTACGAACTCGCCAACCCGCTCGATGCGTTCTATACGCAACTGTGGTTCAACGTACAGAGCGCCTACCTACGGTCAACCATCGTGCTCGACCGGACGGATCTGCTGACCGGCTCCAGCTCCGGCAACTTCGATTCGGCTTCGGCAGAGGGTTCCGCGGCCTCCGAAATGGCACCGGACGCATCCGTCCCAGCTTCAGCCGACGCTGCAGGAGGCGACCTCTATAGCAAGCGGTCAGCAGCCGAAAACGCCGACGGGCAACCGATCGATGTTCGCAGCAATTTCGATGCGCTCGCCGTGTACGCGCCAGACCAGACGACCGGTCCAGACGGGACCGTTACCGTTGATGTTCCGCTGCCAGACAACCTGACCCGGTACCGAGTGATGGCGATCGCCGTCGATGGGGCCGATCGGTTCGGCAAAGGGGAGTCGACGATCACCGCTCGGCTTCCACTGATGGTTCGTCCGTCGGCACCGAGATTCCTCAACTTCGGTGACACGTTCGAGCTTCCGGTGGTCGTTCAGAACCAGACAGACGCTCCGATGGAAGTCGATGTTGTGATCGAAACCGCCAACCTGAGTCTCGACGAGACGGCGGGTAAGCGGGTCACCGTGCCGGCTAACGACCGAGTCGAAGTTCGCTTCCCGGCGTCAGCTGAGAGCGCCGGAATCGCTCGCTTCAGAGTCGTCGGTGTGAGCGGCGAGATGACCGATGCGGCCGAGGGCGAGCTGCCCGTGTACACGCCTGCAACCTCCGAGGCGTTCGCCACCTATGGCGTCATTGACGCTGACATGAATGACGGTGGAGCGATCGCTCAGCCTGTGCTCACCCCGACTGATGTGTTCCCACAGTTCGGTGGACTCGAAATCAACACGTCGTCGACCGCCGTGCAGGCGCTCACCGACGCCGTGCTGTACCTGGTCGACTACCGCTACGAGTCGGCCGACGGGTATGCCTCGCGGATCATGGCGGTTGCTGCATTGCGTGACGTGCTTGATGCGTTTGACGCCGAAGGGCTGCCAGACGCCGCTGCGCTCAACGCCCAGGTCGATCGCGACATCGAGCGGCTTGCGGCACTTCAGAACGAGGATGGCGGTTGGGACTACTGGCAGCGCGGCCGTCCGTCAGTCCCGTGGGAGTCGATCCAGGCGACCCACGCCCTTGTACTCGCCAAGGGTGCTGGGTACAGCGTTCCCGGAGCAGCGCTTGACGCCGCACTCGCCCACCTCGCCAACATCGAGCAGTACATCCCAGCGGAGTATGGCGAGGAGACCCGCAACTCATTGGGTGCATACGCGCTGCACGTCAGGAATCTCGCTGGTGACCGTGATTCGGGCAAGGCCAACGATCTGTATCCAAGGCTCGGCGATGCCCAACTCGACGCGTTGGCGTGGATCTGGCCCGTCGTCAGCGATGGTGACGCACGCGCCGAGATCGAACGCAACTTCGAGAACCGGGCAAGCGACACGGCTGGTGCCGCCACGTTCGCCGGAACCTACGGCGAGGATGCGTATCTCGTCGCCCATTCGGACCGTCGCACCGACGGCGTGATTCTCGATGCGTTGATCACCGAGAGCCCCGGCAGCGACCTGATTCCGAAGGTCGTCGCCGGATTGCTTGGCAATCAGACCCGCGGCCGATGGAACAACGTTCAGGAGAACGCCTTCATCCTGCTGGCGATCAAGCGCTACTTCGACACATTCGAATCGGTGACGCCCGACTTCGTCGCCCGCGCCTGGCTCGGCGAGCTGTACGCCGCCGAGCACGAGTATCGCGGCCGCACCACCGACCGTGACGTCACCGTGATCCCGATGGCTGACCTACAAGCTGCCGGCGACACCAACATCGTGCTCGCCAAAGAGGGGGCAGGCAGGCTGTACTACCGATTGGGTCTGCGCTACGCCCCCGACGATCTCGTGCTCGCCCCGCGTGACGAAGGCTTCGTCGTCGACCGGGTCTACGAAGCGATCGACAATCCGAGCGACGTGACCAGAGATGCCGACGGCACCTGGCACATCAAGGCCGGGGCGAAGGTTCGGATTCGGTTGACGATGGTCGCCGACGCCGCCCGCACGCACGTTGCCCTGATCGATCCACTCCCGGCCGGCCTGGAACCGGTCAATCCGGCACTCGCCGTTTCACAAACAACCCCACCAGAGGAGGTCAGTGATAGCGGCGATATCGGAATCGCCGCCCGCGGGTACTTCTGCTGGTGCTGGAACTGGTTCGAACACCAAAACCTCAAGGACGATCGAGCCGAAGCATTCACCAGCTACCTCAACGGCGGCACGTATGAGTACACCTACATCGCTCGGGCGACCACCCCCGGTCAGTTCGTGGTCCCACCCGCGAGGGCCGAGGAAATCTACGCTCCGGAGGTATTCGGCCGAAGTGGGTCCGCAATCGTCGTGGTCGAATAGACCCAATGAGTTCGGACCGGTACCGCGACGTCCATGGGGAATGCCTACCGGTCGAGATGCTCGTGCTCGGGGTTGCCCCGGCTTTGGACTTTGGAGGCCACGTTCGAATCGGACGACGTTGACACCGGCACATGCCTGCGATATGAATGGTCGAGACGTGTCTAGAGGAGGGTCCGTGCATCTCCATCATCACCACGATGCAAAGGTCGAGATGCTCGCCAACATCGCGATCTTTCGGCATTGCAACGCCGACGAGTTGAGTGCGCTGGCATCTGCGTCCACCGGGTTACATCTGCCCGCCGGGAGCGTGTTGTGCCGTCAAGGTTCGATCGGACGCGAGTTCCTCGTGATCGTCGAAGGCGAGGTCGCCGTCGAGGTGGACGGTCGTCAGGTGGCGACCGTCGGTCAGGGCAGCTTCGTCGGCGAGCAGTCGCTGCTCGCGCACAGCTCCCAGAATGCGACCGTCACGGCCCTCACCCCACTCAGTGTGCTTGTGCTCAACCCCGGTGAGTTCGGGACGTTGTTGCACGATGCACCACACGCCGCGACCGACATCCTGATCGAGGCGAGCC
>JANOTN010000115.1:0-28782 GCA_031416375.1 Ilumatobacteraceae bacterium
GACCCGGTCTACTACGGGCGCCTGTCGCAGCGCGTCGACGAAATTCTCACGCTGCTCGAAGATCGTTGGGAGCAGATCTCGCTGTTCGAAGACATCGTGCGCGAGATCAACGCCGGCCGCCAAGACGAAGAACACACAGGCCTCGACCCGATCACCGAGCTGCCGTTCCACGGGCTGATGGCCGAACGGCTGGCGAGTTCCGATCCCGATGCTTCGGAGCGGCTGGTTGCGTTGACCGAGTCGCTCGTCGCCGATGTTCGGCGGCAGATCTCGGTGGTCGGATTCTGGGAGAACAGCACCAAGCAGGACGAGCTCCGCAAGAGCGTCAAGCGCACCCTCGACGACAGCAATCTGTTCGCCTACGACGAGCTCGACGAGTTGGCCGTCGACCTCGTTGCCTTGGCGAAGGCGAACCACGAGCGGCTGCGATGAGCATCGGGATCCACGCCCTCGAATCGCTGACGGTCGGCGACCTCGTGTTCATGGTCGCGCCACCGACCGACCGCAAGACCCTCGAGATCATGGTCGACCGCGATGCCTCGCTGGTCTTGCGCGCTCCGGCGGCGGTGTCACGCGAACGGGTCGAACGGTTCGTCGAGTCGAAGCGCGACTGGGTGTACCGCAAGCTCGCCGAGAAGGAGGCGGTGGTCGGCCCGCCGATCGTCAAGCAGTTCGTCGACGGTGAAGGCTTCGCCTACCTCGGCCGCAACTACCGCCTGAAGATCGACGGCGAAGCGGACGTCGTACGGCTCGAACAGGGCCGATTCCGGATGTCGCCCGACGTGGCCGCCGCCAGTGGAGCCGAGGCGATGCGCCGCTGGTATACGAGAGCAGGCGAGCAGTGGCTGCGTCGCCGTGTGGAACCATGGGCGAAACGAATGGGTGCCTCCGGCATCGAAGTCGCCGTGCGCGACCTCGGCTACCGCTGGGGGTCGACCAAAGGTTCGAGCCACATCAACATCCACTGGGCGACGCTGCAACTCGCCCCGAGCCTGATCGACTACGTGGTCGTCCACGAGCTGGCCCACCTCAAAGAGCTCAACCACACCGACCGCTACTGGTCAGAAGTGTCGAGGGCAATGCCCGACTACGAACGCCGCCGTCAAGACTTGCTGACCGCCGGCACAAAAGTCTGGGCCACCCGTGCCTGACGACATCCGCAACGCGATCGTGCTATGCCTCGCGGCGATAGGCGAATCGTCAAGCCCCGTCGTGGGTGACACCCGAGGAGCCTCCCGGGTGCGATCCCGGATGGTTGGGACGCATTGCCGTTCCACCCGGGACGGGACGCGTCGTATAACAGTTCGTGAGCGGCACCCGGCCGCGACAGGGAGGTACCCATGTCCACTATGACCACCACCATCACTCCGGTCCAACCGGCGGGTTCGATCCCGGCGTCAGGCACCTCGAGCGGGAGAGCTTGGAGACGAGCCATCCTGACCTCGGTCGTCTCCACGTCGGCAACGCTCGGCCTCTGGGCCGCCCCTGCGGATGCTGCCGGCCCGCCGGTCGACCGCTTCGACGGCATCTACGCAACGTGTGAGGGGCTCGGCGAGATCTTCGCTGTGTCGTTGCCGTCCAACGACCACGCCCAACTGGTCCCGACGTTCGTGCTCGACGGCGGCCAGGTGCTCGTGACCGTGTCGTACGAATACCAGCTGACCTTCACGCCAACTGGCGGTGAGCCGCAGACGCAGGTCCAGTCGGCTTCGCGCCGGGCTCCGGCCCGGGCCACCATCGACACTTGCGTGGCGCGGGGGACTCAGGTCACTGCCGATGGAACCTATGAGCTCTACCTCGAGGCGAAGATGGCAGTTCGCCCGTGACCTGAGCGGGATCGCTGGGGGTGGTCTGTGGGCGGACGTCGTCCGCAGACCAAACACGAGCAACCCGATTCAGGGCGAGCGGCATGCGCCGCCACAGGGAGACACTGATGTCCACCACCACCACCACCACACCCAACATCACCATCCGGCGGGGTGCCGGTGGCGCGCCTCGCTCGACGCGGTGCCTAAGCGAGCGGTAGTTTCGAACGTCATGGGGGAGGCGGCAGCGGCAGTAGCCATCATGTCGACAGCGGCTGTCGCGCTCGTGCTCGCCGTTCGGCGGCCCCGACACCCGGTCTCCGTCGTGTTGGCGGTGTTCGCTGTCGGCGGCCTGTGGGGGCTCACGAGGCCGCTGGTGCTGGACCACGGCCGCTTCGACGAGGCAATGTGGGCCTTCAGTAATCCGATGATGGCCCCGCTGGTTACGGTTTTCCCCGACGGGCCGCGCGGGCGCCTGGGCCGGCGGATGCTCGCTTACCAGGTGGTGACGATCGCGTGGACATTCGTCACCGGCCTCGCCGGGTACGAACGCGACGGTGAGACGACCTGGTATTTCCGCGTCAATCAGGTGCTCCTGGTCGGTCTCGCTGGCACGGTCGTGGTCGGCACGGTATCGCTGGGCCGGCTGTGGCGGCGTTCCGGCGGGGAGGTGCGGACCCGCATCGGCATCGTCTTTGCGGTCGCCGCGTTCTGGGTCGCCCAGGTCGTGCTTCTCGGTCCACTGACATCGATCGGCCCGGAAGGTCCGAAATGGCTGGACGAGGCGCTCGAGTCACTCAACTTCATCATCATCCTTGGTGGGCTGCCGGTGGCCGTCGGCCTCGGGGTCCTCGTCGAGCGACCTGGACCGCTGGCCGGGGCGTTGAACAGGGCACTGTCCTGGATGCTCCTCATCGGCATCGTGACGACCGGTGCCCTGCTCCTTTCGGGGGGCGTGTCATCGGCGATGGGCGACCCCGACGCGTCTCCGTTGGCGGTGGCTCTGCCCGCCGTAGCGGTGGCCGTGCTGGCCGGTCCGCTGCGGAACTTGGTGCGACGGCCGGTCGATGCACTGCTGCCACGCGTCGGTCCGGGGCAGACCGCACTGCACGGTCTCTCCGTCCGGCTGGCCGGGACGGTCGCGCCGAACGAGGTACCGATGATCGTGGCCTCCACGCTGGGCGAGGCCTTTGACGCGGCTGGCGTTGAACTCGAGATCGAAGGGCACACAGTGGCACGGTGGGGAGTGGAACTCGGCCCGGAGATGGGCACGACCGTTCCCCTGGTACAGGCTGGCAGGACGGTGGGCCACCTGCGACTCAGCGCTGCTGAACTCACCGACGGGTCGCTGGACCTCGTGCTGCCTCATGTCGCCGCGGCGCTGGAGTCCGCCCATCTCGTGACGGAACTCGAACGGTCGCACGACCGGCTTCTGGCGGCGCGTTCGGAGGAGCGATCTCGGCTCCAGGCCGATCTGCATGACGAGTTGAGCCCGTCATTGGCCGGCATGCGGCTCGCCGCCGCAAGCGTCCGGGAGCGACTTCGTGTCGCGTTCGCGGCCGATCCGGTCACTGACAACTTACTCGCTCGCATCGAAGCCGAGGCGGGCGAGTCGGTGCACACGATCCGCCAGATCCTCGCCGGGCTTCGACCGCTCTCGATCGACGACTTGGGGTTGTACGGGGCATTGCGACAGCGAGCCATGACGTTCGACCGCCCCGGCACCTTCGACGTGTCGTTCTCCGCCACCGCTGACCTCCCCCCGCTCGCTGCCGAGGTCGAGGTGGCGCTCTACCGAACGCTGGCCGAGGCCGTGAACAACGCTGCCCGCCACGCTCAGGCTCGCCACTGTCAAGTGCGAGTCGGTGTCGCCGAAGGCGCGGTCGTCGTGGACGTCACCGACGACGGAGTCGGTCTCGCCGGGGGTCACGACTGGATTGGACTCGGTTTGCATTCGATGCAATCCCGGGCCGATTCGATGGGCGGTCGACTCAGCATCCGGCCGGCGACTCCTCACGGCACGAGAGTCGTCGCTGCGTTCCCGATTGCCGAGGGCTGGTCTACGTGAAGGTCCTGATCGCCGAGGACCACCCGATGTTCCGCGAGGGACTCGCCGCTCTGATCGGCGGTCGCCCCGGCGTCACACAGGTGCGCGCCGTCGCCAGCGGCGGCGAGGCCCTCGCGGCCGCTGAAGCGGACCCACCCGACATCGCTGTGGTCGACCTCCGCATGCCCGACGGTGACGGGGTGTGGCTGACCGCCGCGCTGGTCGAACGTTTCCCGACGATCCGAGTCCTCGTGCTGACCTCGGCCGACGACGACCGATCCATCGCCGAGGCGCTCGCTGCCGGAGCACACGGCTACCTGCTGAAGAGCGCAGGCCCCGACGAGATCGCCGGGGCGATCGCCGCCGTCGCGGCCGGGGCCGCAGTGCTGTCCGACGACGTATTGGCCGTTCTCTCCAGGGCGGGCCATCAGCGCCCGCTGCCTGGCCTCACCGACCGGGAGTTCGAGGTCCTCGAGGCCTTAGCGGTCGGCCGCACCACGGACTCGATTGCGCGTCACCTCGGCATGTCGACCAAGACCGTGCGCAACCACGTCTCCAACGTGCTGAACAAGCTCGGCGTTCAGGATCGGACGGCGGCGGTCGTCGTGGCACACCGTCACGGCGTGGGCACCGACTACTGAGGACGAGCGCTCGGATCCTGCGGAGACCCCTCTGGCTCGCCCGAACCTGATTCTGGATGTCGCCCGACGTGGCCGCCGCCAGTGGAGCCGAGGCGATGCGCCGCTGGTATACGAGGACGGGTGAGCAGTGGCTGCGTCGCCGTGTGGAACCGTGGGCGAAACGAATGGGAGCCTCCGGCATCGAAGTCGCTGTGCGTGACCTCGGGTACCGCTGGGGTTCGACACCGCTGCGTCATTCACCGCTGAGACGATGTCGTCAGCCGATCTTCCTGGCAAACATCAAACAATGTGCTGGGAAACGCTCGTTCACGGGTTGCCTGCTGTCGGCGCGGCGATCGCCAACCGGATCGAGCCGGAATCGTGATTCCCATTCTGGTTGCCCCGAGGTTCGATACTCGCATGGGCCATCCGATAGCGGCCGCAACATCGATGCCACTTGCACCGAACGACGCGGAGATTCGCACTCGGCCGTCACGCTTCGTTGTCTCGGGTTGCGATTGTGGCGTTGAGGTGGTTGGCGACGAGGTCGATCATGCTTCGTCCGCGTCCTTCGAGGAGGTTGATGACGCCGGTTCCGGCGAGGGGGAACTGCCCGGGTAGTGCCGGGGCGCGGTCTCCGTACAGCACGCAGACTTGGCGTGGTTCTGCGAGGTCGAGGAGTTCGGCTTGGCGGGAATCCCAGACGATGCCTGCCGTGTCGGTTCGGGTGGTGTGGAGGTCAGCGGCCCAGGCGGCGGTGCATCCGTAGTGTTCGGCCGTGGTTGTCACCAACTGTGCTCGGGTGATGCCGATTCGTTCGAGTTGATCGTTGCGGAGGTCGATGACGGTGAGCGACTCGGGGAGGGCGAGTGACACGAGTCCACGGTTTCGAAGCATCGATTCGTAGATCACGCGATCGCTGCTGGTGTGGTGGACGTCGTGGAATACGGTCTCGATCAGCGCCACGATTTCGTCGCTACCGAGGTAGATCGTGGGTGTTTGGTGGCCGGCTTGGTTGGCGATCGGGGCGAAGCGGGAGTTACCGAAGCCGGGATTGCCGAAGCCTGGGTTGTAGGTGTCGTAGCCGTACTTCACTTCGTAGACCCGCCACATGACCGTTCCGGCCGCGAGCGTGGCGGTTGTCAGCGAGTTGACGACGGCGGGCGTCGGGTCGGGGACAGGGCAGTGCCTCGGGTCGGGGCAGCTCGGTGCGGTCATGCAGAGGCAGGCAGCGCCGCGTTGGACGCAAATTGCTGGGCTGCGATGGCCACCCGAGCCGGATCGGTGTCGAGCAGATCTGTTGGGCGGCTACCTGACAGCCAAGACGTGGTCGAGGTGAACCACGTCCATGTTTCCCAACCGCCGAGATGTGCTGACTCGAGGGCGCGCAGAACATCGACGAGTTCCGGGCGTGGTTCGAAGTCGGGGCCAAGTTGGAATGCCGGGAGAATCGTGTTGTTGTTGTGGCGCACGGTGAACAGCCGGTGTTGTTGACGTTGTCGTGTGAGCCAGGTCCGTGTCGTCGAGCCGGCTGGATCGTCACCGCGGACCGCAGCGAGTGCAGTAGTCGTGTACGCCCCGCCGAGCAGGAGTTGATTGCGGTGTCTGGCGAGTCGATGGGCTTGTGTGATCGCGGCCGCAGGAACCGGGTCGATGCTGGTTCCCATCAGCAGCTGGACGAGTTGCCGGCGGCGCTCGTTTGCGTTGTCTGCCTGGATGTCTGCGTACTCGCGCAACAGGTTGATCAGCGCGCCGGGTGTGCTGATCCCTGGCAGGTCAAGCACTGTGCTCCCGATACCTCCCACGCCGATCATCGATGCCGGGAACTGCTGCACCCCGGGGACGGCGTCGATGGCGTCGGCGATCGAAATCACATACGGATGGCCGTCAAGATTGATAATCGTTTCGGCGTTCGTGGTGGACGACATTGCTGCTCCTTTGTCGTTCGAGAATTGGCCGTGGAGCGATTGTAGCACAAAGGCATATCCGCTACGATCGCTCCGCCGTGACTCGATGTGCGATGGCTGCCTCGAGCCTCCATCGGAGTTGTCCGTTCATCCGTAGAAAGTCGCCTCCTCCGACTGTGGCGTTGAGGTGGTTGGCGACGAGGTCGATCATGCTTCGTCCGCGTCCTTCGAGAAGGTTGATGACGCCGGTGCCGGCGACGGGGTACATGCAGATTTGGCGTGGTTCGGAACCCAGGGGTCGGCCACGATCAGAGATCGATGCGGAGCGCCTCGTAGGCGGGGGCGAGCAGTTCGACTACTGAGACGCCGTCGACGTCGGCGTCGAGTGGTTCGAGACGGGTGAGGACGCGGTGAGGTGGGATCGGCTGCACGGCCTCGGGTTCGACCGATCGATCCTGAGCCGGAACCGTCAGGCCTGGCGTGAGTGGCCACCATGGCGGCAGCCCCGCCTGCAAGGTGTCGACCTTGTTGTCCGGTTGGAGCGATGCGAGCACATGTTCACGATCGCGACCCCGCCAGGCGAGGGCAAGCCAGGGGTCGGTATCGAGGTGGTCGGCGTAGACGTAGAGCACTGCCGCGATGTGCTTGCATGGGTTCTCCCAGTCAGGGCAGCTGCACTTTGCGCGCAGTTCGCCCCAACTGGCGGGGAACAGGCTGACCCCAGCTTCGCGGAACACATCTTCCAGTTCGGATGGAAGCTCACCCGCGAGGAGACGTGCGACAAACCCGATGCGGGATCGGAGTGCGTCGTCGACCTTGCGCCATTGGACGTCGGAGGGCTGCTTGGTCTGGATCGTCACAACGTAGGGAGTGCGACGCGAGCCTTGCACCTGTGCAGCAATCAGACCTGGGTCGACGTCGAGCGAGAGCACTTGACCAGAGCGGGCGTACCGTCGTCCACGTTGCATACGGGTGCCGAGCCCGTACGACTCGAGCACGTCGACGAATCGTTTCGACCACCACGTGTCGGCCATCGATCCCCGTTGGCGGCGTGTTGCAATGCCTCCTTCCGCCTTGAGCGGCTTGGACGCCGGGAACTTCTCCCAGGGGGAATCCCATCGGTTGCTCGGCATCAGTCGACCTCGCTTGACCGCAGGGCGATGACATCGCGGAGTTCGTCGGTGGACAGTTCAGTGATCCATTGCTCGCCGTCGCCTACGACGCGTTTGGCGAGCGATCGTTTGCTCGTGATCATCTCGTCGATTCGTTCTTCGATGGTGCCGGTAGAAACCAGCTTGTGCACCAACACGGTGCGGCGTTGCCCGATCCGATAGGCGCGGTCGGTGGCCTGATCCTCGACGGCCGGGTTCCACCACCGGTCGAAGTGGATGACGTGCGAAGCGGCGGTGAGGTTGAGCCCGGTGCCGCCGGCCTTCAGTGAGAGCAGAAAAATCGGTGGCCCATCAGCCTCGGCGAAGGCGGTCACCATCTCGTCGCGTTTCGCCCTCGGGACCCCGCCGTGCAGCCACAGTGGTTGGCGGCCGTAGCGTCGGTTGAGGTAGGTGGTGAGGAGATCGCCCCATTGTGCGAATTGGGTGAACACCAGCGCCTTGTCGCCTGCATCGATGATCTCGTCGAGCAGTTCCTCGACCCTCGCCAGCTTGCCAGAGCGTGGCGTGCCGACGACTGACACGAGCGGTGATCCATCGTGAAGGAAGTGGGCAGGGTGGTTGCAGACTTGTTTCAGCTTGCTGATGCCGGCGAGCACGAGACCGCGCCGGGTGATGCCGTCGGCCGCCAATGAGGCTTCGAGCAACTCGTCTACGACTGCCTGATACAAGGTCGCTTGTTCGCGGCTGAGGAGGCAGTGCTCGGTCTGTTCGATCTTGTCGGGAAGGTCGTCGATGATTGTGCGGTCGGTCTTGAGACGTCGCAGGACGAACGGAGTGGTGATTCGGCGCAGCAGCGCGGTGGCCGCCTCATCGTGCTCGCGTTCGATCGGTGCCGCGAACCGGCGTTTGAACGATGCAAACGAGCCGAGCAGGCCGGGGTTCAGCACCTGCATGAGCGACCACAGTTCTGTCAGCCGGTTCTCAACCGGTGTGCCCGTGAGTGCGATCCGCCGCCGCGCATTCAGCCGGGCGACCGCCTTGGTCTGCGCCGTGCCCGGGTTCTTCACCTGTTGCGCCTCGTCGAGCACCACGCGAGCGAACGTCACCTCGCACAGCTGCTCGACGTCGCGAGCGACGAGCGCGTATGTGGTGAGCACGACGTTGTATCCGATGATTCGCTGCGCCAAAGGCACCGCGTCATCGTGTCGTTGGGAGCCGTGGTGCACCAGCACAGATAGGTGCGGCGAGAACCGCTCGAGTTCGCGCGACCAGTTCCCGAGCACCGACACCGGGCACACCACCAACGTCGGTCCCTCGACCGGATCGGTAAGCAGGGTGGCGATCAGTTGAGCGGTCTTGCCGAGCCCCATGTCGTCGGCCAGGCATGCGCCGAGTCCGAGCCGACCCAGGAACGTCAGCCATGCGACACCGCGCTCCTGGTAGGGACGCAACGTTCCGACAAAGCTGGGCGGGGTGGCGATCGGCGTCACGGTTGAATGCAGTGCCTCGTCGAGCAGATCACCCAGCCAACCGGTCGCCGACACACCGATCACGGGTGCGCCCACCGGCGCGTCGAGCGTGTCGATGCCCAGGCCAGTCCGCAACAGGTCGGCCGCCGTGGCTTGGCCGCGTTCACCGACATGGCGGACGATCGCGTCAATCTCGGAGGCGTCGATGAGCACCCACTCGCCGCGGATCCGCACCAGTGATCTCTTCGCCGTTGCGGCCCGCTGGAGGGATATCAGCTCGGCCTTCGTGAGCCGCCGGCCGCCGAGTGCGGCCTCCCACGTGAAGTCGACGATCTCGTCCAGGCCGAACGTCGACTCGGTGACGGCGCCATTCGCTGAAGCATGCTTCGACGACGCCTTCGCCCGTAGCCCAACCCGGCCGGTGCGGGTCCACCAGGAAGGGAGCAGCACAGCGATGTCGACGTCGGCCAGATCACTCATGCGGTCCCGGGCGACGACGAGCAACGACTCGGTGTCGAGATCGGTGCCCGTCGGCACGGCGTCGTCGAGCACCGCGCTCAACTCTGGTGCGATCCGTACGAGACGGCCGAGGCTCGTGAGCACCTCCTCGATCGTGCCGGGTCGGAACAGCGCCGATCCACCCCACAGATCGTGGATCGGCGCCATCAGACTCGGCTCGAGCACGTCCTGCACCAGCAACTCGACCGGCCAGCGGTCATCGTTGGCGTCGGCCGGTTCGTGAACCCGCAGGCAGAGCCGCACCAAACCAGGTGTCGCAGCGCCGGAACGGACCCAGGCAGCGACCGCGTCGGCGAAAGCGCGAACCTTGACGGCATCGAATGACCCCGCCAAGAACGGATCGTCGGCCGTCAGCGACAACAACCACGCCTCGGGAACAGTACGCCGCCCGCGACGCCGCGGCACGAGCCGCACGCCGGCCCCGACCAGTCGCTGCCGGACGACGCGGTCGACCTCGTCGGCCAACGCAGTTGCGGCCGACAGGTGCCCCTCGACCGAGTCGTCATCCACGAGTGAGGCGACCAGTTCACGATCGTCGACCGAGGGAAGCGGCCACCATTGCGAACGGGCCCTCCCCGCGTCGTCGATGCGAACACCAGGCACGACACGGGCGGAATCGGTGAGGAAGCCGGCAACCGAAGCGAGCCGACCATCACGGGCGGTCACATCAACAACGGCCGCTCTGGTCGCCTCCGAGCCGGTTGGCGGATCGTGTTGAGGTGACGAAGTGAGGACGATAGTTCCGAACTGTAGCCACAAGCATGCGTCCCGTTCGCGAGGGGCAGGAAGGTCGACGATCTGTCGATCGGTCGCGCCGGGGCTGACCACCTCACAACGGCGGATGTGGTTGGCGAAGGAATTCGCCGGTACCTGACGGTCGGTTGAACCAGAAGCACCACACACGCCGGGTTTCTTTTTTGGGTTCCCGGTTGCAAACTAGTACGGACATATGTATGATAGAGATATGGTGACGATCGCCGATCAACGAGCAGAACTCGACGCACACGGCGTCACGATCGACGATTTCGCGGCGATCTGGGCTGCTCATGAACGTGTCTCGGCTCGTCTCGCGTTAGCTGTCGCCGAGTTCGACGGCAACAACGAGTACGCCACCAACGGGGCGGTCACGATGGCAGCCTGGTTACGTCAACACTGCCGCATGTCCGACCGCGACGCCACCGCACTCGTCGCTCGCGGCCGGTTCCTAGGCGACTACCAACCCGTCGCCGATGCAGCATTGACATCCCGGTTGTCGGCCGGTCAAGTCCAGGCGTTACGCAGCAACGTCACCCGTTCGGTTCAATCAGTGTTCGACCTGTACGCCGCCGAGCTGATCGAGATCATCGCCCCGCTCGACGTGCGCGCCACCGAACAAGCGTGTCGGGTGTGGCGACGCAACGCCGAAGCAATCTGCGATCAACCAGAACCTGTCGTGCCGGAACGCCAACTCGTGTCACAACGCGCCTCGGATGGGTCGCTGGTCGGCAGGTTCGTGTTCGACGACGCCCTCGCCGCCGAGTTCGAACAAGCAATCGGGACGGCGATCACCTGGGAAGCCGATGAGATCCGCACCACCGGTGCCCGTCAAGCCGACGCGTTGTTCGACGTGGTCGCCTTTTTCAACGCCAACCACAACAAAACCGGGACACCACGCCACCGCCCACACGTCGAGGTCTCGATCAACGCTGACGATCTCCACGCCCTGCGTTGCTGTGGCACCAGTACCGACGGTGACCCGTTCCCGGCCTCTACGACCGAGGCGTTTCTGTGTGACTCGGTGATTCAACGTTTCGTGCTCAACGGCTCAGTCCCGATCGATGTTGGGCGTGCCACCCGAAGCGTCCCGCTCGACATGTTCCGCGCTGTCGCCAAACGCGACGGCGGCTGCCGACATCCCGGCTGTAACCGTAAAGTCGCCTGGTGCGACGCGCATCACATCCGATTCTGGCGCAACGGCGGCCCCACCAGCCTCGACAACCTCGTCTTGTTATGTGCCAGACACCACCACCTGAGCCACCGGCCCGGCTGGCAAATCAAACTGCTCCCCGACGCCACCATCGAACTCACCAACCCCAACAGCCACACCCAAACCAGCCACCCACGACCGCGGCCCGGTCTAACCAACATCCGCCTACAAACCTGAACACGAATAGGCCAGAACATCGGGTTCGTGAACATCCCGCCGCACGAAGCCGTCGTTGTCGACGTTGCAACGCTTGGCTGCAGCAGTCGACCTTGTCGCTGAGATCCAGTATGTGCCGGCACCAAGGGTCGGGACGCTCGCCTCGTTGCGTCGCAAGCGTGCGGCGATTCTTGACATCTACAGGAAGCACGGTGCGTCGAATCCACGAGTGTTCGGATCGATGGCGACCGGGTCGGCCGGCCCGGATTCAGACATCGATTTCGTGGTTGATCTTGCGCCGGGTCGCACCATGTTCGATGTTGCCGGGCTGCACGACGATCTAGTCGAACTGCTCGGCCGCGAGGTCGACATTCTGACCCCAGGATCGTTGCGCGGTCGGTTGGCTCACGTGGCGTGGGAGGCAGTGCCACTGCGAGGAGCCAGGAAGATCGGCTGATCGACATCGTGTCGGCAGTGAATGACGCAGCCGTGTTGGTAGAGCGCGGTCACAGCCGCTTCATCGACGAACCGTTGTTGATCCGTGCGGCGAAGAACAGCATCAGCGAGATAGGTGAAGCGGCCAAAGGTCTCGACGATGAGCTGTTGGCGACGATGCCGGGGGTTCCGTGGAAGAACGTGAAGGGCTTGCGCGACTGCGACAAGGTGGTGCATGACTATCCAGAGGTTGACTTGGACGTCGGCGGTCGTGGTCAACGATATTTGGGGAGGGTCAGCCGATTCCCGTATGTCGGGTCGGCTTCGAATGCGAAGGATTCGGTGAGGTCTGCTTCGGCGGCCTCGAATGTGGTCCAATCGACCGCAGCGGTGTAGTCGTGAGCGAAGCGAAGCGTTTTGATTAACAACTCGGGGTCGTCGTGACGCGAGAGGCGTCTCAGCCCGGCGAGGTAGTCGTCGCGTAGCGATGTCGGGATGATGGTTCGCTGCTGGCTGCCTGCTGTCAGTTCGTGGTTCATGGCAAGCCGGGCGATCCGCCCGTTGCCATCGACGAACGGGTGGACTTCGGCGACGACGAACATGATGAGGACCGATCGCTCCCACGCCGTGTCGAGTTGATCGATGAGGCCGAGCCCCGAGCGCAAGGTTCCCTCGACCAGTTCTGGTGCCACGAATGTTGTGTTACCAGCTTGATTGAGCATCGATTTGAACTGGCCTGGAGCACGGTCTGGATGGGCGGTCATCACCAGTTGGTGTTGCCGCTGGAGGCGTTCGATCCACTCGTCGGTGCTGTGTGGCCGTGCGTCACGGTTCGACTGCATGATTGCTTGGTGGGTGCCGAGCAGGTCGTGACCGTCTTCGTGTCGTAGCGTCGGCGCTTCACCGGAGTCGATGATGCTGCGGGCTTCGTCGACCCCGAACTCGGTGCCTTCGATGTAGTTCGAAAAGTACGCCTCGAAGAATGCCAGCGGCTGTGGGATGGTGGTTGCGGGGTGCGATTGTGGTGCCGCCGATCTGAGGGCACTGGCGAGGATCTGGAAGACGCCGATTCGGCCCTGATCGACTGGCGTGCCGACAAGTCGTGCGGCGAGCGCGGCTGATTTGGTGGCCGACGTGCGCGATCCAAGGATTGCTCCGATGGTGTCGCTGACATGGGCGAGGTGTTCTGGTTTGGTGCCGACTTTTTCGGCGAGTTGTTCCGCGTTGGTGCGGTAGTCGGCGAGGCGTTCTCGTCCGTCGGTTTGTGCTATCCGGTCGATCCAGGTGTCGAGTTCGGGTCTGGTGAGCGTGCGGCTAGGTCGCCCACCGATCGATCGTGTTGGTTGAGCGTTCTCTGCGAGCGCTCGTGGTCGTGATGCGAGGTGCAGCCCGGTCGGGAGGCGGAGGTCGGTGTCGAGTGGAGGTGCCCCACGCCGCGCGGCGACATCGAGGCCCGGCAGGTGGATGTTTTGTGGGCGGCCGTCGCGGACAAGGTAGAGCACTCCGTTGTTGGGGCCCCCGGTGATTGCTGACCTGTCGCTGATCGTCGCGTTCGGGATGAGGCGTGCGACGATCTGTTGCCATTCGTCTCGGATGATGCGTTCGGCCGGGGTTGTGAGGTCGGTGGTGTAGACGCCTCGGTGCAGTTGCCGAAGTTCGCCTCGCCTGACTCGATCGCTGATCGTTGAGCGTGGGACGTCGTCGGCGAAAACAAGGGTCTTACTCACACCAAACTCCGAGACAGCCGGACAAAAACGTTCACAAGAAGAGATTACCGAACAATTATGTTGATAACTGTGTTCGCCACGGTGGACTCGCGCGGTTGAGGATTCGCAAGGTTCAACTTGCACCGCTGTGATTAATGTTGAGCAGGTGTTTCGTACAACATCGACCCTGCTGCGTAACGTAAACTTCAACACCAATCCGTGACGTTCAACTTTGGGACGCTAAGATTTAACTGTGGAGGTCGAGCAGTTCAGATATAGCCCGGTGGGTCGGGTCGTTCCGATCAGCGGTAGCGATCCACGCTACGGCGAGACCTACGAACACTGGGCGTTCGTTCCCAACGCTCTCCCCGAGGAGATCGAGTTGGCGTCTGCCACGGTTGGCGCAGTTGCTGATGCGGCCCTCGCTCTTGGGCGCCTGGATCAAGCCGGCGCTCAGATCCCGAACGCCACGCTGCTGCGTCGGCCAACATTGCGACGCGAGGCCCAAAGTACGTCGGCGCTCGAAGGGACATATGCGCCGCTCACCGACGTGCTGGGGGCGGATATCGACGACACGGCTCCTCGGACGCCGGAGCTGCGAGAGATCCTCAACTACGTCACCGCTGCTGAGTATGCATACTCGTGGGTCAAGGAACGCCGCCGAATCAGCCGCGGTCTGCTATGCGAGATCCACTCGATCCTCATGTCGCGCACTCCGTCGGGCCAAACGAGCGCTGGTCAGGTCCGAGATATCCAAGTCGTGATCGGATCAGGTGGGCGAATCCAGGAGGCTCGCTTCGTACCGCCTCCGCCCGGACACGCACTCGAGACTGGGTTGTCCGATCTGCTCGACTGGATCAATCGTCCACAGCGACGCCCCGCCAAGGCGATTGTCGACAGCGCCCTCGCCCACTATCAGTTCGAGACGCTCCACCCATTTCACGATGGAAACGGGCGGATCGGTCGACTCGTCGTGGTTCTGCAGTTGCTGTGCGCTGGGGTCCTGAAAGACCCGCTCCTGACGATTTCACCGTGGTTTGAGGCGCGACGTGTCGGCTATCAGGACGAGCTACAAAACCTCAGCATGACCGGCGACTTCGACCGCTGGATCGCCTTCTTCTGTGAAGGTATTCGAGCGCAAGCACAAGCAAGTTCGTCGAAAATCACCGAGCTGCTCGCCTTCCAGCAACAAGCGATCGCTCAGGCGCATGGAAGTGGTCGGCGCAACCTGTCGGTCGACATCGCCAGCGATCTGATCGAGCGACCAGTTCTCACCGTTTCGGCGGCAAAGCGTCAGTACGACGTGAGCTTCCCAGCAGCGAACAACGCAGTCGCCCGGCTCGTCGAACTTGGCCTGTTGACTGAGATCACGGGCAAGGGTCACGACCGCGTCTTCCGATCGGATCAGGTCGTCCGCATTCTTGAGAAATAGGCGCTCCGGAAATAGTGCAACGAGTTGATACACGGCGTCGACATCGAACCGAACGACGAGGTCGATCGCCACGTACCCTGCGTTGATGATCGGACTTCGGTTGCGATAGTGGAAAGTACGCCCGTCACGACGACAACGACCGAACCAGAACCAGTTCAAACGACGCAACCTGCGAGCACCACCGAGCCTGCGACAACCAGCGAGCCTGTACCCACCACTCAGTCAGAACCCGAACCGAGGGTATACGACTTCGCTGCTGTGTCGCCGGTCGTGCAGAGATTCGTTGACGAGCGCGGGTTGAACGGGGCTGGTCTGGTAATCGTGCAGCGGGACGACGGCGTGATCTACGAGGACTATTGGGGCGGAGTTCGATCATGATCGAATCTCGCTCGTCGCCTCGTCCAGCAAAATGATCACCGCTGGTGTGCTGCTGCGCCTGCACGACGACCGCATCGACGCTGCCTACGACGGGTCAGCCGGGCCCGACACGGGCTACGCGATGGGATGGTGGGTTGATCGCAACATCGGCCGTATCAGCGATCCCGGTGCCTACGGTTCCGTGCCCTGGCTCGACCTCGAAGACGGCTACGGCGCCTATCTGGTGATCGAAGCCGAAGCCGACGCCGGCACCGGCCTCGAACTCGCAGCCCAGCTCCACGACCTCGTCGAAACCGCCGTCACCTCATTCGACTGAGCCGCCGTCTAGCGCTGCGAGGAAATCCGGTCGGAGTGGGGATGTTGGATCTGATAGAACCGCGGCAATCCGGCAATTTGGGTGTAGGAGGATTGATGGGGTGGTTCGGAAAGAGCAAGGACATCGTGCGGGGGACTGCACGAGTGGTGTCAACCAGTGCGCCACCACACGCTGCGACCCACAGCACACTCTCGATGGATCTGGTGATCGAGGTCGACGGGATCCCCGCCTATGCCAACGAGTATCGGCGGTTGGTGATGCGAGTCAGCAAGTGGCCCAGCCCCGGCGGGGTGCTTCCGGTCGAGGTCGAGCGATCTGATCCGGCGAAGGTGAAGGTGCTGTGGGGCGAGATTCCGACAAACAATAAGCGAGCCAAGGCTGACGCCGAGGCAATGGCTGCGGCGCTGCGCGGTGAAACCGCACCGCCAGGAACGATGCCGACTCGACACCGTGATGCTGCCGCGCTGGCCGCGACCGCTGGAACTGACATCGTCTCGCAGCTCCAACAGATGTTCCCGGGTGCGATGGTCGAGATGGGCGGCACAGGCATGTCAGCCGCTGCGCCTCAGGCGCCGGGCGGTGAGGTACGCGTGGTGGCAGGCCGATCGGACGAGGACCCTGTCGCCCGTCTCGAGAAGCTCGCCAAGTTGCGCGACGCCGGGGTCGTAGACGCCGCCCAGTTCGAACAACTCCGGGCCCAGATCCTCGGCCAGAGCGGTCTCTGACGCCCGGCGAAGGTGACAAACGATCCTTCCCCGGTGTCGAGTCATCTCTGTTGTACCCCTTGTTCATACTGTGAGCATGTGCACACACGCACCGATACACTCGCCCGGTCATATTGACCCTGCCCCGACATCGTGTCGGGGCCGTTGGGCACCAACCGGTGGCCAAAGTCCGAAGGGAGAACAACACGCATGATGCGTGCCTATGAGTTAATGGTCATCATCGACGGAGACGTCGAGGATGCGAAGGCCCAGTCCTGGATCAAAACGATCGTGGACGACATCGGCAAAGCCGAGGGAACGGTGCATGGAAAGCCCGATTGGTGGGGCAAGCGTCCATTCGCTTACCCGATCAACAAGAAGCAATCCGGCTACTACCTCGTGCTGGAGTGCCTCGCCGTTGGCGGCGCGCTCGACGAGCTTGAGCGTCAGCTCCGTCTCGCGGACGACATCGTTCGCCACAAGCTCCTCCGGTTGCCAGACGCCGAGGCGGCTCGCCGCGGCATGACTGACGCCGCTGCCTAATTCGGCAGAACCCACGAAGGGAACCACCACCATGTCCAGCAATTCCATCACCCTGATCGGCAACCTCACCCGCGATCCAGAGCTCCGGTACACCACCGGCGGCCGCGGCGTCGCAAGCTTCGGTATCGCCGTCAACCGGCGTTACCAGCAGAACAACGAATGGGTCGAGCAGGTCTCGTTCTTCAACGTTGTGTGCTGGGGCGAGCTCGGCGAGAACGCTGCCGCGACCCTGACCAAGGGTTCGCGAGCGATCGTCACCGGCCGTCTCGAGCAGCGCAGCTACGAGACCAACGGCGAGAAGAAGTCGATTGTCGAAGTCGTCGCTGACGAAGTCGGCCCGAGCCTCCGTTGGGCGCAAGCCCAGATCGAACGCACCGAGCGAACGGGCGGCGGCGACGGCGGTAATGCCGGTGGCGGAAGTGGTGGCGGCGGTGGCGGTAACTCCGGTCCCCGCCAGCCCGACCCGATTTACGGCGACGAAGAGCCGTTCTGACCCGCTGATCTCGATTTTGATTCGTCCAGGAAGGACCCACCCGAATGTCTAAGAAAGCGAAAGCCCCGACCCGCGCACCACGCGGGAAGGACGCAAATCCCCGTAAGTTCAAGAAGAAGACCAGCCCACTGCTGATCGAAAAGATTGAGTACGTCGACTACAAGAACGTCGATCTGCTCAACCGGTTCCTCAGTGACCGGGCCAAGATCCGTGGCATGCGGGTGTCAGGCAACAACCGTCAGCAGCAGCTCGAGATCGCCAACGCGATCAAGATCGCTCGCGAACTAGCGCTGCTGCCTTACGCCAAGCGTGTTTCGTCGTCTGGGCGTACTCGCCCGCCGCGTGACGGTGACCGCGAGCGTCGTGGCCCGCGTGAGGATCGCGATGCGACTCCTCAGGTTGCGGCTGTTGTCGCCGAAGGTGCCGAGGACGAAGTCGGTAGCGACGAGGTCATGAGTGAAGAGAGCGTGGGCTGATCATGCAGGTTATTCTCCGCAACCCTGTCGCCGGTCTTGGCAAGCGCGGTGACGTTGTTGACGTCGCCGACGGCCACGCCCGCAACTACCTCTTCCCGAAGAACCTCGCCATGAAGGCGACCCCCGGAGGAATCGAGCAGGCCACCAAAATGCGCCGCAGCCGTGACCTCCGTGACGCCAGTGATCGCGATGCCGCTCGCACCATCGCCACCACGTTGGTCCCGAGGACGATCACGATCACGGCCAAGGCCGGTGTCGAAGGTAAGTTGTTCGGCTCCGTCACCGCTGCCGACATCGTGGCCGCTGTCGAAGCGCAGACCGGTATCTTGATCGATCGTCGCAAGGTTCACCTCGACGAGCAGATCAAGACGCTGGGTGCCCACCGGGCGACCGCCTCGCTGCATCACGACATTTCGTTCCCGATCAGCGTAGAAGTCGTCGCCGCCAGCTGATTCCAGCTCGGCGACTGCCAAACATCGGAAAGGCCCCGTGTGAATGCACGGGGCCTTTCCGCGTGTACGGGACTCTGTCATAGCCCCTAGTCATGATGTCCACATGGGCGCGCGTCGTATCCACAGGGCAATTCACACGGTTGTTCCCCTAGCGCCCCACAGGCGATACCCGCGAGAGTGGACTCCCCATGCCCGGTGATGATTACTTCCCGACTGACCACACACCACAACGCAACGATCGGCCAAAGGGCGGTGGCTCGAGAGGGCGAGTACCACCCCACAACATCGACGCCGAGGAGTCGGTGCTTGGTGCACTTCTGCTGTCTCGCGATGCGATCGGGATCGTCAGCGAGATGGGGCTTCAGCCGCATGACTTCTACCGTCCCGCCCACCGTCACATCTTCGATGCGATCCGTGGGCTGTACTCGAGCGGTGCCCCCGCTGACACCGTCACGGTCGCCGATGAATTGCGTCGCGCTGGCCTGATCGCCGAGGTCGGCGGACCCGAGGCGCTTCACGAACTCCAGAACGCCACACCGGCAATCTCGAGCGCAGGTCACTACGCCAAGATCGTCCAGGAAACGGCGTTGCTGCGCCAGTTGATCTTCGCCGCCGGTGACATTGCCGAACTGGCCTACAGCGAGCCCGATGATGTGATCAAGGCGCTCGATCAGGCCGAGACCAAGATCTTCAACGTCGGCGAACAACGCGTCACCGATTCCACCCGAACCTTGGAAGAACTGCTGCCCGGCGTGATGGATCGGCTCCAAGAGTCGTACGACCGAGGCGACACGATCACCGGCATCGCCACTGGCTACACCGACCTCGACGAGTTGCTGTCGGGCCTCCAACCCAGCGCCCTCTACATCGTCGGGGCTCGGCCGGCGATGGGAAAGACAGCGTTCGGGTTGGGGATGGCTTCGCATGTGGCGCAGCACAGTACGAAGCCGGTGATCGTGTTCTCGCTCGAAATGGGCCACACCGAACTGACGCAGCGAATCCTGTCGAGTGAGGCACGCGTCGACTCCACGAAGATCCGAACTGGCAAGCTGGCCGAGTCTGACTGGGCCAAGATCGGCAAGGCAATCGGTCGTCTCGAAGTACCGTTGTTCCTCGATGACAACCCGCGCGTGACGGTGATGGAGATCCGCGCCAAGGCGCGCCGTATCAAGTCCCAGTTCGGCGGGATCGGACTGATCGTGATCGACTACCTACAACTGATGGGTGGCGATACTCGCGCCGAAAACAGACAACTCGAAGTGTCAGAGATCAGCCGAAGCCTCAAGATTCTCGCCCGTGAACTCGAAGTCCCAATCGTCGCCCTCAGCCAGCTCAGCCGAACACTCGAATCCAGAGGCGACAAACGCCCGATGCTCTCCGACCTTCGTGAAAGCGGTAGCCTTGAACAGGACGCCGACGTGGTCATGTTCCTGTATCGCGATGAGGTGTATCACCCTGATTCGCCTGATAAGGGGTCAGCAGAAGTCATTGTGGCGAAGCATCGTTCAGGGCCGATCGGAACCAAGCGTTTGGTGTTCCTTGCTCAGTACACACGATTCGATAACGCCGCCCGCGGTGTGTAAGCACCAAATTCCTCGCCGCCCGCTCTGACCGCCACTCATTCCCGCTTTGCCGACGGTTCTGAACAGCAACAAATGCGATTCAGAACCACCGGTGGTCCTGAATCGCATTTGTTGCCGCCGGGAACCGCTTGATCGTCCGTTTGCTGCTGATCAACGGCGCGGGTCAACCTTCAGTGTGACGTCTGGCGTTCAAATATCGAGCGCCGCCACTCAGGGTGTCGAATCTGTCAAGATTTGGTTATGGCGAATCGGTTTGGCAGCGCGGTCGTGGTGGTCGTCTCCACCGGGGTCGCAATTTGCGGACTGATGATAATCGGTTCGGTCGGACCCAGCCCGGCCGGTGCTCAGCCACTCGGTGACCTGGTTCTGCCCCCAGAAACCAGCACCAGCACCACGACGACCACCACGACGACCAGCACGACGACCAGCACGACGACCAGCACGATCGCCCCGGAACCAACGACCCAGCCGGCACCGCAACCCTCGCCGGTGCCGCTCAGCGTCACATCCCCGTCGCAAGGTCCGGACGGCGTTGTGGTCGTTGGGGCCGGTGGTTCGATTTCGATTGAAGGCACGTGCTGGGTCGTCGATGGTCAACCGCTCGGACCAGTCGAGTTGTGGGTTCTCAACGGGTCGACCAACGTGATCGAGACTGGCATGCGGGCAGCCCACTGGACCTACGAGTGGACTGCCCCGACCGAAGGCGGTGTGGTTGCAATCCAAGTCTGGTGCGGAGATCCGGAGGGCTTTCAGGGCGGTTACCCGCTCGCACGACAACTGGCGATCAACATCGTCGGAGTCGGCCCGCCCCCGCCGCCACCAACGGCGACAACGGCCGCCTCGAACGCGCCGATAGTTTCAATCCCCGAAACCGACTGACCCGATTCCCTTCACCGGAGTGTCACAGTGCTCAGGCAGAATGGTCGCATGAGTACGGATTTTGCGGTGGATGCGCGCGGGCTGGTCAAACGTTTTGGCGACAAGGCGGCGTTGGACGGAGTCGATTTGCAGGTGCCCCGCGGGGCGATCTACGGATTGCTCGGGCCGAACGGTGCGGGCAAAACCACCGCAGTTCGCGTCCTGACCACGCTGCTCCGGCCTGACGAGGGTGTCGCCAAGATCGATGGAATCGACGTCGTCGCCGACCCGCACGGCGTTCGCAAACGGATTGGCCTAACTGGTCAGTACGCCGCCGTCGAGGAGCGCCTGACTGGTCGCGAGAACATGCACTTCGTCGCCCGCCTGTTCCATCTCCCTTCCGCAGAGGGCAAGGCACGCGCTACCGACCTGCTTGAGCGCTTCGACCTTGTGGATGCCGCAGACCGGATCGTCAAGGGTTACTCGGGCGGGATGCGTCGGCGGCTCGATATCGCCATGAGCCTGATCGCTCGACCGTCGGTGCTGTTCCTCGACGAGCCGACCACCGGGCTCGATCCGCGTAGCCGACTAGCGATGTGGGATCTGATTGAGGAACTCGAACACGACGGCACGACTGTGTTGCTCACGACCCAGTACCTTGACGAGGCCGACCGGTTGGCCCAGCGGATCATCGTGATCGACCACGGTCGAGTGATCGCCAACGGGACAGCTGATGAACTCAAGGATCGGATCGGCGGTGATCGGCTGCGGGTGTCGATCGCCGACCCCGCTGGTCGCCAATCCGTGCTGGCGACTTTGCAGCCGATGTGTACCGGTCCGATTGAAGTCGAGGCCGATGGTCGAACCTTCTCAGCCCCGATCCGTTCTGGCGACCGCGTGGTGCCTGGCGTGATTCGAGCCCTCGATGATGCCGGGATTGACGTGCTCGACGTCGAGGTGCGACGTCCGACTCTCGACGACGTGTTCTTGACGTTGACCGGCCGGTCTACGGGCGACGAAGAGCAGGCGGTGGCGTGATGGAACGGCTCAAATGGGCACTCAAGGACTCATGGGTCGAGGCCGAACGACACCTGCGGATCATCCCCCGCAACATCGAGTTGCTGATCTTCGCCACGATCCAGCCGATCATGTTCGTCGTGCTGTTCGTCTACGTGTTCGGCGGTTCGATCGAGGTCGCAGGCTTCGACAACTACGACCAGTTCCTCTTGCCTGGGATCTTCAGTCAGTCGCTGGTCTTCGGGTCAGCGTTCACCGGTATCGGCCTCGCCGAAGACTTGAGCAAAGGCTTGATTGATCGGCTGCGTTCGCTCCCAATGGCGCGCTCGGCGGTGCTCGTCGGGCGAACCGTTTCGGATCTGGTCCGCAACCTGTTTACGTTCTTCGTGATGCTCGGCGTCGCCTTCCTGATCGGGTTTCGTTTTGAGGGCACGCTGTTCGAGGCGATTCTGGCGACCCTGCTGCTGCTGCTCTTCAGTTACGCCTTGAGCTGGGTGCAGGCGCTGATGGGTCTCTCGGTCGGTTCGGTCGAAGCGGCCAACTCGGCCGGCTTCATCTGGATGTTCCCGCTGACCTTCGTGTCGTCGGCGTTCGTTGACCCATCAACCCTGCCGGTTTGGCTCGAACCGGTCGCAGACGCCAATCCGTTCACGATCGTCACCAACGCCGCCCGTGCGCTGTACAACGGCAACCCGGTCGGCAACGATGCGCTCTGGTCGATCCTGTGGTCCGTCGGGATCATCGCCGTATTCGCCACGCTGGCGATTCGCAAGTTCAACAGTTCTACGGTCGCCTGATGGCGTTCGCCTGACAGAATGACGGCATGTTCCTCGGAGCCGATCTTCTTGCGTGGCTGGTATTGGCGCTCGGTGGTGCATTGTTCGTCGGGAATCTGTTGGCGGTGGTGAAGCCGCCGGAGCAACAGCGTGACGAGAGTCATCTCGAACGCGCCCCGATCGGGCGCAGCATCCTGTTCGGCGGGCTTGGCCTGATAGCCGCCGTGTGGGCGCTGGCGACGCTGGTGGCGGGCTGACGTGGCCGGGGGATCGTTACAGATCAAGTTCGTCTCATCAGCGAGTCGTGCCAGTCAGCTTCCCGAGTCGGCAGTCGAGGTCGCCTTCGTCGGCCGTTCCAATGTCGGCAAGTCGTCGCTGATCAATGCGCTTGCCAACCAGAAGCAGCTCGCTCGCGTCTCCAACACGCCTGGTCGCACACAACTGATCAACCTGTTCTCACTCGCAACGGGAGGCACCCTGGTTGACCTCCCCGGATATGGCTACGCCAAAGTGCCGAGCAAGATCCGGCGCGACTGGCCAGAGATGATCGAGGGCTATCTGCTCGACCGGGAAACGCTGGCAATGGTGTTCATCCTCGTTGATGGCGAAATCGGACCTACCCCGCTCGATACACAGATGCTCGAATGGCTCCGCGAAAACCAAGTCCCGCACACCGTCGTGGCGACAAAATGGGACAAGGTCAAGTCATCGAAACGCGACACTCGCCGCCGCGATTTGGCCGCTGGGTGCCAACTCGAAAAGGGCGACATTGTCTGGGTGAGTGCGGCCAAAGGCACCGGCATGGACGATCTGCGGAACCTTGTCGTGACCCATCTTGCATGATCGGCGACAGGGTCTCGAACGTGAGCGCGACGTGAGCGCGACGTGAGCGCGCGTGAGCGCCGAGGGTGGCATGATCGGGGTGTGATCAAGCATTTCGACGCTGCCTGGGCTGAACTCACCGCTGCGGGGTCTGGCTTTGCCATGACGACCATCGAGGTACGCGGCGCGCCGATGCGCGTGTTCGCCTCGGCACCGCCAACGATGCGTTCGATTTGGGACTTGGCTCAGTTCCATGGCGACAAGCCCTATGTCGTGTATGAGGACGAGACCTACACCTACGCCGAAATCGGTGCCCAGGTTCGGGCGCTGGCGCACGTCTTGCGCAACACGCACGGGGTGAGCACGGGTGATCGGGTCGCGGTTGCGATGCGCAACTATCCGGAATGGGTCGTGGCGTACTGGGCGACGGCATCGATCGGCGCTGCGGTGGTCGGAATGAATGCCTGGTGGACCAGCCAGGAGATGGCGTATGGGCTGGCAGACTCGCGACCGAAATTGCTGATTGCCGACGACGAGCGCGTCGAGCGCGTGCTTCCGGTGTTGGACGGATTACGAGCTGCTCAGCCGCTGCATCTGATCTCGGTTCGCAGCGACCGTGAGCTGCCGACCGATGCGTCGCGATGGGCTGACGTCGTAGATCCGACGACGGCACCTGCGGCTTTGCCGGACGCGACGATCGACCCCGATGACGACGTCACGATCTTCTACACCTCTGGCACCACAGGATTCCCGAAGGGTGCCCAGCTGACGCATCGAGGTTCGGTCCACAACGTTTTTAACATTGCCTTCATGACTATGGCCAACGCATCAGCGGAAGCGAAGGCGATCGCCGCCGGGGATTTTGTCCGTCCGACTCAGTCACCTGCCGATCCTGGCCAAACGGTGATTATGGCACCGACACCGCTCTTCCACGTGACCGCCAACAACTGCCTCCTGCAGCCCTGCACGTTGGCCGGTGGCCGGATTGTGTTGATGCGCAAGTGGGATCCGGGCCGTGCACTCGAACTGATCGAACGTGAGCGAGTCACGAACTTCTCCGGAGTTCCGACGATGAGCCGTGAGTTGCTGATCCACCCAGATTGGGAGACGAGTGACACATCCAGTCTGAAGGGTATGGGTGGTGGTGGTGCCGCGATTCAGCCCGATTTGGTCGACAAGATCGACAAGTCGCTTGCCGGCGGTTCCCCTTCGACCGGCTACGGACTGACAGAGACGCATGGCATCGTCACAGCCAACTCCAGCAAGCTCTACACCCTGAAACCGGCCTCGTGTGGACGCGTCGTCCCAACCCTCGATGCCAAGTTGATTGGCGACGACGGCAGCGAGCTCGAACCCGGTCCGGAGGTGGTGGGGGAACTGTGTGTGCGCGGTTCGATCATCATCAAGGGCTACCTGAATCGGCCGGAGGCGACGGCCGAAGCGATTCAACAGGGCTGGTTCCACACCGGCGACATTGCCAGGATCGACGAGGATGGGTTTGTCTTCATCGTGGATCGTGCCAAAGACATGGTCCTGCGTGGCGGTGAAAACGTCTACTGCTCCGAAGTCGAAGCGGCGATCTATGAACACCCTGACGTCGCCGAGGCGGCCGTGTTCGGGATCCCCGATGACCGTCTTGGGGAGGACGTCGCCGCAGCCATCGTGCTGCGTCCCGGAGCGTCGATGACCACTGATCAGCTGAGGGCATTCCTCGCCGAACGGATCGCCAAGTACAAAGCGCCGGCCACGGTGTGGTTCCGTGACGAGCAACTTCCGCGCAATGCCAGCGGCAAGTTCCTGAAACGCGAGCTCCGCAAAGAACTCACCGGCGAATAGTCAGCCAAACGGTCAGCCGGGCAGCACCGGAGATCGCGTCGATCGTCGCAGCGATCGAAGGCTGAGTCGCCAGCGAAGTTGGTGCCAAAGAGTTCGGTCAGTGCGAATCGCATCGTCAATCACGTGCGCCGTGTACACAGCATCGTTGACTAACCGGTGACCGTCATCGGTCGCCCCGAACGTCATCGCCGTCGCCATCGCAGCCAACCTCCGAATCTCATGGGGCACGGACGGTGCGAGCGGCGCGGCGACCTCGGCAATCGTGCCATTTGTCCACGACGGCGCGATCGACAGCCCGGCATCGACCAGCGAATCTGTGGCGTTAGCCCAGGCACCCCGAATCTGGTCGACCGCGTTGGGAGTTCGAAGTCGACGCCGTCGGCGTCGCCATTTGAGAAACAGAATCAATCCGATCCCAATGGCGACTGGCAACAGACCAAGACCCACGACGACCGCGCCACGCCCGATCCAGGTCCTCACCCGTTCCCACCTGGTCGTTTCAGTAGTGGTATCGGGGGTCGTGTCTGTGACTTCCTCGGCCCGATCAGCCGGTGCCACGATCGGTGGCTGGGCGGCTGCTGGGCTTTGTGCTTCAGGAGGCGGTGGGGGTTCCGTTGCATCAGTCGTTTCAGACGAAGGAGCGGGATCAAAGGCGACCCATCCGATGGCGTCAATGTTGACCTCAGGCCAGGCGGCCGCATACGAGGACCGCAAGGTCAACGGGTTTTCACCGACACCGGGGGGGACCTGGAAACCAGTCGCGATTCGCGCGTCGAATCCGAGTGAACGGACGAGAAGGACAAATGCGGCGACGAACTGCTCGCTTGAGCCTCGCCGCGTCTCAGTCATGAACCGTTCGATCAAGGCCAACTGCTGGCCGCCGCCGGGCGCACGCGAATCAAGTTGCCACTCATCGCGCATGGTTGCTTCAATCTGGCGGATCTGATCGATCACGACTCCGTCGCCGGCAAGGTTGCTGGCCAAGTCGGTGAATGTTCCAGCGATCTCGTCGACCTGCCTGGGGACGATTCCCGAGTTGGCGACCGTGGCTGTTGGTGCCAGCTCCGATTCGACCTCGAAGGAGTCGCCGACGTTTGGCCGCTCGATGAGCCGAACGACGGTGCGATCAAGATCGGTCTCGACAGTTGTGTTAATCGCTAGTGGGCGACCTGGGAACGGGATCAGTTCGAGGTCGTCAGCCAGCAGTTCGACTGTGAATCGAATTGGTGGGGCCGTGTCGGGTCCCGATGGGTCGGCAATCCCGAGTCGTTGACCGATCGGACGGAGGGTGAGGCGCGGCAACCAGCGTTGTCCGTCGTATGCGTCGAGGGCAGCGAGGCGCCACCGAGTCGGAAGTGAAGGACTGATCAAGATCGACCGATCGGTGATCAGAAACAGATCGACCGGTGGGTCGATCTGGCGAAGCGCCACGGTCGCTTCGAGTGCGTCGACCAAGGCGGCGGTCTGCGTGGCCTGTTCCGTTCGACGTGGATCGGATCGGTTTGCCCAGGCGATCGTCCCTGATACGAGTATCGCCGACGCAGCGATGGCGATCGCCGACACGGCCAGCGTGCGTTCACCCGTCAGGGTGCGGCCGCGTTGGCGAACGGGTTCGCCAGGGCGGGCAAGAGTGAACAGCACCGCCAGCAACCCGAGTAGGACGAGCGCCCACGGCGTCGGCCTGTGTGGTGCCGCCAACGCAATCGTGGCGGTCAACCCGGCGACGATCACAGCCAGCGGTGAGAGATGAGCGCGAGGCCGCCCTGCCAACCACGCCGCACCCGCCGTCATGACTGCGAGAAGCAGTGCGACAGAACCGATCGACGCCGGTTCGACGGGGCTCGGCCATTCGGTCGTCAACAGCTTTCGGGGTCCATCCAGAATTCCGACGGTGGCGTCATCGAGCGAACCGCCATCGGCGATCACACATGCCAACACTGCCAATGGCACCGATATCAATGCTGCGCCAGTCAGAATCGACCGACGAAGGCTGATCGTCGTGATGGCGGCGATCCCTGGGAGGGCTGGTGCGATCAGGAGCACGGGTTCGAACGAGTCGAACACGTGTCCGGCGAGGAGCGCGATGACCAGGCCCATGATCGTGATCAAACTGATCCGCAGGCGGGTTAGCGCCATGGTCGCCACCGTTGAACGAACTCGGTCGCCGTCGTTGAGGCGAGTGTGATGCCAGGCGTCACCACGGCACCATCACCAATCCGAACGACCGATAGGCGTTCGGTCTGAGCGAGCGTGCTTGACGGGCCTGCCGGACCCGTGACAAACACAATTGTGGTGTGGTCAAACCCGCCCCTGAAGAGCTCGGGCAGGGGCGTCACGACGTGGGCTGCTACCTGAGTGACCGGCGTCAACAGGTCGAGCACCATCGTGTCGCGATCAAGTGGGCGGAGCGCTCCGGGATAGTTCCGATCGGTCGTTCGAACTGTGACCTGCACGCCACTGCGGATTGCGTGCACCGCAACCGACGCAGCGACGTCGACCATTTCTTCAAAATCATCGGCGGTGGCAACGCCGTCGGAGCAGTCAAGCACGACGGTGAACTCGGGACGTCGCAGTTCGACATGCTCGCGGATCATCAGGGTTCCCATTCGTGCGGTGGTCAACCAATGAATCAGCCGTGGGTCATCACCAATCACGTACTCTCGAAGCGACACGAATCCGCTTAGGGGATCGAAGGCGGTGCGCCGCATCACCGATTCGTTTTCAACGGTATGCATCGATCCATATGGACCCTGGAGGGCGTGGATACGCGGGTGCACAATGATCGTGCTCGTCGAATCCGACGTTCGCAGACCGACCGCCAACCCAAACGGGTCGACTCGCTCGACTGCCCACGGTCCGACCTGGAAGACACCCCGACGGCGAGTCGAAAGGATTCCATCGACTTCAGTCCTGTCGTCTGCCGCCAGCGCCGGATATGCAACGCGCACTTCTGATTCGTCACACTGATCGACAATCACCGCCCGGGCTGCGCGTCGACGACTGGTGTTCGACACCCGATACACGATGTGGATCGGATCGCCACGGGCGACACGTGGGGCCGCGATTATGCGCGTGATCTTGGTCCGTTGCCGGCTCCGCCCGCTCCACAGCGCAACGATGATGACGGCCAACAAACAGGCGGCGACGACGAGCAGCTCCTCGTAGTGCCACCACAGTCCGAGGGCCCCCAAGATCACGGCGGTGAGTAATCCGCCGAGACCGGAGCGAGTCAGCATCTCAACCCTCGCGGGAACGCGGGACGGGCACCTCGTCGAGCAGTTGGGCCACGATCAAGTCGGTCCGTGCCCCCCTCAACTCAGCTTCCGGCGTGAGTGCAATCCGGTGCCCGCAGAC
>JANOTN010000116.1:0-2728 GCA_031416375.1 Ilumatobacteraceae bacterium
GGCCGGATCGCCACCTGGCAACGACCAGACGGCACCATCTGGCAAACCGAACCAACCATCAACCGGCGACCCTGGAGACGAGCCGATAGGCGAGGCGACCAATCGTTACGGTGCGCTATTTCGACGGCGCAGCAGGCGAAATGAAAACTCCGGCACAAAAAATCCTCACCTATCCGCTGAGCCTCCTAGAACAGTTCGCTGAATGTGGAGCAGCGCTGCGGGTCGCCTGTTTGGAAGCCGCGCTGGAACCACTCGACACGTTGCGCCGAGGAACCGTGGGTCCAGGCCTCCGGGTCGACTCGACCTTGCGTTTGCTGTTGGATTCGATCGTCGCCGACCGCCGCAGCAGCGTTGAGCGCTTCCTCGACTTCCTTCGGATCGTCGAACAGCGCTCGATCGCTTGCGTCGCGGGCCCATGAACCGGCGAAGCAGTCGGCCTGCAATTCGAGGGCCACCGAGTACTGATTGGCCCGGCCGGGATCGGCCTGCTGCGCCTCACGCATCTGCTCGTTGATTCCCAGCACGTTCTGGACGTGGTGACCGTATTCGTGGGCGACGATGTACTGCGCTGCCAGGTCACCGGTCGCACCAAACTGGTTCTGCAGGGTGACCAGGAAGTCAAGGTCGAAGTACACGAGGTTGTCGAGCGGGCAGTAGAACGGACCGGTCTGCGACGAGGCGCGACCGCACCCGGTATTCGTGGAACCCGAGAAGAAGACCGTCTTGGTGTCCTGGTAGGGCACGTTGAACGACAACGGGAGCTGATCGATCCAGTACTCAGAAACGTCGTCGGTGGCACCGCAGATGATCGCTTCCAACTCGGCATCACATGCTCCGGCACCGCCAGCCGTCGCCGTGTCGGCCCCCGCCGCCGCGGGAGTCGGCCCAGTTCCACCCCCGCCGCCGAGGCCACCACCGATCAGCTTCGGCAGGATGAAGACCGCCGCCAAGACGAGGATCGTCATCAACCCGCCGCCACCCTTCAACAGGCCGCCGAGACCACCAGGAAGACCTCCGCCGCCACCTCCGCCGCCGCCGCCGAGGCCGCCCTTCAACAGATCGCCGAGTCCGCCTCCACCACCGCCACCACCTTGACCGCGTCGGTCGTCGATCCGGTTGGAGCTACTCGAACGAATCTTCGTCATAGATCACAGTCTTTCAGATTCGACTAACGGGTCGCGCGACAACCGATCGATCGTACGGTCAGGCTGGATGTCGTGAGCCGCGTCGGAGTCCGCGGATCCCGACGGCTCCGGCACCGATCAAGACGCCCTGTTCGCCAAGACGTGCCTGGGCGATACGGGCGGCGGCACCGTGGCCAACACGCGCGACAGCGTCAATCTCCTCCTGCGCGGCGTTGAAGAACGTCGCCGCAAACCCGTGCGCGACATCCCCGCCGACGACGACCAGATCAAGATCCATGGAAGCACAAATCATGCCGGCCGCTCGACCGACGAGTCGGCCTGTGCGACGCATGATGTCGTATGTCGGTTCCGTTGGCGGACGACCGGTGATCGCCTCAATTGCCAGCCCAGACGCTTCGGCGTCGAGGCATCCACGAGCTCCGCAATGACAACGCCGACCACCCGGTTCGACGATGATATGGCCGACTTGCCCGGCGTTCCCGCTGACACCGTCGAGCAGTTCACCGTCGATCACGATTCCGCCAGAAACTGAGGTTGACACCGAGATCACGCAAAAGCTGGACGCACCCTTAGCGGCACCCAGCCATCCTTCCGCGAGTGCCATCGCCTTGCCACTGAGATCCCCAAACACCGGAAATCCAGTCAGGTCGCGGAGATGCTGTCTGAGCTCGAAACTCCGCCACGACGACACGCTGACCGGCGAAACGGTTTCACAATTACGTTCGATTGGCCCATCACATCCGATGCCAATCGCCCGAACACGAACCCGGTGTTGGCTACGAGCCTGTTCAAGCTGCTCGGCGACAATCCCAGCGAGTGCAGCGAAGTGGGATTGCGGCCCAACATCGCGTTCCAGATCCACTCGACACCGATCGAGCAATTCACCGCGGGCCGTCATCAACCCGGCCCCAAACCCGGCACCGCTGATATCGACCGCAAGGATGACATCTCGTCGAGGATCGGTCGAGACTGACATGCGCGCTGCACGCTACCTGGCACAGCCGTGCCGCCAGGGTTGCAGCAACCGTGGAAGCCGCCGGGATAGCGTGTCGACTCAACCGGTGACATCCACCACTCATGAATCGACTCGGCCGAATCCCCCGTGCCGCCGCCATGTCGCTGGTGTGCACGCTGACCGTGACCGTGGGTGTGGCGCGTGTTGCTGCCAGTTCGACGCCGACCGAACCGAGTTCGACGCCGACGACCGAGCCCAGCACAACCACGTCAACGACAACGACCACCACATCGGTGCCGACGACAACGTCGAGCACCACCACGACATCGGTGCCGACGACAACGACCAGCACGACGACCAGCACGACGACGACCAGCACCACCACCCTGCCGCCAGCCACTGTTCCAACCGTCGGATGTGCACCCCCTACGACGACGACCACCACCACCACCACCACCACGATTCCCGGTGCGACGACGACCACGACCACCACGACGACCACCACGATTCCCGGTGCCACCACAACGACCACCACGACTACCACCACATTGCCGCCGTGCCCAACGACTACCACGACGACGACGCTGCCGATCACCGAACCCGAGCCAGCGGAGGCACCTTTGAATGT
>JANOTN010000117.1:0-3383 GCA_031416375.1 Ilumatobacteraceae bacterium
CTTCGTCTCTCCCAGCCAGATCCCGTCATAGCCGACCTCTTCAATCGCAGCCGCATTGGCCTTCGTATGAGCGATCTGATGCGGCAGCGACGAATCAACGAGCATGGTCCATTCTTGCTCGGCGGACCGTCGTGTCAACGAGCCGCGTCCGAACGACCATCCTCGAAGTTTGTACCGACCTCTGAATAGCGTCGTTGGGCATGACCTCCTTTCAAGAAATCCATTACGAGGTGTCTGATCGGGTGCTGACGATCACGTTTGCGCGCGAGGAGCAGCGCAACACCGTCACGTATGCAGTACTCGACGAACTCCTGGTCGCCTTTGCCGACGCTGAACTCGACGACGAGATCCGGGCGATTGTGGTAACCGCGCAAGGCCGCTACTTCTCCGCTGGAACCGACCTGTTATCTGGCACATCAGACGGCGGATACGACGTCAATGCGTCTGATTTCAAACCGTTGCGCGGCGGTCACCGCGACATCGGCGGCGAACTGGCGTTACGGATCTTCGATTCGAACAAGCCGGTGATCGCCGCGATCAACGGCACCGCCGTCGGCATCGGCGTCACGATGATTTTGCCGATGGACATCCGGATCGCCTCCGACAGCGCTCGGTTCGGCTTGCCGTTCACCCGCCGCGGCATCGTGCCCGAGTCCTGTGCTACCTGGTTCCTTCCCCGAGTCGTCGGTATTTCGAGGGCCGTCGAATGGAGTGTGACCGGTCGGATCTTCGAAGCAGCCGAAGCGCTCGAAGCCGGGCTCGTTCGCGAGCTGTTGCCCGCCGCCGAGGTGCTTCCCCGCGCACTGGCGATCGCCGGCGAGATTGCCACGCAGACTGCGCCGGTCCCGGTGGCGCTCACCCGTCAGATGCTGTGGCGATCACTCGGGGAACCCCACCCGCTGAGCGCCAACCGCTTGGAGTCCCAGGCGCTGTTGGCGCTGGGAACCGCCCCAGACGCCAAGGAAGGCGTCGCCGCCTTCCGCCAAAAACGTCAAGCCAACTTCAGCGCCAGCCCACAGACCGATATGCCCGACTTCCACCCTTGGTGGACCGACGAGGAATTCTAATCCCTCGGCACTAGACGCCGAGCGCTGCGAGGGTGTCGAGGTGGTCGCCGGCGGCTAAACAGCGCGACAGGCTCTTCAACTGGACTTCGTCGCTGTGGACTCCACCAGGAGTAATCAGCCACATCATCACGCCCCAGACGGGCTGCATCCGGTAGCGCAGCCAGGCGTCGTCGAACGTCGGCGGCGCTACCCCTCGTCGGCCAAGGGCGTCGAGGTAGCCAGCAAGAAGATCCCGTTCGCGGAGCGCTCGGGTCTGTGGTTCGAGTGCGGTCTGAAGCAGGTAACCGACATCGAGGGCCCAGCAACCGGTGAGCATCAACTGCCAATCGATCAGCCCGCCTCGTACACCGTCGACGTAGTACACGTTGCCGGCGTGGACGTCACCGTGGAGCACGGTGATCGGCGGTTTGGCGTTCTCGACCGCCAAGCGGGCGAACGCCGCCCACATCCGCTCCTCTGACCAGCGGGTCAGGTCGACCGCTCCGACACGATGACCGCGTTCGAGGTGGCGTCGTACCAGGCGCGGGCCAATCTGCTGCCAGAATTTGATCGTCACCGAATTGTCAGTGCGATCGAGCCACGCCAGATCGTTAATCAACCCTGGTTGATTCCAGTACCTCGCATGCAGCCCTGCCAATGAGTCGAGTACGCCTGCTGCCTCCTCGACGCTGGTCGGGCGGGTGACGATGCCGAGGCTGGCACCGGGTCGCCTGCCGAGATCTTCCATCAGGATCGAAAAGCTGGTGGGCCGATCGGCGTGGACGGCATACACGGCAGGCTGCTCGATGTCGAGTTCGGGATGCAGGTCTTGGTAGTAGCGAACCTCGGTCGTATACATTTCCTCGGGAAACCCGAACTCCTCCAAGTTGCGTTTGAGGAACATTCGGTCGGGCAATCCCCGATCACATCCGGCGGCGAATTCAAGATCGAGACGCAACCGGCTCGCCGAGCCCGATGTTTCATCCAGCACGGTCACAGACGTGACTTCGACACCCGGATGTCGGGCGTTCAGCAGTTCGGTGATTTCGGTCGGCCCCGGTACACGGTTCACGTCTGACATGACACAACGCTGATCAGTCGGTACGCAGGGCGACGCCCTGGGCGTTGAAGAAGAAACCACCTGCGGTGATCAGCGCCGTTCGAGCCCCGGCGACCTGGCGTTCCCCTGCGCGGCCCTGGAGTTGATTGACTGCCTCACGGATATGTCCGGAGCCCTGCGTGCCGCCTTCGGAGAGCGCTCCACCGTGTGGGTTGACCGGGATCCGACCGTTGATCATGATCCGGTTCCGCTCGGGATCCCAGTTGTCCTCGATGAACGCCCCAGCCTCGCCGGGGCCACACCAGCCGGTGTTCTCGAACCAGTTGAGGGTGATCGGGGTGAAGCCGTCGTAGGGGAAGTAGATGTCGGTGCCGTCGATCCAGAAATCGGCCCGCGACTTGAGCGACTCGATCACCACCTGCTGCCCGTGCTGGCGCAAGCTCGGCGTCTGGTCCTCCTCGGCGTGATTGGTCATGCCCAGCGTGATGGCGTTGATCAACACCGGCTTGTGCGGCAGATCGCGTGCCCGTTCGGTCGTGGTAATCACGAACGCATCGGCGCCGTCGACGGGGACGTCCATGTCGAGTAGGCAGAGTGGCGAGCGGATCATTCGGGCGCTGAGATAGTCGTCCATCGTCATCGGCGTGCGCATTGCCGCGCCTGGATTGAGTGCCGCGTTCGAACGATCGTTGATCGCCACCCGACCGAATGCTTCTCGCGTCGCGTCGAACTCGTAGATGTAGCGAGAGGCCCATGCGGTGTAGCCGGCGGCACCGAAGATCGATTCTGGCGGCGGCGCTCCCGACCCGCCGCCAAACGAGACGTTGCGGCGGAATGGATCCTTCAGCGCCGAGGCGGTGTTCCATGCCAACCGATACGAGGCATGATAGGCGAGTACGACATCGCACAATCCGGCGTGCACGGCGGCGACGGCATTGGCCAGTTGATTGACGAACGGGATCATCGGGTTGGCGAAGTATGTAATTGTCGGGATGCCGAGCGACGCCTGCACCGACGTCGCGTCGGGCGACGAGCCGATGATGCCGTCGATATCGTCGGCTGCGAGGCCGCAGTCACGAAGCACGCTGATACATGCTTCGACCGCATAGGACGCCTGACTTCGGGGCGTGTTACGCGCCGAGAAACCGGTCGTGGCGGCCGCCGCAATGGCGACCTGATCCTTCAGCGGATGCCGTCGACTGATCACGACTCAACCTCGTGCACGAGTCGGAAAACAGGCATCGGAGCGCCGCTCCGCTCGATCCAATCGAGGGTCA
>JANOTN010000118.1:0-28446 GCA_031416375.1 Ilumatobacteraceae bacterium
CGAACGAATCTGCGTCGACGGCGAAGTTGTGATTCTGGCTGGTGATCTCGATCGAGTCGGTCTGCAGGTTCTTGACCGGATGGTTCGCTCCGTGGTGACCGAACGGCAGCTTGACCGTGCCGGCACCGAGCGCCAGGCCAAGCAGTTGGTGTCCCAGGCAGATCCCGAACACGGGCACGCTGCCCACAAGTTGTCCGATTGCATCGGCGGCGTAGGTCACGGCCGCAGGGTCACCAGGACCGTTCGACAGAAACACACCGTCAGGATCCCGGGCGAGCACGTCGGCGGCCGTCGTCGATGCCGGTACAACCTCGACGCGGCCAAGCCCAGCGAGGTGGCGAACGATCGTGGTCTTGATCCCGAAGTCGTATGCCACAATCAGCCGCTCGCCGTCGCCGACGGTATACGACTGCGGCGTCGAGACGGTTGACACGAGGTCAATCCCATCGGTTCCCGGTTCGATCGCTGCGGCTGCCCGAATTGCTGCCTCCGACGCATCACCAAATGCGCCGGGCATCGCACCGGTGTCGCGCAAAATTCGCGTCAGTCGGCGTGTGTCTATCCCGGCGATACCAGGAATGGAGTGGCTTCGCAGCAACGATTCGAGGTGGCCCTCAGCGCGGTAGTTGCTGTGCCGACGGGCGATATCACGCACGATCACACCCCGGCAGAACGCACCACGCGACTCGTAATCGTGCGCGTTGATGCCGTAGTTCCCGATGTGCGGATACGTGAACGAGATGATCTGACCGGCATAGCTCGGGTCGGTGATGATCTCTTGGTAGCCAGAAAGCGCCGTGTTGAACACGACCTCACCAGTCGCGATCCCACCCGAAGCGTCGGCACCAATCAACTCGCCCTCAAACACGTTCCCGTCAGCAAGCACCAACGCACCCTCGCGAATGCCGCATCGATTCATCATGATTTCCATTCTTGCATATTCATGCACATAATCACATATTGATTCATCGGGTAGCCTCGCCGTCGATCACGACAGGAACGCCTCGCAGGATCGTGTGGAGCACGCGGCCACGAAGAGCGACGCCCACAAATGGAGTATTCCGGCTCTTGCTGGCGAGCTTGGCGGGTTGGACTTCCCACCCGGCACTTGCGTCGAACACCGTCAGGTTGGCCGGTTCACCGACCGCGATCGGACGGCCATGCTCATGGGCTACACCGGCGATCGACGCCGGCTTCCAGGAGAGGGCAGCGACAACGTCGACAAGCGGCATGTCGAGATGGGCGAGGCTGACACCCAGCGCAGTCTCCAATCCGAGCATCCCAGGCGGTGCTTGATCAAGCGGCTGTTCTTTTGTCTCCGGCGCATGCGGTGCGTGGTCGGTGGCGATCGCATCGATCGTGCCGTCGGCGAGTCCGGCCCGCACCGCTTCCACGTCGGCCATCGTCCGCAGCGGTGGATTGACCTTGTAGACCGAGTTGTAACCGGTCAGCTTCTCGTCGGTGAGGCTGATGTGATGCGGCGTTGCCTCAGCGGTGACGGGCAATCCATCGGCCTTTGCAGCCCGAACCAGCTCGACACTGCGGGCTGTCGACAGGTGCAGAATGTGGATCGGTGCCCCGGTCAAGCGGACCAACTCGATGTCGCGATGTACCATCAGTTCTTCTGCCAACGATGGCCAACCGGGCAGCCCGAGTCGCCAGCAGCAGTGCCCCTCGTGCATCACTGCGCCCTCGGTCAGGCGGGCGACCTCACAATGCTGAGCGAGCACTACACCGAGGTCTGCTGCGTACTCGAGTGCTCGACGCATCAGCAGCGGGTCCTGCACGCCCATGCCGTCGTCGGTGAACAGGTGCACCCCGATAGCAGCCAACTCGGCGAGCGGCGAGAGTTGCGTTCCGGCGCGCCCGATCGTGATCGAACCGCTCGGGCGAACGTCACACAGCCCGGCGGTTACACCCTGCTGGCGCACGAACTCGACGACGCTCACGCAGTCTTGAGTCGGCTCGGTGTTCGGCATCGCCACGACACACGTGTATCCACCCTTGGCAGCAGCACGCGAGCCAGTCTCGATCGTCTCGGCTTCTTCCTTGCCCGGTTCACGCAGATGGGTGTGGAGGTCGACAAACCCGGGGCTGACGATGCAACCGATGGCGGCGAGCACCGTCTCGTCGTTCACTGGTTGCAGGTCGACACCGACTTCGACGATCTGACCGTCGGCGATACGCACGTCGACGCGCCGTTCGCCCGTCTGGTCCAGGACGGTTCCACCAACGATCAACACTCGTATCACTCGCTCTCCAGATTTGCGCCACTCCCGAGCAGGTCGAACAACACGGCCATCCGGACCGCGATCCCGTTAGTGACTTGTTGCGTGATGACACAGCCGGGTAGCTCGGATGGGTCGACGGCGATTTCGACGCCCCGATTGATTGGGCCAGGGTGCATGATCAGTGCATGTTCGGGCAACCGCGCCGCCCTGTCCGAGGTCAGCCCGAACCGTGCCGTGTACTCACGCAACGACGGCACCAGCGCCTCGTTCATTCGTTCGTGCTGCATCCGTAAGAGATAGATCACGTCAAGTTGACCGATGATCGCGTCGAGGTCGGACGTGGTTGGCACATCGACACCGGGCGGCAACAACGTCTGCGGCGCAACCAACGTGACATCGGCACCCAGCATCGTGAAGGCACGGATGTCGCTCCGGGCGACCCTGCTGTGCTTGATATCGCCGACGATCGCGATCTTCAGTCCGTCGAAGCTGTCACGCCGGTTAAGTGCCGTGCGAATCGTGTAGCAATCGAGCAGTGCCTGCGTCGGGTGCGAGTGCCAGCCGTCGCCTGCATTGATCACGCTGGCGTTCGTCCACTGGCTGACCTGCCACGGTACGCCACTCGATTTATGGCGGATTACGAAGGCGTCGACACCCATCGCGGCGATCGTCTCAATCGTGTCTCGAAGGCTTTCGCCCTTATTGACACTCGATGTGCCGACTGAGAACGTCATCGTGTCAGCCGAGAGGCGTTTGGCGGCGGTTTCGAAGCTGAGACGCGTGCGCGTGGAGTCCTCGAAGAACACGTTGCACACCGTCTTGCCGCGAAGGGCCGGAACCTTTGGATTGGGTCGTCTGTTGACCTCTGCCATGTGGTCCGACAGGTCAAGCAACCGATGCAACACGGCTGGACCGGCCTCCTCGATCGAACGAAAGTGTTTCACGAGATCACGACGCCTTCGGCGGTGGCCGAGACTCGTTCGTCGGCGCTCGTCGGTAGATTCTTGCCGACGAAGTCGGGCCGGATCGGAAGTTCCCGATGCCCTCGGTCGACCAGCACAGCGAGTTGCACGGCGCTCGGGCGACCGTAGTCGGTGATCGCATCAAGCGCCGCCTTGACGGTGCGTCCGGTGAAGAGCACATCATCAACGAGCACGACGGTCGTTCCGTCGATGTCGAAGGGAACAGCGCTTACGCTGCCCGGAGTCACCGGTCGCAAACCGATGTCGTCCCGGTACAGCGAGGCGTCAATCGAGCCAATCGGAATCGAATGGTCGATGCGAGCGATCTCGGTACCGAGCGCTTCGGCGAGCCACACACCCCCACGTTGGAGGCCGATCAGAGCAACACCGGCAAGGCCGCGGTTGCGTTCGATGATCTCGTGCGCCATCCGGGTCACTGCCCTGCGCACGTCGTCAGGTCCGAGGACCTGCTTCGCGTTGTTCATGATGCTCCTGCCGTACGAGTCTCACAGAACTCGTTTCACGGTCGATCAAGCAACCTAGCGCAACGATCGGACCGTGCGTCTCATTTCGCGCCGAGTTAGACGAATCATCAACGAATCTCCGACTATGCGAGACGAAGCCGATCGTTGAAAGTGAGCAGTACTGCCTCATGATTGACCGATGATGCCAGCACGCAGCAGTCCGGCATTTTCAAACGGGTCGTTGCTCGCAGTTCGGCCAACTGCAAGAAGTCGAACGGGTGCTGGTCTGTTGACATGCCAATCGCCGCCAACTCTGTCCAAACATCCGCAGCGCGACCCACTCTGGCGGGGCGGACGAGCACCTCACGCCGCAACCGGAAACTGTTTGCATGAGATCAGCCCACCGAGGTTACACGCAGGCAGTTGGTGGGTTACGGTACGGATTAATGCACGATTTGGTGATCCGTGGAGGAAACGTCGTTGATGGGTCGGGTTCGCCGGGCAGGACGGCAGACGTGGCCGTTGACGGCGGACTGATCACTGAGGTCGGCGAAGATCTCGGAGCCGGTCGCACCGAGATAGATGCCGCCGGCTCGCTCGTCACGCCCGGTTTCGTAGACGTACACACTCACTACGACGCGCAGGCGTCTTGGGATCCATATCTGACTCCCTCATCATGGCATGGGGTGACCACGGCCGTGATGGGCAACTGTGGGGTCGGTTTCGCTCCAGCCGCACCAGATCGTCACGAATGGTTGATCGAAATGATGGAGGGTGTCGAAGACATTCCTGGCGCAGCGATGATCGAAGGCATCGATTGGCAGTGGGAGACGTTCCCCGAGTTCCTTGATGCGCTCGATGCGCGCCAGTACGCGATCGACATTGGTACGCAAGTTCCGCACGGCGCGGTACGGGCATATGTGATGGGTGAACGTGGCGCCGCCAACGAACCGGCAACCGCCGACGACATTGCAGCGATGGCGGCGATCGTCGCCGACGGACTTCGGGCAGGGGCGCTCGGTTTTTCGACCTCGCGGACTCCCCTGCACCGTTCGAAATCCGGCGTACTCGTGCCTGGCACGATGGTCGACGCAGAGGAGTTGTACGGAATCGCCGAAGCATTGGCCGAGGTCGGGCATGGTGTCTTCCAGTTTGCACCCGAGCACGCCATCGTTCCAGATCAGGAGTGGCCGTGGATGCGGGAGTTGGCTGCCCGCACCGGGCGCACCGTCAGCGTTAACCTCAATCAGCCAGACCAGCACCCTGAACTGTGGCGCGACGTGCTACAGCTGCTCGACGAGGCCCGCTCTGACGGCATTCCAATTGTGGCTCAAGTCGCCGGTCGCACGGTCGGTTTGCTGATGTGTCTGGAGGGCAGTTATCACCCACTGATGTTCCACCCGGCCTACCAGGAAATTGCCCACCTTCCGTTGGCCGAACGTTGCGCCGCACTTCGGCATGGGCGGACCCGCGATCGAATCATCAACGAGATTCCCGACGACGGCGACTTCTTCACCAATGCCGTGATCGGGCCCCTACGCAAGACATGGGCAGTTGCCGACGGCGATATCGACTACGAGCCAGAGCTCGCCGATTCGATCGCCTCCGTTGCCGATCGGACTGGAACGCCTCCAATGCAGCTCGTCATCGACCAACTGCTCCAGCACGATGGCAACGGGATGCTGTACTCGCCGTTCTTCAACTACGCCTACGGCGACCTCTCGTTCAACTATGAGGCTCACCTCAATCCGTCGACACGAATGGGCCTCGCCGATGCCGGAGCGCATTGCCGAGTGATCTGTGACGGCGGCACGCCGACGTTCATGCTCACGCACTGGACGCGTGACCGCACCCGCGGGCCACGACTTCCGCTTGAATTCGTGATCCATCGCCAGACACGCCAAACCGCCGAGCTGTACGGACTCAACGATCGCGGGGTGCTTGCGACAGGCATGCGTGCCGATATCAACGTCATCGACTACGAGAATCTCACGTTTGGGAAGGCACGGATGGCGTGGGATCTCCCGGGAGGTGCACCCAGACTGATTCAGAAGGCCAACGGCTACCGACACACATTTGTCGCCGGGATCGAAACCGTCACGAACGACGATTTCACCGGAGCACTACCAGGTCGCCTCATCCGCGGACCGCGCTAGCCCCGCCTTCGTTAATCGGAGTTACATCCGTCGAGGGATTCAGCCTTCGACTGTGTCTCGACGGTGAAATCAGCGTCCGCCCGCTCATTGAGCAGAGTGACCGGACCCGATCGGGCGAGTTCGACTGCCCCCACAACCGCGTCACCAATCACCAGCACAGCTGCCCGGCTACCAATCACGAGCGTCCACTCAGTCGAATCGCCCGACACGTGGGTGGTGACTGAATGACCTGCGAATCCTGGAACGACCGACGCCACCGACCATGACCCATCGGCCGTTTGCGAGACCGCGATGCGTGGACGATCAGGCCCTTCGATTTCACCAAATTCGAACGAGCTGACCGACGCCGTTTCACCGACAGCGAGTTGACCGTCGAATCGACTGCAGGAACCCACCACCAACTCGGTCACACCTGGCCCAGCTGCCGCACTTGAGAACGGTGCCGGTCCATCAGGCGGACCGAGCAGCCATTCAGCAAGGTCGTTGCGGAGGGCCAGCGTGATCACATCATCGGTGAACACCGTGGTGAACCGCGTCGCGACGACCTCCTCGAACGGCGTTCCAGGGACCACCGGGTTGACCGATTCGACGACATACGCAGTGGGATCAGCTTGATCCAGATCGGCGTGAAACCGATCCCAGGTGCCGGGCAGCACATATTCGGGGCCGGACTTGCCGAGATAGATCTCCCCAAGCAGGAAACTTTTCCAGATGTATCGGGTCGCCGACACACGCCGAAAATTCAGGTATGGCCAGGGGTAGCTCGTCCACATCAACAGTGGATCATTCTGCTCCGACACGAGGTCGAGGGTCGCTCTCACCATTCGAACACGGCCATCGACACCAACTTCGCGACGTGCCCCGAACTGATCGACCGAACGGATCGTGGCGGCAGCAGAAAGCCCGTCGGAGAACGGGGCGCTCCCACCGAGCTGCACTGCAATCAATCCAACCACGATCGGAAGCAACCGTGACGCGGCGCTACGGTTCAGCAACTCGCGCACCAATCCCGAGATCTCACCCACGAGAAACCCGATCATCAGGAGCGTCGGAACAGCGACAATTGAGTAGTAATGCGACGAGTAACGCTGACTGAGCACCATCTCGATCCATCCGCCGACGAACCAAGCACCGACCAACACCCTCAGCCCGCGGGCCTCACCCGATAATCGTTTCCAGCGAACTGCTGTGACGATCACCCAGAGTTGAATCACGATCAAGAGTTCCGGACGCTGGTGGTAGTACTCGACGATGTTGTCCCATCCGAGACCGATCTGGGAACCAAGACTGCGGCCCGTTCCTTCACTCATGAATCGGGCGTAGACCCACCAACCGTCAGCGAAGTCTCTCCACGGGCCGAATATTCGGTAATACGCTGGCGCCAAGATGAACGCAGCCGTCGCCAACCCTGGCATCAGCACCCACGCTGCGAACCCGTCGATTCGCTGACGCCGGCGTCGCCACATTGCCCACAACAACACCGGGACAGCGGTGAAGAACGCTGTGAACAGCGTTTGGACGGCTAACCCGATCGCACCACTGAGGATCACAACCGACCCAATCCGACGTCGGCGACTCGTCCAAGCGACGTCGATTGCGGCGATACAGAACGCCAACGCCAGCAAGGCCACGGTGATGTTGCGGGCGTAGAGCACTCCCGCATAGTCGGCTTCGGACACCGTCAGGTGAGCGACACTGACGGTCGCCATGGTCACCGCGACAGTCACAGGTCCCCCGGCGCGATCGGTCACCACGAACACGGCACAGCCCACGGCGAGCGCCGCCAGCAGGGCAAAGACCGCCACCACGAACCACGTGCCGTCGCGCCCGCCGATCCGAGCAGCGATCTCGTACACGAACGGTTCCAATGGACCTTTGTTGTGGATCCCGTTCGAGTAATACGAGCCACCGAATCGCATCGTTCGCTCGACGAGCACTCGGATGTACTGCGGGTCATAGTTCGGTGTGCTCAACTCCATCCGAAACACAGCGACGACAGCAAAGCAGGCGAGCGCGGCACCGGTAATCGGCCACGTCCATCGTCGAACCCAACCCAGGTGAGTACGAATGGAATCGACGGTCCGGTTGGCGAAGTCAGTCAGCAATGTCGATCACGCCCGTCTGAGTCCGCTGGCTGATCAACGCATCGAGGCCAACGCCGGCGACAACGATCACTGCGACGCTCAACCGAAGCAACGGACCTGACAGATGCCGACCGACCTCGACAGCGTCGCCGACGAAGGACAAGTACACGTCTAACACCGCACCGACGAGCAAGAACGCCACCAACAAGCCGAGCGCATGTCTTCGTCGCCACGCCAACCACGTCGCCCCAATGCAGACCGACACCCACACCGCAATCGCCGTCGGAGATGCGGCCGGATCAAGCAGCCCGAGCGGTCGGCTCGGAAGCCGACTCGTGACGTCGAACACGTCGTATCCCTCGTTGTCGATCGACGTATAACTCGGCAGCTCGGTTCGAAGCCGATCGATCCACCATGGGGCCTTGACCACGGTCGAAATCGCAGCCGCCGATCGGCCAGAACTTCCCGCCCATTGGCGGTACTCGGCAAGCTCCGGCGAGCGCAGGAAGGCTTCACCATCTGCCCAAGCGTCGCCGCCGATTCGAGCTACAAGTGCGTCGTCAGTGGGTAGCCCGCGGGCGACGAAGAACCTGTGCATCTCATCGTCAGAGAGCCACCGCAATCCGACGTTATTATGAAACGACGTTTCACCACGATTGCTCGACAGTTGCCCAATCACGGAATACAGCCCGACGATCACGACAACCGAAAGCACCTGTCCGGCCAATCGCCGAAAGTCGGTCGGGCGTCGACGATGCATTGCGATTGTCATTGAGAACCCCGGTATCGCAACGACCAGCAGCGTGACAGCGTTCGAATCCCGAGTCAGCATCCAAGCCGCTGTGATTAAACACGCGGAAACAGCTCGAAAACGACCGGACTCGGCCACGAACTGCCACCATGCGGCAACCATTGCGATCATCAAGGTGGCCGAGAGCCCCTCGGTCAACATCAGTGTGTTCCAGAAACCCCATCGAGCCTGCACCGCGATTCCGACCAACAACCCGACAACGGCAATCGACACGTACATCGAATCGATCCGTTTCCAGGCAACCGAGCACAACCAAAACCAGGCAGCCACCCACAGAACCGACTGAACCACGATCACGGTAGTCGGGGAGGAGTTCAGCAACCAGAGAAACAACGGATACACAGGAGGACGTTCATCGAACCAAAATCGGAACGAAAACGGACTTCGATCAACGACACGAAGATATGAAGCGGAGTCAGGAAACGACCGAGCATTGACGATCGGTCTGGCCGGACCCAGAAGCCAAATCAGGTACCAGCCCGCGAGTGCGCAGGCCGTGTATCTGACGACGACGCCCTGTTCCACAGCGGGGAGGCTAGACGCAGGTCTGCGGTTAGGTCCGGACACCCGCTGCGCGCACATCGGCGGCGACTGCCGCGAGAACACCATTGACGAATCGGCCCGAATCGTCGGTCGAGAAACGCTTGGCGAGTTCGACGGCCTCGTTCAGGATCACGGCTGTCGGGACGTGCGGTCGTTCGGTGAGTTCGAACACAGCGAGACGCATCACGCTCAGGTCAAGCACGGGCATCCGCTTCAGCGTCCAACCCTTCGCTTTGGCCGCTATCAACTCGTCGAGACGTGCGAGATGCTGATCGACACCATTCACCAGTTCCTGGGTGAGTTCATCGGGCTCGATCACCTGGAGGTCAATCGTCGCACCCGGGGCGATGCCCTTCGAGTGGGCTTCGTACAGCAGGTACAGGGCGCGTTCGCGGGCGTCGGATCGTTCGTCGGGACGATGCATGCTCACACGCGGGTGACGTAGTCGCCGGACCGGGTGTCGACCTTGATCCGGTCACCGATCTCGATGAACAGCGGAACCTGCACAAGCTTGCCGGTCTCAAGCGTGGCCGGTTTGCGACCGCCAGATGAACGATCACCTTGCAGGCCGGGCTCGGTCTCCGCAATCGTCAGCTCGACCGATGGGGCGATTTCGACGGTGATGATTTCGCCGTTGAAGAAAGCCACCTGAGCGACCATGCCTTCAATCATGTAGTCGGCGGCGTCGCCAAGTGCGATCGGCGATACGTGCAGTTGGTCGTAGGTCGAGTTGTTCATGAACACGTAGTCGTCGCCGTCGCGATACAGGAACTGCATCTCGTCGCGGTTGATGATTGCCTGCTCGACGCGGATACCGGCGTTGAACGTGCGGTCAAACACGTTGCCCGTCTTCAGGTTGCGGAGCTTGGTGCGCACAAATGCGCCACCCTTGCCCGGTTTGACGTGCTGAAACTCGATGACCTGGAACAGCCCGTTGTCGAGTTCGAGCGTGATACCGGTCTTCAGGTCGTTGGTGGTGATGGAAGGCATGGCGAGTCCTTGGGCGATGCGGTGAGGATTCGGCAGTTGTGCTCGGTGACCAGTACGAGATCTTCGATGCGGAAACCGCCGAAGCCAACACGATAGAGGCCAGGTTCGACGGTCACGACGTCTCCGACCCGAAGTTCCAGGGTCGATGTCGGCGACTCAAAAGGGTCTTCGTGGATTTGGAGGCCAACGCCGTGACCCGTCGAGTGCAGATACCAGTCGAGATAACCGGCCTGCTCAACCCTGTTACGGCAGTTCGCGTCGACATCACGAGCAAGCGTGCCGTCAGAGACTGCGTCGAGTCCGGCGAGTTGGACATCAAGCAGAAACAAATAGATCTCCTGCTGCCTTGGGGTCGGTTCACCGATCACATAACTGCGGGTCATATCGGAGTGGTAGCCGTCGACGAGGGCTCCGACGTCGATCACGACCGTGTCACCTTCGATGATCCGACGGAATCCGGTCTGATGGTGAGGACGCGCTGCGTGATCGGGTCCACTCGCAACGATCGTGTCGTAACTCGGTCCGTCAGCGCCGTGCCGACGCATCCGGTACTCGAGTTCATCGCGAACGTCCGCCTCGGTCGGCTGCTGTGCAAGCATTGGTACGACCTCTGCGAGTGCCCGGTCGGCGATCTCGCAGGCTCGGGCGATTCGAGCGATCTCACCCGTATCCTTTGTCCGGCGAGCGTCCTCGACCAGCCCATCGGCGACGATCAACGGGAGGACTTTGGCGAGTTCCGTCCATCGACTGTGTGACAGCGAACGAGCCTCTCCACCGACAGACTCGATACCGTCGAACAGCGCCACGAACATCTCGTGCTGCTCGGCTTGCGTGGCACCGATCACGACGTCGCAGTCGACACCGGCGGCTTCGAGCTCAGCGATCGCCCGATCTCGGTACCGTGCGTCCGTCACCAGCACCAACCGATCCGGCAACAGCGCCACCATCGCATTCGATCCCGTGAACCCAGTCAGCCAGCGCACATTCACGAGGTTGGTCAATGCCAGCGACCCCGCAGCACTCAGTCCATCACGCAATCCATCTCGCAGCCGGTCGTCACGGGCGGCATAACCGATCGGCGGAAGCTCGGCGAGCGTCATTTTCCGAGTTTTGCGGCGACCGCACGAACCGCCAGGTCGTAACCCGTCTTGCCAAATCCCATGATTGATCCGGTCGACACTGGGGCGATCACACTGGTGTGACGCCACGGTTCGCGGGCGTTCGGGTTCGAGATGTGGACCTCGACTTTGGGACCGTCGAAGGCAGCCAGCGCGTCGTGGATCGCCCAGGCATAATGCGTGAACGCACCAGGGTTGATGATGATCGCCGCGCAACGCCCACGTGCAGCGTGAATGTGTTCGATCAACTCGCCTTCGTGGTTCGATTGGTGCGACTCGATGCTGAATCCAAACGGCTCGGCGGCGGCGGCGGTGAAGGCGACGTAGTCATCGAGCGTGTCCGTGCCGTAGATGTGCGGCTCACGCTCGCCGAGCAGATTGAGGTTGGGTCCGTGCAGGAGCAGCACCGTCGTTTTCAATGGCGTCGTCACGACACAGCACGGTACTGCGCTGCGGTGAGCCGATACAGCACATGTAACTGCAACGGATTGCCCTCCGGCACACTCGGATGGAGGAAGTCGCCATCAACGTCACGGATCAGACCAATTTTGTCCATCACGCGGCGCGAGTTCGAGTTGCTGGCGGCGGTGAACGAGATCACTTCTTCGAAGCCCAAGTCGTCGAAGCCGTATTGCAAACATGCCCTTGCCGCCTCAGGGGCGTACCCGTGCCCCCAGCACTCCGATCGAATCCGCCAGCCAATCTCAACACCCTCGCGAAACCAGGGCTTCATAAATCCGGTGAAGCCGATCGCCTCACCATTCAGATCGACGCACCACAATCCGTAGCCGTGCTCGTCAAACCGGCGCTCGATCCGATCCATGAACCCGTCAGAGTCACTTCGGTTCATCACTGGACCGATCGTGGCCATGACGATCGGGTCACGGTTCAGAGTATGAAATGTCGAGCGATCCGAGTCGCGCCAACGTCGCAGCACCAATCGCTTCGTCTCGATCGTCGCGGTCTCGATCGTCACATCATCCTCGCCAGTGCGTCGAGCACCGACTGATCGTCAACATCGGCGACCAGTTCAACGCCATCGGCGCCATCGAGCACGAACGTCAAGCCGGTCAACGCTTTCTTGTCGCGTCGCATCAGTTCAAGCAGTTGGTGTGGATCGAGCCCAGCAGGCAGATTCGTGTCGAGTCCGTACTGCTCGCCGACGACATCAAGGTGTTGCTTGACCCGCTCGTCGCCGATTCGACCCAGCACGTTGCCAAGCTGGGCGGCGAAGATCAGCCCGATCGCCACCGCCTCTCCGTGGGCGAGTCGGTGTTCCGTGGCAATCTCCAATGCGTGCGCCAACGTATGGCCATAGTTCAAGATCGCTCGGCGACCACCCTCACGTTCGTCGGAGGCGACCACGTCAGCTTTGATCTCGACGCACCGGGAGACCCGATCGGTCAGGCTCATCGCCAACAGATCGTCACCGGTTAGGAAGTGGTACTTGGCCATCTCGCCATACCCGCAGCGACGTTCCCGGTCAGGCAAGGTGGCGAGTGTGTCGAGATCACAGATCACACCACTCGGCTGCCAGAACGCCCCGACAAGATTCTTGCCTTCCGGCAGATTGACGCCAGTCTTGCCACCGATCGCCGCATCGACCATCCCGAGCAGCGTCGTCGAAACGTGCACGACCGGAACCCCTCGGTGGTAGCTGGCGGCAGCGAACCCGGCGACGTCGGTGACCATCCCGCCGCCGACACCGATCACCACGTCGTTGCGTGTCAGCCCCATGCGCGCAAACCCGCGACATAGTCCGAGCACGGTCTCCATCGACTTGTGTTGTTCGCCCGCACCGATCTGAAACACCTCGTGGGGGAACTCAAGGCTGACAGCCACCGGAATCCCTGGTTGTGTGACAACGGCAACTCGCCTGACTGACGGCGGGATAACCGTACCGAGTTCGACAAGTGCCCCATGGCCGACGACCACGTCATACGCTCGACCCGCAATTGGCACAACGACCCGACGAAGATCACTCATTTCCACACCAGATCGGCAACTTCGTTGGCTGTCAACCCGTCGATCGCAACAATCCGATCGGCCACCTGCCGATAGAGCGCTTCACGTTCCGTGAACATACGTCTCAGTGTGCCCTCCGGGTCGGTCTCGATCCAAGGACGATGTTGGCCACTGGGGACCCGCGCTGCCAGCACAGTCGGAGCACCGTTCAGCCAAACCACCTCGGCGTCGGCTTCGATCATCGCCCGGCGTAGCGACTCCCGAAGTACAGTTCCGCCAGCCGCCGCAATCACGGCCGGCTCAAGCTGTCCTAACGCGTCCAGCAACGCATCACCCTCGTGACACCGCAGACCATCAACACCTTGATCGGCGAGAATCTGTTTCACGGTTCGACCCGTGAGCATCTCGATACGACGATCAGAGTCAAGGAATTCACGACCATGTCGAGCGGCGAGAATCTCTCCAACCGTCGTCTTGCCGCATCCCATCAACCCGATCAACACGATATGGCGACCTCTAGCCCGTTCTGTCTGCGTCATCTCAGCCCACCGACGGTTACACGCAGACAGATCGGTTAGAGGCCGGCACGAAAGCCGTCGGCGTTGCGGACGAACTCGCCGACGGAGTCGCCACCAAACTTGCGTTGCGCCTCTTGAGCCAGCACCAAGGCAACCATCGTTTCGGCAACGACCCCCATCGCAGGTACGGCGGTGACATCGGTGCGCTCCTTGAACGACACGGCCGACTCCTTCGTCGCCGTATCGACGGTTTCGAGTGTCGGTCTATTCAGTGTCGCTAGTGGCTTCATGGCGGCGCGGGCGACCAACAGTTCACCGTTCGTCATGCCGCCCTCGAGACCACCCGCCAACGAACTCAGTCGGTCATAGTTGCTCGTCTCGGGGTTCCACCGAATCGCGTCGTGGGCCTCACTCCCAAGTCGGCCGGCGATTGCAAATCCGTCCCCAATCTCGACCCCCTTGACTGCCTGGATCGACATCAGGGCCTGAGCCAGCAAGGCGTCGAGCTTTCGGTCCCAGTGAACATGTGAGCCGAGCCCGATCGGAACACCAAAGCCCAGCACTTCGACGATTCCGCCGAGCGAGTCGCCCTCCATGGCGGCGGCCTTGATCGCTTCGATCATCGCATCCGTTCCGGCGGCATCGAAACAGCGCACTTCAGACGCATCGACGACAGCGAGATCGGCCGGAGTCGGTCGAACGGCACCGGGCGCAACTCTGGCACCACCCATTTGAATTACGTGCGAAATAATCTCGACGCCGAGATACGAGAGCAGTTTCTTGGCGAGCGCTCCGGCTGCGACACGGGCCGCCGTCTCTCGTGCCGAGGCACGTTCCAACACGTCGCGGGCGTCAGTGAAACCGTACTTCTGCATACCTGCGAGGTCGGCGTGACCAGGCCGAACCTGCGTCAACGGGTGCTTGGTGACGCCGGGAGCCGGCGACATCTCTTGGTGCCATTTGTCGCTGCGAAACCACTCAGAGTTTCTGATTTCGATGGCGACCGGTGAACCGAGGGTACGACCATGGCGAACGCCGCCGATGAGTGTCAACTCGTCGGCCTCGAAGCGTTGACGCGGACCGCGTCCGTATCCAAGGCGGCGGCGTCCCATCTCAACGTCGATCTCCTCGACGGTGATCTCCATCCCCGCAGGAAGCCCCTCGACAATTACGACGAGCGCCTGACCGTGAGATTCGCCGGCGGTGAGGTAACGGAGCATCGTGGCGAGACTACCGGCACCCCTATCACGTTAATGCCCATCGACGCTGCGAAACACGCCGAACACGGTCAGCGACCGGCCAGCTCAGCCAGGTCGGCGGGCCAACGCTGTTTCGGCAGCGGTCCGCATCACGCCAGGGTCGGGGCGAACGCCGGTCCATAGTTCCTGCTGAAGCACGGCCTGATGGATCAACATCCCGAGTCCATCAATCGTGATTGCACCGCACGCCTGCGCGGCCCGCAGCAACGCAGTTTCGAGTGGGTGATACACGATGTCGGCAACCACGAGATCTGATCTCACGAGACCGACGTCGAGCGGCACTTGGTCAGTCCCCATCCCGATTGAAGTGGCGTTCACCAGCAGATCTGCACCTTCGATGTCGTCGGTTGAACCGACACGTGCGAGCTCGCTCAAACAAGCAGCGGCCACAGCGGAAGATTCGGTGCGGTTGACGATCGCAATATCGGCAACGTGAGAACGTCCTAACGCCTCGATGATTGACCGAGCTGCCCCACCAGCACCGAGCACGACGATCCGTGCACCCTCGAGTCCAACACCAGCGGCACGCACCGAGTCCACGAATCCCGCTCCATCAGTGCTGGCACCGAACGTCGATCCATCCTCACGGAGCACCACGGTGTTGACCGATTCCAACGCTCGTGATGCCGGATCGACAGCATCAACCGCCAATGCAACATCCCGCTTGTGAGGCGTCGTGACGGCGAAGCCACCGATCCCAAGCGCTCGCATCCCTGCCAGCGCCGTACCCGCGTTGCCTGCCGAAACCTCAAATGCCAAGCACCGCCAATCAAGCCCGCTCGCCTTGAACGCCGCGTTGTGGAGTGCTGGCGAGAGCGAATGACGAACCGGTGAGCCGATCACAGCGGCCAGTCGGGTGGTGCCCGAAACATCAGTCACGACAAGATTCCGGCCTCTCGCGCTTTTTGAATGTTGGCCTCATGCTGTTCATTCGTGACGGCGAAGGCGTGCCCGCCCTCCTCTGTGGCCAACACGTAAAAGAGATAGATGCAGCCTGAAGTTGGATCGGGGAGTTCTTGACAGATCGGGTCGCCAGACGGCGGGTTCGGTGCCGGTTCGAGCGCCGCCTGGATCGATGCTCGACCAGGGTTGGCGATCGGGGTAGGCGGCAGCCCCGTATGTAGATACGTGTTGTACGGTGTATCGACGGTTCTCAACGCAGTTTGCGACGAACCCTTAGGCTGGCCGTACAGCAGCGTGGCGTCGATTTGCAGCGGCATTCCGATGAACAACCGGTTGTAAATCACGCTGGCGATCTTGGGGCGATCCCCAGCCAGCTTGGCTTCTTTCTCAATCATTGAAGCGACGATCAGGATCTCGTACGGCGTCCGTCCGAGCAAGGCAGCCTTCTCGTCAAGGTCCTCCTGGTTACCGACGCGCTCCATCAACACAGCCATTCGCTCAACAATTTGGGCCTCGTTGTCGGCATTCGAGATCTGATACGTGTCGGGGAACAGCAAACCTTCGAGCGACGAGACGGCGACCGGTCGAGCGATGGCGGAAACGGCGGTTGCTGAAGAGGCTGCTTCGACAAACCCCGCGACACTGAGTCGAGGCTGCGTTTCAGCGAGCCGTTCAGCCATCTGCTGAACCGTGAACCCTTCCGGAAAGGTGACCTGGATGTATGTCTGCCCTGGCGGCGTTCGCAGGCTCGCTAATAGGTTTCCCATATGGTCGTTGGTGGGCAACTCGTAATAACCGGGGACAATGTCGAGACCGCCCTTTTCCTCGACGTACCAGGCAAACACCGATGCGTCCTCGACGAGTCCTTCGGCGAACAGCCGGGACGCAAGGGTGTCGACCGTGTCAGTATCGAGCACGGTGAACGCAACTATTTCGCCAGTGGGACCCTCCGGGTTGACTCGACCGAGGTACCACCAACCAACCCATCCAGCCGTGATCACGAGCACGACGGCCAGTCCGAAGGCCAGCCAAACGATCCACTTGATCGGGCGCGATTGTCGTCGTAACGGTTCGACCACAGGGACCTCAACGACCTCGTCCCAGGCGTCAGTCTCCCAATCGGATGGCCGTCGGTCGTGCCGCGGTTCTCCGACAATGCTCATCGTTGACGGCTCGCACGGGAATCCAGCCACGATTGCAGCATCACGGCGGCGGCGACTTTGTCGACGAGTTGGCGCCGCGCTGGTGCTTTCAAGCCGGCCTTGATCATGCTCCGGTCTGCGGAAACGGTGGTTCGACGTTCGTCGTGCATCTCGATCGGCACATCGACCAAGGTAGCGAGTTGGCGGGCCTCAGCGATGGCAGCCACGGCAGCCGGACCCTCGCTGCCGTTCATGTTGAGCGGCAGGCCGACGACGATCACTTCTGCCTCCTCGTCCCGAGCGATTCGTGCGATCTCGCCGAGGTCGTGGCGACGCGAACGACTGCGCTGCAACACGATCAGCGGAGATGCAATCGTTCCTGACCGGTCGCTCACGGCAATGCCGATCCGCTTCGATCCAGGATCAACTCCCAACGCCCGGATGCCGGGCATACGCGCGCCAGGTTGGTTCACGCTTCGGCTGCCGCCAACGCAATAGTCATCGCCTGGTCGAGCCCAGCGGGGTGCTTCCCGCCTGCTGTGGCGGTATCGCCCTGGCCGCCGCCACCGCCGCCAACTGCGCGGGCGGCACCTTTGATCAGGTCGGCGGCAGCGATGCCTTCATCGGGTTGCACGGTCGCCACCAGGCTGACACCGCCGGTCACCGTTTCGCCCATCAACACGACCCGACGGATGCCCGGCTGCTGCCGAACGGCAAGGGCAAGATCACGGAGATCGCCCGGGTCGAAGCCATCGATTCGTTGAACCACGACTCCAGACGTCGCCAATTGTGCAAGCTCAGTTGCACGCCCGGTCGCCAACTGCCCACGCATCAACTTGACCTGGTCCTCCAAGGCCCTGATCTCGTCGAGTTTGCGCTGCACGCCGCCGACGAGATCGCCTGCGGTCGCTCCGACCAACCGGCTGGCCTGCGAAATGATCTGCTCGTCGTGCTGAAGTAGAACAACCGACGCCGAGCCGGTTATCGCTTCGATCCGTCGGAGATTTGATCCGATCGATGACTCGCTGACGACCTTGACGAGGCCGATGTCGCCGTTGGCGCTGACGTGGGTGCCGCCGCAGAGCTCGACCGAAACGCCAGCTTCGAGCACGCGAACGATGTCGCCGTACTTGTCACCGAAGAAGGCAATTGCACCGAGAGACTCGGCCTCTTTCTTGGTCGTCTCGAAGGATCGCACACGTGCATTGGCGAGCGTTTCGTTGTTGACGAGTCGCTCAATTTCTTGGATCTCCGCCGGCGTCACTGACTCGTAGTGCGAGAAGTCGAACCGCAAGCGGTCAGGCCCAACCTGTGACCCGGCCTGTTTGACATGCTCACCGAGCACCGTCCTCAGCGCCCAATGGAGCAGATGGGTGCCGGTGTGGCTCCGGCGGATTGCGTTGCGCCGGTCGACGTCAATCGCCGCCCTCGCCGTCTGGCCTTCGGCGATTGAACCTGAGCTGATCCTCGCCGTGTGACGACGCAGGTTCGGGAGCGCAAACGTGGTGTCGAGCACTTCGGCCGCGCCGGTTTCAGTCGTGATCGTTCCGGTGTCGCCAACCTGGCCACCGCTCTCGGCGTAGAACGGGGTGTGATCGAGGAAAATTTCGACGATGCCCTGCCCTCCCGCTTCCCCCGCCGCCGGTACGACCGCCAACACTCGGCTGTCTGATTCGTTGTCGGTGTAGCCGACAAATCTCGTGATCCCGAACTGCTCGACGACGTCGCGATACTGCTCGATTTGACCATCGTCGGCGTCGATGCCCTTGCGGGCCGCCTTGGCACGCTGGCGCTGAACATGCATTTCGGATTGGAAGCCAGCGAGGTCGACGTCGATCCGGCGTTCACCGGCAATTTCCTGGGTCAGTTCGAGCGGGAATCCGTAGGTGTCGTGGAGCAGAAATGCGATAGCGCCCGACAGCGCCCGACCCGATTCCAGTTCGTCGTCAAGGATTCCGAGGCCTGTCTTGAGTGTGTGCCGGAAACGTTCTTCCTCACGTGTCAAGACGCCGACGATGAAATCCCTATTCTTGATCACGTCAGGGTACGCACTACCCATCACATCGATCGCCGTCTCGACCAGCCGCGGCATCACAAGCTGTTCAGTCCCGAGCAGGAACGCATACCTGACGGCGCGACGCAGGATTCGACGCAACACATACCCGCGTCCCTCGTTCGACGGGAACACCCCGTCGCTGACCAGCATTGTCGACGATCGAGCATGCTCCGCCAAGACCCGCATGGCGAAGCTGTCACGGTCGTCGTATTCGCCGACCTTGTAGGACTTGCCGGTCACCGATTGGGCCGTATCAATCAGTGGCATCATCAGGTCGGTTTCCCACACCGAGTCGACGCCTTGTCTGAGCGCCAAAATCCGCTCAAGGCCTGCGCCAGTGTCGACCGATGGCTTTGGGAGCAGAGTGCGGGAACCGTCGGGTGCCTGGTTGTACTGCATGAACACCAGGTTCCAGAACTCCATGAACCGGTCGCCGTGAGGATCGTGAAGCGGTCCACCTCCAGGCCCAAAAGCAGGGCCGCGATCGATGTGGATTTCCGAGCATGGCCCACACGGACCTGTGTCGCCCATCTGCCAGAAGTTGTCTTTGTCACCGAGGCGTTGGATTCGGGTGAGCGGTACACCAACCTGTTCGTGCCAGATCTGTTCGGCCTCGTCGTCGGATTCGTGAACGGTGATCCAGAGCCGATCACCATCGAAGCCCCAACCGCCCTTATCGACGTCACCGGTCACGAGCTCCCAACTCCACGGAATGATTTCGTTCTTGAAATAGTCGCCGAAGCTGAAGTTGCCGAGCATTTCGAAGAACACCAGGTGGCGCCTGGTACGGCCGACATCGTCGAGGTCGTTGTGCTTGCCGCCGGCGCGGGCGCATTTCTGCGAGCTGACCGCGCGCGAGTATGGCGGGGTCTCGTCACCAACGAAGTAGGGCTTGAACGGCACCATGCCGGCGACCGTGAACATCAACGTCGGATCATGTGGAATCAGGCTGGCCGACGGCACCACGGCATGTGCCCTGGCGGCAAAGAAGTCGAGGAAGGACAATCGAAGCTGATCGGCGGTGATCCCGGTCGTCATAGTCGGCCAAGCCTACCGATGGCTTGTATCGTGCCGCGTCGTGGGTTCAGGTGTGAGCAGGGCAGATGACGTGCACGAGTGGATCTCATTTGAAGATCCCGACGAGCAGCGGACCTGGATGTTTGATGCCACGTACCTTCGGTCGAACCATCGCTGCATCTACAGCGAGGGTTGCCAGGGGATTCTGGACGCGCCCGCCGAGTCGATGGCTCAGGGTTGCTGCAGCTACGGGGCTCACTTCGTCGATGACCACGATGTGCAGACCGTCGTCAGTGCGTTTATCCGGATCACCCCAAAACACATGCAGTTCCATGCCAAAGCGGTCAAGGGCGGGTTCCTGCGACCAGGCGAGGCAGATCCGGATGGTTCACGACGAACGGTCACACGTCTCGTCGACGATGCCTGCATCTTCTTGAATCGACCCGGTTTCGCAGGCGGTGCAGGGTGTGCGTTGCACATCGCCGCGGTCGAAGTCGGCGAACGACCGCTGGATTGGAAACCTGACGTGTGTTGGCAGGTACCGATCCGACTCGAACACCACACCCACGACAGCGGTCACGTCACATCGAAGCTGCGGGAATGGAAACGCCGCGACTGGGGCGAGGGCGGCGATCAGTTCCACTGGTGGTGTACCGAGGCCCCGGAAGCGTTCAGCGGCAACTCGGCCGTCTATCAGTCGTCGAGAGACGAAATCATCGAGTTGATCGGTGACAACGTCTACAGCATGATGGTCAACGAACTGGAGCGGAAGAACTGGACGCCGCTCCCCCACCCAACGGTCCGAAGGGCGTAGGCGAAGCGCTAATCGTCGGTGTCGTCGTCGTCGTCGAAGGTGACGCCATACTTTTCCGCCAATGCGGCGTACTCGTCGTCCTCGTTGCTCGGAGTGTCCCGAGAACGATCAACGGACACGTCACCAAACCCGAGGTCAAAGGCCCCGGGTCCAGATTGTTTCAGCTTTCGCGCTTCTTCGAAGCGGCGATGACGACCCTTCTTCACGACAGGGCTCCCACGGGGCTAGAGAATTGACATTGAGGGTCAGTCTACCGGCTCAGTTGAGTTGTGCGGTGGCATGATTGGGTTGTGCAGAAGACATTAGCGATTCTGAACCAGAAGGGTGGGGTCGGGAAAACAACCGTCACGCTGGGGCTGGCTTCGGCCGCCGCAGCGGCTGGACGGCGGGTGCTGGTCGTTGACCTCGACCCGCAAGCATCGAGTTCCTGGGTGCTGGGACTTGACCCGGCAAACCTCGATGTGACCGTCGCTGACGTGCTGATCCCCAAAGGCGCCACCGCAAGCGCCGCCATCCAGCCATCAACGTGGTCAGACCTGGTCGACGTGCTCCCCAGCACAACCTCATTGCAGGAACTGGAGTCTGGGACGTCGAAGCGACTACGAAAGGCACTCGAGGCCGTCGAGGACCGCTATGAGGCGATCCTGATCGATTGTCCGCCATCGCTCGGCAACCTGACCCGGAGCGCACTCACGGCGTCTCGACATGCTGTGGTTGTTGTCGAACCTTCAGCACTTGGCTTGAGAGGAATTGGCGGTGTCGCCAACCTGATTGACGACGTGTGGGATGCCACCAACCCCGATCTTGAGTTGGCAGGCGTCATTTTGAACCGTGTGCCCGCCGTTTCCGGTGAGGCTGAACGACGAATCGAGGAGTTGGCCCGAATCGTCGGCCGCGAGGCGATCTGGTCGCCGTCGGTCCCGCAACGAGTGATCTTCAACCAGGCGGTCGGGGAACGCCGCCCGATTCACTCGTATGGGAGCCGTGCAGCCGAGCCCATCGTCGTCTTCGATGCACTCTGGCGCAAGGTCCGCGGAACCGCGCTACGGAGCCGATCCGCCAGGCGAGGCGACCAATAGTCACGGTTCCGCATATTTCGCCCGTGAAGCAGGTGAAATGAAGCTCCGGCACATCCGTCGATTACTTGTCCGTGAGCCCTTCAATCGGTGCGTACGTTGACAAGCCGCAGCCCGCGGCCCTTATCGAACGTCAGCGCCGCGCTGCCATCGAGCAGTCTTGTAATCCCGTCACCGAGCAGCTCCGACCGCCACCCATGCAGCAATCGGGCACCGGGATCCTCCGCCAGCAGTTCCACGAGGTCTGATCGGGTTGCCAGAATCGCCGTATCAACGCGCTCAGTCTTGGCGACCTGGCTGACCCACGCCGAGACCAAAGCCACCGCGGGCCGGAGGTCACGTTCAAGGTCATCGCCACCGATCAGGGCGTCGGGGGGGTCGGCGAGCTTGCCCGCCGCCACGGCTTCGAGGATCTGCACCGACACCTTGCCGCGACTGAAACGCTCGTCAACACCCCGCGCCTGCGACAGTTCCTTCTCGGTCGACGGCTGACGTTGCGCAATTCCCAACACGGCCAAATCAGGAAGCACCTGACGAACAGGGATGTTGCGCTCCATTGCCGTACGTTCACGCCACGAAGCGAGCGCTTGGGCTACCGCTCGCGGCCTTGGGCGCAAGCCGCGAACATCCTTCAAGCGGGTCCAGGCCTGGTCAGGATTGAGTCCGCTGGTTGGACGCCTGCCCAGTTCCTCGCACGCTTCAGCGACCCAGGCTTGGCGGTTGAGTCCCTGCAGTTGGTCGAGCAGACGGTCCTGAAGTTGCAGCAGATAGGCGACGTCAGAGGCCGCATACTCGCGTTGAGCGTCGGACAGGGGACGCCGGAGCCAGTCAGTCAGCCGGTCGCCCTTCGGGGGATTGACACCGAGCTCGCCGTTCAGGATCGACACCAACGATGGGGTTCCGTATCCCAGAAATCCGCCAGCGATTTGCGTGTCGAAGAATCGTTTCGGCACCGCGCCAACGGCGTGGGTCAGCACGTCAAGGTCTTGCTGGGCGGCATGGAACACCGATTCGACATCGGAGTCGAACAACCTGCGCATCGAACTGATGTCGACGGCCAGCGGGTCGATCAAAACTAACTGGTCTGCCCATCCCAACTGAACTAACGCCAGAGCCGGAAAGTACGTCCGCTCCCGATGAAATTCTGTGTCGATCGCGTATCGCTGCTCGGTCAACAACTCGTCGATGACGGCTTCAAGGTCCGCCTGCTGGTCAATCCAGCGATACGCCGATTGCAGGCTCACGCGGTGCCGGTCGCTGTATGGCGACCGGACATGATCCACGCCATGGTTCCACCAGTAATGTTGACGACATCGATGCCCTCAGCGGCCACGAACTCGCAGGCCTTCATGCTGCGCCCACCTGACTTGCAAATCACGTAGGTCGGCCCGTCGCCTCGAAACGCGTCGACGTTGTCGGGTACGGTGCCGAGCGGAATCGGCGTCGCTTCGGGAACGTGGGCCTCGTCGTATTCGCTGGGTTCGCGCACATCGATCAGTCGAATGCCATCGACGATCAGTTCAGCAAGTTCGTCAACCGTGATTTCCTGGATGGACATAGTGCTGGCGAGGCTATCGGCCTCCCGTATATCGAGGTCAGCGGGTCGGTTCAGGTTCCTGACCGCGGCGGTCGGCACCCCGACCTCACGGGCATGCAGCATGCGCAACGCGCCCCGGTACGACCGGACCCCCTCCGCCACCAGCCAGTCGAGCCGCGGCAGTGCCGCCACGGACCAGCGAGCGAGGAGATGAGCCTCACCATTGACCACGGCGGCGGTGACGATGGCATCACTCAGCCGTGGGTCGATCACGATCCTGACCGCTTCGGCGGTGAGATCGACGAGGTCGCAGGCAGCGACCACGATGTCGACCCCGTCTTGATGATCGGCTGAATGTCTGAGCGCGTCACGGATCGCCACGACTGGCCCTTGACCAGGGTTCGAGTCGGCCACGACTGCCAGTCCCAACCTGCGGATCGACGCGACGTCGCCACCCTGGCACCAGACTGGACTGCACCCAGCCTGTGCCAACGCGGAGGCGACACGAAGCACCATCGGCCGACCTGCAACATCGATCAACGCCTTGTCGGTCCCCATCCGACGACTGGCGCCGCCAGCCAGCACAACCCCAGCTACGACTCGCGTTGAGGTGGGCGCCACAACGGTCACAGCGCCGGGATCGAGGCGTGCACCGCCCCGGGAACGCCCGTCGGGTCAAGCTGGATCAGGAATTGAGCACAGCGTTCTGCCTCATCGAGCTCGCCGATCGCAGCAGCCATCAGGTGCAACCCGAGCAGGCAGCGGAGAAACCCGTGATTGCTGGGCGCAGCCCAGCGCACATAGCCGGACCCGCGCCAGCCATTGGCGCGCAGCGTGTCGAGTCCGCGGTGGTACCCGACTCGGTATGCCGTGTATCGCTCGATCACGTCACGACCGACGTCGCCAAGCGCGGCCCAACCATCGAGATATCGGGGATTGGCTGCGACGATGGCCGCAATCGCAGTCCTCCCCTCGGAGGCAGACGTTGCCCGGGTCAGCTGATCCCGGAGGGTGACGTCAGCTACTGGGAGCACCGTGGTGGTAAGTCCGGATGAGAACTGGATTGGCTGATCTGCCATTGCTTCACACTACGAGCCGATTCAACGTATGGTGGCGAAATGCTTGCTCTCACACTCGGTGCCGCCAAGGGCATCGCCATGTTGGTCGTCGTCGTGCTGGCGGTTCTCGCCATCGGTGCCGCGTGGCTCATGAAAACCATCGCACAGAAGGCGGCGTTGGCGGTCATCCTCGGTCTGCTCGCCGTCATCGTGTGGACCCAGCGGTCGTCCTTGAATGAGTGCGCTGACAAGGTTCGCGAGGCTGGTGTGCAGGTTGACACAACGTGTTCCTTCCTCGGCAAAGACGTCGAAATCTCAACGACACGCGATTCGTGAGGCCGCTCACGCGGTCAGCCGAACTCGGCGTCCTGACCGGTGCCAAAGTCGCCTCCAACGTCGCGTTGCGATGGGTCGGCGTTTTCCTTCCGACGCTGGAACGTGCATTCGGCACGACGACTGGCACGATGACCGGAGTGATGGGCGTCGCAGAACTGGGCGGTCTCAGCACGGTCGTTACCGGGCGAGCGCTCGATCGAGGCCATGAGCGACGGTTCTTCCAACTCGGACTGATCGCGATCGCGGCATCTTCACTGATCGCACTTGGTGGATCGATCACCACGTTTGCTGTTTCCTTTGCTGTTCTGGTCGTCGGGGTTAATCACTTCACGATCGCCGGTCATGCATGGATCGGGCATCGGGTTCCATATCAGGGACGCAGCCGAGCGATCGGGATTTTCGAGACATCGTGGGCAATCTCGCTGCTGGTTGGTGCCCCAATCCTGGCGCTGCTGATTCGATGGGTCGGTTGGCGCGGTCCCTACATTGCACTCGCGGTCGCTTGCGTTCTCGCAGCGCTCGTCGTGCGGGCGACCGTGTCGGCGAGCGAGTTGGCCGTCCCAGATGACCCTCTCTCAGTCAAGGTTCGGCTCTCAGTCAAGGTTCGGCTGCCACCGAGCGCGTGGCCGCCAATGTTGGCCTCGGCGTCAACGGCCGCCACAGGGATCGGAATCTTCGTCGTCTCCGGTACCTGGCTCGACGATGCACACGGTGTATCGACTGCCGGTCTCGGATTGATCGCCGCCGGGTTCGGCGCTGTCGAACTGGCGTCATCGTCGGCGGTCGCCCTGATCGCCGACCGACACGGTGCCCGCCGTTCGGTGATCGCTGGGCTCCTGCTGGTCGGCGCGGGGATTGCTGCAATGGCAGTGTCCGGCCAGTCGCAGGTCGTCGCTGTGATCGGCCTGCTGCTCTTCCTGGCCGGGTTCGAGTACGCCTTTGTTGCGTCACTCACGCTGGTGACCGAAGCGGCACCCGAGGCTCGCGGTCGGGCGATCGGGATCAGCAACGCATTCGGCACGATCGCCCGAGCCGGTGCCGTGGTCACCAGTGGTCAGCTGTACGAGGCGTTCGGGATGACCGGCTCACTGATCCTCGCGACAGCGACAGGGACGACTGCACTCGTCCTGATCATCAGTGTTACAGATGGTGTCAGGCACCATCTGTAACACGACGGTCAATGAAGTCGATCACGAGGTCGGCCATTTCGTTCGGATGCGTATTTGGCCCGAAATGACGTGCCCCGGCGATCACGGCCACTTCCACGTCGCTGACTCGCTGGCCGAGTTCCTGCATCGCTCGCTGATGATGAGCTAAACCGAACCCTCCGTGGACTGCCAACACCGGCACCGTGATGCGAGCCGGATCCCACGCAGGCCTCGCTCGCAGGTCGACAAGTTCGCCAACCATCGCAGGGCCTTCCGATCGTCGCGCGTGGCGAGTGCCGGGCGACAGGTGTTCCCAACGCTCGTTTCCAATCAGCCGTCGCATGAATTGTTCGGCCGCCTCGGCCGGGTCGTTGATCCACGCCATGGCGTCACCGCCAGCCGAATCGCCCGGCCACCAACTCTCCCACGAGAGCGGCGATTCGTAGGTGACGACTCCAGCGACGAGATCTGGGCGCCGGTCGGCGAGCGCCAAGCCGAGGTTACCGCCGTAGCTGTGACCAACAACAATGAACGGATGCGGTTCGACACGCCCCACCGCGAGGACGTCGATCAGATCGTCAATCTGCGCATCCAAACCGAACGGTCCGTCGCATGGCGTCGAGCGCCCATATCCGCGACGGTCATAGCGAGTGACCAAGTATCGCTGATCGAGACGTCGACTGAGCTTGAGTAGTCCTGCCGACCGATCGAGGGAACCGTGAATCAGCACAATATGGGCTGCTCCGAGAATACCGGCCGTCGCTGACCAGACCGGCGGGCAGGTCACTGGACGCGTACAATTCGAAGAACATCCGCAGCGGTCGTGGCGGCGCGCCCCGGTGAACCGGCGAGCACGATCACGGTGTCGCCTGAGGAGACTCGACCTTCCTGTACCGATCGTTCGACGGCGTGCCACACCATCTCGTCAGTCGACGCATAGGTGTCGACAGCAACCGAGTCAACTCCCCACGAGAGCGTCATCGCGTTGACAGTTCGTGGATTCGGGGATAAGCCGATCAACGCCGCCTCGGGTCTGAATCGGGCCATAGCTTTGGCCGTGCGACCTGAGCTCGTGCAACACAGGATCGCCGATGCGCCGACGTCGTGGGCAGCCTGCGAGGCGGCATGCGTCAGCGCGGCGGTGATTCGATCGCCGACCGAATCCCATTTGGCCCTCTGGATCCGACCCAGGTGATCAGCCCATTGTCGATAGCTCGCCTCGACTTCGGCACGCTCTGCGATCGTGGCCATCGTCGTTACCACTAGGGCTGGGTCGTGGCCGATCGCGGTTTCACCGGACAGCATCAGCGCGTCGGTTCCGTCGAACACGGCATTGGCGACGTCGCTGACCTCAGCGCGTGTTGGCGACGGTGCGGTCACCATCGACTCGAGCATCTGCGTCGCCGTGATCACCGGAATCCCGTATTCGACGCACCGACGAATGATCGCCTTTTGAAGGTGCGGTACGTCCTCGAGCGGGCAGTCAATTCCGAGGTCACCACGAGCGACCATGATTGCGTCAGACGCTTCGAGTATCTCAGGGAGGTTCGCCAAGGCGGTGCTGGTTTCGATCTTGGCGACCAATTCCGCTCGATCGCCGACGATCGCTCGAACTTTGACCATGTCGGCCGCCGAGCGCACAAACGACACGGCAAGGAACTCGACTCCGGCTGACGCGATGACCTCAGCCAGAACAAGATCCTCTGCCGTCGGAGTGCTCAGCCGCAGCCGCTCAGACGGTAGGTGCACTCCAGGTCGACCCTGTGTTCGACCTCCCGTCTCGATCATCGCGTCGGCCGAATCGACGTCTTTTGCGGTCACTCGCATGCTGATTGCACCGTCGCCGAGGATGATCCGATCACCGACTGCCAGATCGGTGATCAAGGTGTCGTAGTCGACCCAGATCGTGCCGGCGTCGCTCAATTCGTTGCCCGCCCGCAGGCGGGTGTACGAACCGGCAGTCAGGGCAACCCCGCCATCGGGGAACCGGCCCGCACGAATCTTCGGCCCAGGCAGATCAGCCAACACCCCGACCGGCCGCCCAACCTTGTTGGCAACGGTGCGCACTCGTGCCAATCGCTCAAGATGCTCGTCAATCGGGCCGTGGCTGAGGTTGAGTCGGACGACATCAGTACCCGCTCTGATCACTTTCTCGAGCGAGTCGGGCTGATCACTCGCTGGGCCGATTGTCGCCACGATCTTGGTGCGCCTGGTCATACCTGCTTATCTATCCGATCGTGGAGCTGTTGTTGGTTCGT
>JANOTN010000119.1:0-6528 GCA_031416375.1 Ilumatobacteraceae bacterium
TTCGCGTCCTGCGTGCCGAGCGCGTTGTGCGGCGCCATGAAGGCATGTCCGCTACCGGGGTAGACCGTCAGCGTGGCGTCCTTGCCGAGCCCCTGCAGCGTTGCTTCGAGCGCCTTGGCGGCAGCCGGCGGGAAGAAGTCGTCATTGTCGGCCATGTGGCCTTGGATTGCCGCTGTGATTTGCGAGTAGTCCGGCTGGTTGTCGCCCTGTGGGAACCCGTAGAACGGGACCGCCGCTTTGACCTTGTCGGGTCGCAGAGATGCCAGTACGAACGTGAGTAGCCCGCCCATACAGAACCCCATCACCCCGACGCCATCGCCGGTCGTCGCATGGTGGCTCGAGACGTAGTCGACGGCACCACTCATGTCGCGCCCGGCGCGATCGGACGGCAACGAACTCATCAGTGCGCCGGCCTTGTCCATCTCGGTGTGGCCAGCGAGTTCCCCGTGATATAGGTCAGGTGCGAGGGCAACAAAGCCCGCCTCAGCGAGCCGGTCGGCCATCTCCTTGATCCCAGAGTCGAGACCCCACCACTCCTGCACCACGATCACGCCTGGCCCGGACTCAGAATCAGGTATCGCCAAATAGCCGGCGGCTGTGTTGCCGTTGCTCGCGAACTCGACGGTTGTTCCCATCGCCGGGACGTTACTACTACGCGTCGGCTCTGTTCTCTGGCGGGTGAGGATGATCGTCAGCGCTGTGACCGCCGCGACGGCTCAGCAGGCTGCCCGTCTTGCGGAGCGGCATCGTGGACATTTCGAATACGACACCGACGAGTTGGGCCGGGGCGCGGGTCGCTTCGAGCAAACCCTTGCCGAGCGTTTGGCCGGCCCGCCGCCCTGACGGCCTGCGGACCCATCCGAGCGAGATGAATACACCCAGCGAGCCAAACGCGATCACGCTCATGACGGCGGCGACCACGATCCAACCCCATGTCTTGTTGAGCAACGGAAGGTTGGCGAAATTCATCCCGAAGATGCCGGCGACCAATGACAACGGCAGCATGATCGCGGCGTACACCGTTAACACCTTGGTGACTTCGGTCGCCTTGCGAGCCTCGGCGCCGCGATACGCATCGAGCGTTTCGTGAAGCGCCGAGCGTGCTTCGTCGAGGCCTTGCGCGGCCCGCGAGGCAACATCGAACACGTCGGAAAAGCGCCGACGCCCGGCGTCGCTGACCAACTCTGATGTCGAATGGCGCAGCACGTCAAGTGTTTCGCGTTGGGGGTGTACGACGCGTCGGACGGCGGCCAAATCGAGGCGCACGGCGGTGAGGTCTTCCAGCAGAGCAGTGTCGGCATGCAGTGCCTTCTGGGTCAGTTCCTCGACCCGATCGTCGAACGCTTCGAGCACCGAGAGCAACCTTCGGGTTAACACGTCCGCCAGCAGGGCGGTGAGTTCATCGACACCGACTCTCGCCAACTCAGGTCGCTTTTGAACCTGGGTCCATAACGCCACCAACGCTGGTGAGTAGGCGTTGCGGATCGTGATCAAATGCTTGTCGGTGAGAAAACAGTCGACTTCGTAGGTCGCCACACGGTCGTCGCGCAGTCCGTGGAGGACGACGAGCAGGTGGTGTCCGAAGTCGTCGATCTTCGGCATGTCGAAGTCGTCGATTGCGTCACGCACGGCGATCTGGTCGAGATTGAATCGCTGCGTGAATCGCATCAGTTCAGCGATGTCGTCATCGGCGGCGAGCACGTCGATCCAAACCCACCCGTCGATGGGTCCGACCTCGGGCGCGTCGGCAACCTCATCGGCACCGCCGTCACCATCGGAAACCAGGATTCGCATCTCCATCGTTGGGGAGCGTAGTCATCCCCGCTGGCGTCCGATGATGCACATTCGCCAGACTGTGACGGTGACCGCACCTGATCGTTTATGGCAACCAGCAGCCGACGCTCGCTCAACGACGCGGCTGGGTGAGTTTCTGACCTTTTGTGAGACTCGAACCGGGCGCTCGTTCGTCGACTACGACGCTCTGTGGGAATGGTCGGTGGATGATGGCCTCGAGGACTGTTGGGCGGCGATCTGGGATTTCTTCGATGTACAAAGTTCACGGCCGTATGCGCGAGTACTCAGTGAGCGAATCATGCCTGGTGCGAAATGGTTCGAAGGCGCTCGGCTGAACTACGCCGAACACACGTTGCGTCATCCGGATGACAGCGCGGTTGCGATCGTTGGTGTGTCTGACAGTCGTTCGCGAGTTGAACTGACGTGGATGGAGTTGCGCCAGCAGGTCGGTCGAGCGCGGGCGGGCCTACAGAAACTCGGGGTGGGGGAGGGCGATCGAGTTGCTGCCTACTTGCCAAATGTTCCCGAGACGATTATCGCCTTCCTGGCAGCGTGCAGTCTCGGCGCGATCTGGACGTCCTGTGCGCCCGAGTTTGGTGTCCAGGCCGTGCTCGACCGCTTCACGCAGGTCGAACCGACTGTGTTACTCGCTGTTGACGGGTATCGATATGGGCTGCGCGATATCAGCCGCGTTGAGGAACTTGCGGCAATCCGGGCCGGGTTGACCAGCTTGGGCCACACCGTGATAGTGCCGTATCTCCACGATCGCTCCGAGTTGCCCGAGGGGGCGATGGCGTGGTCGGATCTGGTCTCCGAACATGGTCCGTTGGAGTTCCTTCACGTCGCCCCCGACCACCCGCTGTACGTCCTGTACTCGTCGGGAACGACCGGTCTTCCAAAACCGATCGTGCACGGCCACGCCGGCATCCTGCTTGAGCATTTCAAGGTGATCGGTCTGCACTCAGACATGGGTCCCGACGACCGGCTGTTCTGGTTCACGACGACGGGCTGGATGATGTGGAACTACGTCGTTTCCGGGCTGCTGGTCGGGGCAACGTTGGTGTTGTTCGACGGCGACCCGAATGCTGACGGCCCGAGCACGCTCTGGAAGCTCGGTGCCGACGAACGGGTCACCTGGTTCGGGGTCGGAGCGCCCTACGTCACGGCGTCGCGGCGGGCTGGAATCATTCCTGGTGAGACGTACGACCTGTCGTCGATTCGAGCGATTGGAGCGACCGGAGCGCCGTTGCCGCCGGAAGGGTTTCGGTGGGTCTACGAAGCGGTTTCACCGACTGCGATGCTGTCGCCGATCAGCGGCGGTACCGACGTGTGTTCGGCGTTCGTCGGGGCGAGCCCGCTGACTCCTGTTTGGCAGGGCGAGATCCCGTGCCGATACCTCGGTGCCGCGGTTAGATCCTTCGACGAGGCTGGTAACGCAGTCGTCGGGCAACAGGGCGAGTTGGTGCTGACCGAACCGATGCCGTCGATGCCGATCGGATTCTGGGGTGACGCCGACGGGTCTCGATATCGGGCCGCGTATTTCGAGCACTATCCGGGCATCTGGCGGCATGGTGACTGGATCACGATCACCGAACGAGGGAGTTGCACGATCTCCGGTCGCTCCGATGCCACATTGAATCGCGGAGGTGTGCGGGTCGGAACCGCAGAGATCTACCGCGTCGTCGAAGCCGTCGATGGAGTTGTCGACAGCCTGGTTGTCCACTTGGAATCGCCAGACGCCGACGACCCCGGCAACCTGGTGCTGTTCGTCGTGCTGTCCGAGGGGGTTGTGCTGGATGACGACGTCGCCGCCCGAATCCGATCGGCCTTGAGGACCGGACTCTCACCACGCCACGTACCCGACGAGATCCATCAGGTGGCGGCGATCCCGACGACCTTGACCGGCAAGAAGCTTGAAATCCCGGTGAAGAAGATCCTGCTTGGCGCCGACCCAGATCAGGTATCAAGCCGCGGTGCGCTGAAAAACCCAGCCGCCCTCGACGCAATCACGGCGCTCGCGCGGCACCGCTGACCACGAGATTGTTGCCTAAGCCTAAGCGGCATTCGGATGTTGGCGGAACCAGGACTCGGACCTGCGACCTTCGGGTTGGGAGGGCACCGGACATGGACCGGTGGTTCCCCGTACCTCCCTGGCAACAGGAAGGAAAAGCGCAGAGCTGAGCGAGGAGCTCGGGGTGCAGGCCGAGGGTGCCGAGCCCGGCCCCGTCGGGTTCGGACAGGGCTGAGGACATGCAGCTGGCGATGGAGAAGCCGTACATCATCGCGGCCATGGGGTTGGCGAGGTTGTCCTTGGCCCGAGGGCGCAGCGGATGTCTTTGACGAGCCAGGTGCCGTCGGGGCGGATCGATCGGCGGATGGCCGACATCGTCTCGGTGGGCTTGGTCATGTCGTGCAGGCAGTCGAGGGTGAGGACGAGATCGAACGTCGCCTCCGGCGGGAGCGTGTCGGCGCCGGCGAGATGAAGGGTGACGTTGTCGAGCATTGCGGCGGCGACCAGCTGGCGGGCTCGTCCGATGGCGTGGCGGGAGATGTCATAGCCGTGGATGTGCGAGCGCGGGAAGCGTTGCGCCAGTGCGACGACGGCGACACCCGGCCCCGCAGCCGACGTCGGCCACCACGCCGCCGGCGTCGAGCTTGCCCTCCACCCCGTCGAGCGCGGGCAGGATCCGTGGCACGCGCGCGAGGCGGGTCCAGGGTCCGAGCATCCGTTCGGTGCGGTGGGCGCCGGCGGGGCCTTGGCGGTCATAGGGCAGGCCGAGCCCGGTGCCGATCTCGAGATCGGTGACGGTGTTCGCGGCGACGTTGGAAACGAGCACGTGTCCCGTGGTCGGGTCGAACGCCGGGAAGTGCGGGGTCGGTCCTGCAGGCGTCGTGCTAGTGACGGTGTAGGTGGTGCGCCGGGGGTGGGCGGCAGCTGGTGCCGCGTCGACGGCGACGAGCACGGCTACGGTCGCGATTAGGGCAGCTGCGGCAGCGAGGGTTCTTCGCATTACGTTCTCCTTGTGGTCGGGGGGTGGTTCAGGCGGCTGCGGGTGCGTCGGCGTCGAGCCACTCGGTGAGGGCGTGGGCGGGGAGGGCGCCGGTCTGGCGGGCGGCGAGCGGTCCATCCTTGAGGAGCAGGAGGGTGGGGATGCCCTGGACCTGGTAGCGGGCGGCGATCTGGGGGGAGTCGTCCACGTTGACCTTGACGACCTTGAGGTGTCCGGCTCTCTGGCGGGCGAGGTCCTCGACGAGCGGGGTCGCCATCCGGCACGGGCCGCACCACGGCGCCCACAGGTCGACCAGGACCGGGACGGTGGTGGCGACGGTGGCGTCGAAGGATGCGTCGGTGGCGTCGACTATCCAGGGCAGTGGCACCCTACACGCCCCGCAGGTCGGCTTCCCGCTCGCCGCAGAGGGCACCCGGTTCTGCTTGTTGCACGAGGGGCAGGCGGTGATCTCGTTCACCGCGCGCTCCCGAGGGCGTCGAGGGCGGCCTGGATGCGCTGGCCGGCCTCCTCTGCGATGGGGGCGAGGGCGGGGTTGTCGGGGACGTCGGCGATGATCTTGGGGTCGAGCGCTTCGACGACGGTGCGGCCGTCTTCGGTGCGGACCACGACGTTGCACGGCAGCAGCGTGGCGACGCGGGGGTCGATCTCCAGGGCGCGGTGGGCGAGCTGGGGGGGTTGCAGGCACCGAGGATGATCTGGGCGTCGGCGTCGATGTCGAGCTTGTCCTTCAACGTCTTGCGGACGTCGATCTCGGTGAGGACCCCGAAGCCCTGCTCCTTGAGGGCGTCCTTCACGCGGCGATGGTGTCGTCGTAGGTGGTGTCGAGCTCGATACGGCGGGTGAAGTCCATGAGGGTTGGTCCTCCAGTTGGTTCGCGGTCAGTAGATGGCAAGCAGGGCGCGGGCGCCGGTATAGAGGGCGACGGCGACGAGCAAGGACGGCGAAGGCGCGTTGCATCGACTCGGGTTCGAGGCGGTCGGCCACGCGCTTGCCCGCCCCGACACCGGCAGTCCCCCAGTCGATCGAGCCGGCGCCGGCCCGGGCGGCGAGGGCGACGGCGGTGTTGACGGCGATGACCAGCAGCGAGGTGCCGATGGCGATGCCCATCGGGAACTCGAGCACCAGGGCCAGGGCAGGGACGATTACGAACCCGCCGCCCACGCCGAACAGACCAGTGAGGAACCCGACCGCGGTTCCGGCGGCAACGATCTTGACGACCCGGCCCGGCGTCATCGCGCAGGGCCGGGTCTTGACCGCGCCCTCGCTGACGTGGCCTTGTTCGATGGCGCTGGCCTCGCCGCTGCGGGTGCAGCTCGGGCAGCCGACCACGATGCGCCAAGCGGCGACGAGGATGAGCCCGGCGAACGCGAGCGGGAGAACGCCACCGTCTAGGCGGCGGTTCAAGGCCGATCCGGCGAGGGAGCCGGCGATGCCGACAAGACCGAACACTAGACCCTGGGTGACGCGGACCCGGCCGGCGCGCCAGTGGCCGCTAGGACGTCGTCGTTGGCGCGTCGAGCACTTCGTCGACCCAGCCGAGCGCGGCGACGGCCGCTGGGAAACCAGCGGTCGTGATCGCGAGCACCACAACGTGGCGGATGTCTGCTGGGCTGGCACCTTCGGCGAGGGCCTTGCGGACGTTGGAGCGCACCGCGCCCTCGGCGAGCGCCCCGATGGCGATGCCGAGCTTGACGAGCCGCTGCGTCCGCACATCGAGAGAACC
>JANOTN010000120.1:0-38477 GCA_031416375.1 Ilumatobacteraceae bacterium
CCCTGCGTCGTTGGTGTTCCTGCAACGTCGATATTTTCCTTCACCGTAAATGGCACGCCGTGGAACACGCCGAGGGTTTCGCCGGCGGCGACCGCCGCATCGGCAGCGTCGGCTGCAGCCAGTGCTTCGTCATCTAGCCGCCGCACGATCGCGTTCAGATGCGGGTTGACGGCGTCGATACGGGCAAGATGCGCTTCCACTACCTCTCGACTTGACACCTCACCGGCACGGATTCGTTCAGCAAGTTGCAGGGCATCGAGTTGCCAGAGTTCGCTCACTGGCCCATCATGACGCACACATGACGACTTCATCGAACCCCCCGCTTTCGACCTGGATCGCTGGTGCCCGTCCTCGTACGTTGCCGGCCGCCGTGGTACCAGTTGCTGTTGGGGCGGCTTGTGCGGTTGGAATCGAGAACGGACCCGACGTCCTGTGGTGGCGAGTGGCCGGGGCGTTAGCGGTCTCTCTGCTGCTTCAGGTCGGTGTCAACTATGCCAACGACTACAGCGACGGCGTCAAGGGCACCGATGATGTGCGGGTTGGACCGGTGCGACTCGTTGCGACGGGCCAGGCGTCCCCGAGGGCCGTGAAGCGTGCCGCTCTCGCCATGTTGCTGTGCGGCGCGATCGTCGGTCTTGTGCTGGCGATCGCCACGTCGTGGTGGTTGCTCGTCGTTGGTGCAGCGGCAATCCTGGCGGCGTGGGGGTACACGGGCGGGCCGAGACCATACGGATACCTGGGACTCGGCGAGTTGTTCGTGTTCGTCTTCTTTGGATTGGTGGCCACCGTCGGAACGAGCTACATGGCGATCGAGAGCGTTCCAGGTGTCACATGGGTTGCGGCGTGCGGGGTCGGGCTTCTGGCGTGTGCATTGTTGGTCGTCAACAACCTGCGTGACATCCCGACCGACGCACAAGTCGGCAAACGCACACTGGCCGTGAGACTCGGTGACCGTCGGACCCGAGGGCTGTACGTCGGGTTGGTTATCGGTGCGTTGTTGATGGCTGCACTCTCGGCGATCGTCCGGCCGTGGGCTGTGCTGGCGATCGGTGGAGTACTGATCGCTCAAATCCCCGTTCGTCGGGTGCTGACGGGTGCATCGGGTGGCGAGTTGATCGGCGTGCTCGGAGCGACCGGCAAGACCCAACTCGTGTACGGCGCGCTACTGGCGATCGGGCTGGCGGTCGGCTAGAGGACTGACCTGTCCAGGCGTTCGGCTACCGGCGTTTGCAAGATCCATGCGGCTATCAGGTCGGCGACGCGATCAGGCTGCTCGGTGTGACAGGCGTGTCCGGCACCATCCACCGTTGAGAACGTGGCGTTTGGGAGCGCCTCGACCATTCGGTGTCCGATCTCAGAAAACTTGGCATCTCGCGCACCCGCCAGAACGAGAACCGGGATCGTGATTCGTGCGAGCGAATCCCACATCGGTGGCTGCACGCCGGTGCCGGCATTGCGAAGGCTTGATGCCAATCCGGCAGCCGTGTTGGCGAGCCGATGCTGACGATCCTGAGGGTCGTCAGGAAGATCGGCGAAGAGTGGTCCGGCGAGCCACTCATCGACGAACGTCTCGACACCGACCTGCACGACTCGGTTGGCAAGCTGCTGATCTGAGGTGCGACGTTGACCCCGCTCACCCTCGTCGATGAATCCCGGCGTACCACCGATCAGAACGAGTCGATCGATCGAGTGGTCGATGGAGGTGGCAGCGGCGAGGGCAAATCGGGCTCCCATCGAATAGCCGGTCCATGTCCCCCGACCGCCGACGCGCGCCAGCGATTGCCCCGAGCCGGCGATCGGTGTTCCGTCGGCATCACTGAGGCCATGTCCAGGTAGATCAACGAACGCCAGCGTGGGTTCGGAGCCCAGTCTGTCGGCAATCAGATGGGCGCCGCGGTGCCAGTGATGGTGAGTCTGCGTGAACCCGTGAAGGAAGACCAGCCGCTCACGCATTGTCAACGATCTGTTGCTCGCTGGTCTGTTGCTCGCCGGCGAGCCGGTCGCCGAGTTCCACTCCGCCGTCGAGTTCGACAAGCGCCAGCTCGAGCCGTCGTTTGCCGCTGTAGCACCAGGGGCATACGACATCGGAGCAAATGTCGACACGGATCGGTGTCTTCACGGCAGCCATGTTGCGGAACCCTACGTCCCGTATCGTCGGAGTCCATGACTGCCAACGCGACCGCGTGCGCGACTCTTGTCGACGAGTGGATTCGGTGCGGCGTACGTCATGCCGTAGTCGCGCCCGGTTCTCGCAGCACCCCGATGGCGCTGGCGTTGGCAGCTCGAGCTGAACTGGCGCTGCACGTCGTCCATGACGAACGCGTTGCTGCCTTCATCGCGCTCGGGCTTGGGCTCGACGGTGTACCTGCAGTCCTGCTCTGCACGAGTGGCACCGCTGCGGTGAACTTCCACCCTGCGGTTGTCGAAGCCGGGCTGTCTAACGTTCCGATGATCGTCGCAACGGCCGATCGTCCGCCAGAACTGCGCGGCATCGGGTCGCCACAGACGATCGACCAGATCGAGTTGTACGGCCGATCCGTGCGTTGGTTTCACGATGCGCCTGTTCCTGACACCGCCGACCCGACGACCTGGAGACCACTTGCACAACGCGTATTCGCCACAGCGGCTGTTGGCCCAGTGCATCTCAACTTGCCGTTCCGGGAGCCGTTGATCGGAGAACCCGATCGGCTACCTGAACCGATCGGTCCGCCGCTCAGCGTGCCCAGAGGCATCGCCTCGAGCGGGCCGCTCGGTGTCGAGTTTGCTGTCGGGCGCGGCGTCATCGTGGCAGGTGGTTTGCACGGTCTCGATCGCAGCCATGTCGATCAGCTGTCGCGCCGACTTCGGTGGCCGGTTCTTGCAGATCCGATGTCAGGGCTACGAGACCTGCACCAGGCGGTGACGACGTTTGATTCGCTGTTGCGTCACGACCAGTTTGCCCAGTCCCAGATGCCGGAATTGGTCGTTCGGTTGGGCAGAGCACCCGCATCAAAGGTGCTGTCGCAGTGGATCATCGCCAGCGGTGCACCAGTCGTGCAGATCGGCGGCCCAGGAGTGATCGACCCAGACCGAAACGTTTCGGCGTTCTGCTCAATCGCCGATCTCGGAACGTTGTCGGGGTCGGCAGACGAGTCTTGGCTTGACGGTTGGCTGGCTGCCAACGGGCATGCCGAGAACGCGATCGCCGTCGCCGTCGCCGATCAGCCGTTGTCAGAACCAGGTGTCGCTCGCCTCGTTGCCAACAGTCTTCCGTCTGAGGCCGAATTGGTCGTTGCCTCGTCGATGCCCGTGCGCGATCTGGAATGGTTTGGTGGTCGCTCGGCGCGAGCACATTCGAACCGAGGTGCCAACGGCATCGACGGCACGCTGGCAACTGCGCTTGGTCGGGCACTGTCGGGTCGACCGACAGTGGTGTTGCTTGGCGATCTTGCGTTCGTTCACGACAGCAACGCGCTGTGGGCACTCAAGGAGCGAGCCGCCGACCTGAGGATCATTGTTATCGACAACGGAGGTGGTGGCATTTTCTCGTTCCTACCTCCAGCAACCACGCTCGCGCCGGAACATTTCGAGCTGCTGTTCGGAACCCCACATCACACTGACATTGTCGCTCTCGCTCAATCACATGGTGTGCATGCGACGACGGTGTCGAGCGTTGAGGCCTTGATCTCAGCCGTCACATCATCCGGTCCCAGCGTCACTCGGGTCGTGACCGATCGAGCGGACAACGTAACCACCCACGCCACCCTAAACCGCGCCGTTCATGTCGCCCTGAACCCTCATATACCGTGACCATCGCGACATGAACGGGGGTTTAGGGGCGGACGATTGCGCTGAGCATGGCTTGGAACTTGGCTTGGGTTTCGGCCAGTTCGTCGAGTGGATCACTATCGGCGACGATTCCGCCTCCGGCCACGAGTCGGGCGGAGTAGCGGTCGGGCGCTAGCTCAGCGCAGCGCAGCGCTACCGCCCATGTGCCGTTGCCGTGAGCGTCAACCCAGCCGACGGCTCCGCCGTAGAGCCCGCGCTTGAAGCCTTCTACAGAGGTGATTAACTCGATTGCAGCGTCTCTCGGGTAGCCGCCGACGGCGGGTGTCGGCTGGAGCGCTCGCACCAGCTCGATCACTGTTGCCACTGGCTTCGAGAGACGGCCGTCCGCCTGTGACCCGAGGTGCTGCACGTTGGCGACCTTCACGATCGACGGTTCCGGGGCCCAGTCGAGATAACTGCAATACGGGAGCAGCGTGTCACGCACCATTTCGATCGCCGCCCGATGCTCGATCCGATTCTTGGCGCTGGACTGCAGTTCGAGCGCCAGTTGCGCATCGATCTCGGGGTCACCCGTGGTTCTGGTTGTTCCAGCGAGCGGATGAGCGCTGACAATGTCGGCTTCGACGGCGACCAACAGCTCGGGTGATGCTCCGACGAATCCGTCGACTGAAAATCGATAGCTCGATCCGAAGGTTGCCTTCAGACGTCGCAATACGGCGTGCACATCGATCGGGTGATCTGACTCGACAAAGATCGGACGGGCGATCACCGCCTTGTCCATCAAACCCGCCCGTACAGCGTCGCGGGCGGCCGTGACAGCGGCGAGGTAATGCTCGATCTCGACCCCAGGCCGGAGCGTGAACGATGCCGCCGTCGGCGATGGTCGAGTCGCTGAATCCAAATCGTCGTCCGCATCGTCGATCCGAGTCACCCAACTGCGACCGTGAGCGTCCTTGCCGACTGTGATGCGAGGAACAATCAGCTCGGCCGATGAGCCAGGTAAGAACGGCAACGCACCGAGTGCGATCGGACCACGCGCGTACCCCGTTTGATCGTCGTGCTCGATTGCAGCAAGGAACGTGACTGCTTGATCAATCGATACCCGAGCGGCGGTGCCCCGACCAGCGAAGCCAACGCCATCGCGCACGAACAGGTAACCGTCGTTGCGGGCGACGTCATTCAAGTCAACGTCGACATCGAGTGGCGTCGAGACGGCGCGCATGTCAGCTCGTTCGGTTGCGAGTGCCGAGTAGCTGCTGTGTCAGCCCGCCAGACAGCAAGTGGTGCGAGGCGTCGCTGAATCCGCTGCGCCGCAGCATCGCCACCATCTCGACTGGCTCAGGCAGGTAGGCGACGCTCTTCGGCAGGTACCGGTAGGCGGCTCCGTCGGATAGCAGCGCCCCAATCTTGGGGACGATCTTGCCGAAATAGATGTTGTTGCCAAAGCGGATCACCCGATTCTTCGGGATCCCAACATCCAGGAGTGCAATCCGGCCGCCAGGACGGACGACTCGGGCGAGTTCGTCGAAGAACGCTGGAAGTTCCAGCAGGTTTCGGAGTGCGAACCCGCAGGCCACACCATCGACCGAAGCGCCACGCACTGGGAGCCGCAGGATATCTGCTTGCGAACGTGGAGCGCCCGAGCGATCCGCTGCGAGCATCCCGTAACTCAAATCCATTGAGATCGGTAGATGACCGGCGTGACGCAAGTCGATGCATAAATCGCCCGTGCCACTCGCAAGATCGAGCACCACTGAACCGGGTGGCAGTCGCAGGTCGCGGACACTTCGACGCCGCCACCGGACATCAAGCCGGAATGTCATCACCCGGTTGACGAGGTCGTACCGCGGCGCGATCGCGTCGAACATTTGGCGTACGGCTTGCTTCTTCTCGTCTCCCTCAGGAAGTACCGCTCGGTCCCAACTTCGGGCAGTCGGCTCAGTCATCGCTGGCAGGCTACGTGGGTCGGGTTGGCACCACCCACCCCGCTGCCGTCAGACTCGCGTCGTGATCGATTTCAGTTTCCCGCCAGAGGTAGACGAGGTTCGCCTCAAGGTTCGTGAGTTCATGGATACGCGTGTCCGACCGGAGTGGGAAGCGATTGACCAGAATCAGCGCTCCGAGGTTGTCAAGACGATCGTCAAGCTTCGCAAAGAGGCGAAGGACGAGTGGGGTCTGTGGCTCCCACACATGCCGCCCGAGTGGGGAGGGATGGGCCTCGGGCCGACGGCGATGGCGGCCGTCTCGGCAGAGGCCGCAAAAGTATCGATCGGACCTTTTGTGCTCAACGCACAAGCGCCCGATGAGGGAAATCAACACACTCTGCAGCACTGGGGCACCGATCAACAGAAGGAGAAGTATCTACGACCGCTGTGCGATGGAACGGCCCGATCGTGCTTCGCCATGACCGAGCCGGAGGTTGCAGGTTCTGACCCGACGCTGATCCAGACGTTCGCCTATCCAGACGGCGATGAGTGGGTGATCAACGGTCACAAATGGTTCATCTCCGGTGCCCGCGGTGCCAAGTTCGCGCTGCTAGTCGCTCGGACCGAGGAGGATCCGGAGATCCCTCAAGCAGCTAACTCATGCTTCATCGTTGATTTGCCGTCACCCGGTTGGACTCTCGTTCGAGACGTTGAGACGATGTCAGGCGGTCATAACCATTGCGAGATCCTGATCGAGGACCTACGGGTTCCCGCCGCCAACATGCTCGGTGGTAGGGGACAGGGGCATCTGCTCGGCCAGTACCGGCTCGGACCGGCGCGACTTGCGCACTGCATGCGATGGATCGGACAGGCCGAGATCGCACTTGACATGATGGTTGGGCGATCGATGGAGCGGTATTCGCACGGGTCGCTGCTCGCCGAGAAACAGGGCATCCAGTGGCTGATCGCCGACTCGGCTGTCGAGTTGTACCAGTGCAAGCTGATGGTGTTGCACGCCGCCTATCAGCTCGAACAGGGCATGGATTTCATCGCTGTTGTCTCGATGGCAAAGCACTTCGTCGCCAACAGCCTGTGGCGAATCATCGATCGGGCGATCCAGGTTCACGGTGCCCTCGGCTATTCGACCGATACACCGCTCGCACACATGTTGCAGCAGGCACGATGGGCCCGATTCGCCGACGGTGCCGACGAGATCCACCAGATGCGAATCGCCCAACGAACGATTGCCGCATACAACGACACCGGCAGTACCAAGCTGGCAACCGGTAATCTGCCGCTCTAGCGAGGTGCTGAGAGTGTCGCAAGCACCGCGATCTCGGCGATGTGGTCAGGGCCGATACCGCAGCAACCCCCGACGATTGACGCACCGTCGTCGATCCAAACAGCCACCACGTCGCGGTAGGTCGTCGGATCGAGGTCATGGCGGTACTCGCTGAGATGATCGTTCGCTTGTCCGACCTCTGTGTGTGACTCGACAAATCGATTGGCGTAGCCGCCAACTTCGACCTCGCCCTGCGACGTTCGCACAGCGCTTGGGATCGCCCGTCTAATCGTCTCAGCCTGACTGCAGTTGAACAGTACAGCAGTCGCCCCGAGATCAATCGCTGCCCGAACGGCATCGGCAACTGACTCGCCGGATCGCAGCGCTGTGTCGCTCGAATCGTCGAGTGTGTACGAGATCCAAAGCGGTCGAATCGAATCTCCGACTCGTTCCAGTGCTCGACGAACGGCCCTCGCTTCGGCGATCGAACTGAGTGTTTCGCCGAGCCAGATGTCGACGTGCTCCGCGAGTCCTTCGACGAGAGGATCGATGATCCGAGGAGCGTCGTCCGCAGCGAACAGGTCAGGACGGTACGAACCGAACAATGGTGGCAATGAACCAGCAACACGGATGTCCCGTGAAGCTGCGTCGGCGGCGGCTCGTGCGCAGCGTCCAGCGATGTCCGCGAGCGGGTTGGCCTCGTTGACGAACCTGTCCTCGCCGATGTGAAAGGGAACAATCGCGTAGCTGTTCGTCGTGACCACGTCGGCACCGGCGTCAATAAAATTCGTGTGGGCCCGAACGATCCACTCGGGTCCCTCGGTAAGCGCCAGCGCCGACCATTGTGGTTGCCGAAACGGTGCGCCCATCCGCAGCAACTCGCGGCCCATTCCTCCATCGAGCACCGTCAATGTTCGTGACATCGCCTCAGCTTGACACGTCTGGTGCCCGGTATCCGGAGAATCCGGGGCTCCACAGTGTCGTGTCGTCGTGAGTGATGAGGAAGCGCTCGTATCCGTCCATCGCCTCAATCCAATCGACAGCGTCGAGACCCATCACAAACGCAGCGGTCGGGGGCGATCGCCGGGATCGAGTCGAGTGCAGCACGGCTACCGTCGAGGTCGGGCAGCATCACATCGAGCACGATCAGGTCCGGCTTGTCCTCGCAATCGGTTCTACCGAGCGACACAGCTCACACTCAGCCGGCGCTCAGAAGTGCACGACTTGACGGTTTCGTCAGGTTTGGTGTTTGGCTGGCTATGTTCTTGTTCGTGCATGCGACGGGTCTACATGTTGTTCGTCATCATGCGGGTGCGTCCGACGTGCCGATCATGCTCGTACACGGAGCACCGGACCGCAGCAAGAACTTTGCCCACGTCGTGCATCAACTCGGCGATCTCGATGTCAGCGTCTATGACCGACGTGGTTACGGCAAGTCGCTGGCGGCCGGTGAGTTCGGTGCCGGGTTCGCGCAACACGCAGACGATTTGATCGAGCTGCTCGAGGGCACACCCCACGTGGTCGTAGGCCAAAGCGCGGGAGGCTCGATCGCGATGATGGCCGCCACGCAGGCACCGGAACTGTTTGCCGCCCTCGGCGTATGGGAACCGCCGATGGTGCCGTGGGACTGGTGGATGGGGCGCGAGGCATGGGAGCGAACCGTCTCCTGGGCGCTGTACACCGACCCAGAATCGCTCGGCGAGGACTTCAACAGATGGATCCTCGGGGACGAGCGTTGGGAGCAAATCTCATCGCGAACGCAAGATCTGCTGCGCGCCGAGGGAGCCGCGTTTCGAGCTGACATGAGTTCGCAGTTCGAACCATATATGGATCTCGATCAACTTAAGGTGCCGTTCGTGGTTGGCTGCGGAACCGAGGCCCCTGATCCGAGATTTCGCGCCGCGCACCGCCGACTCGCCGAACGAGCCAATGCTGCACTGCTTGTCGTCGAGGGAGCCGATCACTTCGCGCATACCAACCACCCTGACGCCTGGGTAGCGCTCGTTCGCACGGCGGTCGAGTTGGCGGCAAGCGTCGGGAATGCAACGATAGAACCCGGATGAAACCTTTGGTCCCCTGCCTCCCTTCGATGGTCGAACTGCTCGACTTGGAGGAAATCGATCGAGATCTGTATCGCGGGATCAACGAGGTTCCCGACAACGGTCGCCCAACGTTGTTCGGCGGTCAGGTCGCTGCGCAGGCTCTGAAAGCGGCCGGCGCGACCGTACCGGAGGGCAGATCGCCGCATTCGATGCACGGCTACTTCCTCAGGCCCGGTTTGAGGAATCGTCCAGTGATTTTCCGGGTCGAACGCGATCGCGACGGACGCTCATTCTCGGCTCGCCGGGTCAGTGCTGTCCAAAACGGTGAAGTGATCTTTGACCTGACCACGTCGTTCCACGCCGATGAGATCGGAAGCGAGTATTCGGTTCCGATGCTTGCTGGGCTCCCGGCACCTGAGGAGTGCGACGTCGAGGCGTTCAATCACAACTTTCCGCTGGCGGAGGTCCGCATCGTGCCCCCCACCAAATCCAATATGGATGGCGTACAACTGAGTCCGACGATGTGGGTTCGGATACGCGAGTCGCTCGGAGATGATCGCCTGACGAACTGTTGCGCCCTCGTGTACATGTCAGATATTGGCTCCGGCTTCGCCACGGTTGACGTGCCCGGGCTACCTCAGGGCGGCCCCAGTCTCGACCATGCCGTCTGGTTCCGCTCACCGATTAGAGCCGATGATTGGATGTTGCATCACATGTGGCCGTTGATGGCTGGTGGCGCACGCGGGTTGTACGCCGGTTCAATGCATCAAGCTGATGGCACCCTCGGTGCGATGATCACCCAGGAGTCGCTGCTGCGGACACAACTTGATTGAGTCGGCGGGCCCCTTCGATCAACAATGATTCATCCAGCATGCTGAACGACGCTCGCACGTACTCACGGTTGGGTTCGCCGACGTAAAACAGTCGGCCATTCGAGACAAGCACGCCGGCATCTCTCCCCGCTTCGCACACACCCGTGGATGACACGCCATGGGGGAGCGGGAGCCAGAGGAAGAACCCCCCGTCGGGCGCGGTTGCTGGCATCAATGCCGAGTCGATCGCCTCCAGCATCGCCGTCCGGCGGGTTCGATAACGGGCTTGACCCTCGGAGACCACCTCTGCGAATCGGCCTGAACGAATCAGCTCACCGACCAACATGGCGGCGAAATGGTTGACGCTTCCACCGGAATCGAGCAGCCCACAGTTGGCGATTTGTGTGCTGATCGCCGGTGACGCCGAGAGGTAGCCGACCCGTAATCCGGGTGCGAGCGACTTCGAGAACGAGCCAAGTCGGATCACGATGTCACGAGTGAGGCTTGACATTGATGGCGGCGCCGACGGGCTGGTGTCGCGGTAAACGTCGTCTTCGATCACGAGCGTTCCCCTGGTTGCAGCAACGTTGAGGAGTGCCTCGGCGCGATCGGCCGGCAGGCATCGCCCGGTCGGGTTGGCGTAGGTCGGAACGAGATACAGAAACGTACGTTGGGCGTTGGCGGCAGCGGCGGCTGCGGCGGCGTGAAAGTGATCTGGGTCGGGCCCGGCGTCGTCGCCTCGCAGCCCGATCACTTGCACCCCATGGTCGGCGAAGATCCGAAGCGCCAGGAAATACGTGGGTCGCTCGACGAACACCACATCGCCAGGGCGTGCGAGTAGCGACAGGACGAGGTCGAGCGCGCCGGAGCTTCCGGAGGTGATCACGATGTCGTCGGGTGACACGCTGGCGTCAACTCGTGCAAGGTGATCGGCGATGCCATCACGCACGAACGCGGCACCGGCCGGAGCGCCGTATGTCAACGCCTGCCAGCCGTGACGCGACAACATGGATTCGGTCGCGGTTGCAACAGCCTCACCCGGAAACATCGACGGATCGGGATGGCCCCAGGTCAGATCGATCACTCCGTCGGTGTGGCCGTATTGGATATCGCTGCGTGTCGGCTCGGCCTGAGCGGCGGCAGCCAGGAGTTCCGCGCCGGATCGTCGCCCGCCGTTTAGGTCGTCTTTCGGTTTCCACAAACTCATCGTGACTATGATGCCGCGTTGATGGTCGCCAATGGGGGCCGAACATCGGATACCGCAAGGGGAGGCCGACATGGCTGAGGAAAGCAATCCAGTTTGGATGCCGGGGAGTGCGATCAACCGGCGTAAGTTCATCATCGGCGGTTCGGCGGTCGTAGCGCTTGCCGCGTGCGGCAGTGACGAGGAAGCCGTCGAGTCATCGTCTGAACCGGAAGATTCGGCTTCAGCTCCTGCCTCAGCGCCGGCTACCGATCCGCCGCAACCTGAGGCCCCGGGTGGCATCCTGCGTGTCGGCACGCTGGGCGGTGCGAATGACCTGCTCGACGGTCAGCACATCGTGTCCAAAGCTGACATCGCCCGTCAGGCGACCGGTTGGGAACCGTTGATGAGCTTTAGCCCCGACTACATACCGGAGTACACCAACGGCATCGCCAAAGACGTCACGGCCAACGCTGCAGACAACTACACGATCACATTGAAGGACGGCGTCAAGTTCAGCAACGGGAACCCGGTGACCGCCGACGACGTGATTTACTCGTTCACACGCATGCTGGACGACACACTGGCGGTTTTCGGCGGAGGCGGTCTGCGTCCGATTTTGACCGTAGACGGGCTCTCAAAGGTCGATGACGTGACGGTTCAGGTGCAACTCCTGCAGCCGGTCTCGAACTTCAAAGAGAGCCTGTGCGCGTACACGGCAGGCATCGTGCCAGTTGGATACGAACGGTTCGCCGGCGATCCGACCACTCAGGTTGGTACCGGGCCATTCATGCTCGAGTCTTTCGATGTCGGCGTCCAGTCGACCCATGTCAAGAACCCGCACTACTGGGACGTCGGCAAGCCGTCGTTTGACGCCGTACACATCATCGACTTTGCCGACGACGAGGCGATGATCAACGCCTTGTTGGCCGATCAGATCGACTGCATCGCCGATCTTCCGTCGACTGCCGTTGAACAGATCTCGGGTACGCCCGGATTCAAGGTGCTCAACGCCGGTGGCGGTGGGTGGTTGACGATCGTCATGGCGGTTGATCAGGAGCCGTTCACCGACGTCCGTGTTCGACAGGCGATGCGCCTGATCGTCGACCGCGATGCGATGGTCGAGCAGGTGCTCAGTGGCTTCGGTCGGGTTGCCAATGACCTGTATTCACCGCTCGACGCCTGCTATCTCGACAGTGTGCCACAACGAGTGCAAGACATCGATGCCGCAAAGGCGCTGCTGGCCGAAGCCGGACAGAGCGATCTCACCATCGACCTTTTCGCCCCAGATGACACTGCTGGGCTGATTTCGATGGTCACCGTGTTTGCCGAACAGGCCAAGGCGGCGGGTATCACCGTGAACGCAGTGATACTCCCCGGCGGGGCCTACTGGGGTGACGAGTATCTCAAGCGGACATTCGCGACCGACTACTGGGGCACCCGAAACTTTCTGCCGCAGGTTGCCGCCAGCAGCCTGAAGGACACCTCGCCGTACCCGGGCGATCACTGGCCGCCGGAGGGCTCGACCTTTGCTGACGACTACGCTGCCGCACTCGCCGAAACCGACGACGCCAAACGCTGCGAGATCATGACCAAGATGCAGCAGGAGCTGTTCGACACCGGCGGGCTGATTATCCCATTCTTCCAGAACACGCTCGACGCCTATAACGAGCGGATTCAGGGCCTGGTCGAAAGGGCTAACACGCTCAACCTCGACCACTACGGTCGCGGCTTCAAGAACCTCTCGTTCGGCACCTGACTTCTACCATTTGGTGATTGAGGTCACCACCGGACATCCGGTGGTGACCGTATTCGCGATAGCAGCTTCACATGGCCCTCATCCTTTTAATCGCGGTCAACGTGCTGTTCCTCACAGGAGCGTTGTTCGCCCGCGGGGTGTTGAAGTTCATCTGTGTGCGGTTGCTTGTTGGTGAACTGTCCTTATTGGTGGTGTCGGTGATCATCTTCACGGCCACGCAAATGCTGCCGAGTGACGTCGCCGAATCGGTATTAGGTCGAGATGCGACGCCGGATCGGATTGCCGCGCTGCGTGCGCAATGGGGTCTTGACCGGCCGATCCTCACTCAGTACTTCGACTGGCTGGGCGGCATCGTTACCGGCGATCCTGGCGAGTCGTTCGTGACAAACGTCAAGATCACCAGCTACTTGAGCGCCCGCGTGCTCAATTCGCTCTTCCTGCTGGTCCTGGCGACAGTCGTATCCGTGCCGTTGTCGTTGTTGATCGGCGCGATCACAGCGCGCAGGCGTGACTCGATGATCGACGGTGTCACCACGAACACGATGCTCGTACTCGCATCGCTCCCCGAATTTGTGGTCGGCCTGACTTTGGTGATCGTGTTCTCTACCGGTCTATGGAACTGGCTGCCCGCCGTCGTGCAGTTAGATCCGAGAGCAAAACCCTGGTCAGAGATGGAGCAGATGATCCTGCCAACGATCACATTGGTGATCGGCGCAGTCCCGTACATCTCGAGGGTGACGCGCATCTCGTTGATCGAGGTGTTGGAAAGTGACTACGTCGAGATGGCTCGCCTAAAGGGCGCCCCGGAACGCACGGTGCTGTGGCGACACGCCCTCCCGAACGCGTTGGGACCAGTGTTGCAGGTGATTGCGCTCAACGTCGCCTACTTTGCGGCTGGAGTCATCGTCGTCGAGTTCCTGTTCAACTATCCGGGGATTGGTGGCGCGATGCGCGCTGGCGTGCGTGCCAATGACGTTCAAGTCGTGCAGTACCTGGCGATGGTGCTGGCCGGCGTCTACGTGGTGACAAATCTGCTGGCCGATGTCGCGACGATATTGGTGACTCCGCGTCTAAGGACGCGTATCGGGTGAACGCTGTCATCGAAAACCGTGGGCTGGTCGTGGCATCGAAGCCGCCAGGAGTGATGCGCGTCGCGATGCGCCTGTGGCGGACTCGAATCGGTCTGCTGATGGCTGGGACGATGGCACTGATCGCTCTCTGCGGTCGATGGTTGGCGCCGTACGGCGAGCAGGAATTCGTCGGCAAGGCGTTTCAGTTGCCTGGCGAACTCAGGCAGGCTTCTGGCACGGATACAGTGTTCGGAACAGGCGATCTCGGCTACGACGTGTGGACCCGGTTCCTCTTCGGTGGTCGCCCGGTGCTGATTGCCGCGGTCGCCGCGACCGCACTTGCGTTGGTGATCGGCACCACGATCGGTCTGCTGGCGGCATACGACCGAGGTCGGCTCGACACGGTTCTGATGCGAATCATGGACGTGATCCTCTCGCTACCCCAGGTGATCATGGCGCTCGTTCTGATCTCGATCTTCAATCCATCGATGAAGCTGATCATCCTGACCGTCGGCATCACCACCGTTCCTCGGATTGCCCGAGTCGTACGCGGTGCAGCGGTCTCCGTGGTCGAGCGCGACTTCGTGTCGGCCGCCGAGGCGCTCGGCGAGTCGCGTTGGCGGATCATCCGGTCCGAGTTACTTCCAAACGTCACATCGCCGTTGTTGGTCGAGGCCAACCTCCGCCTGACCTTTGCGATCGGACTGATCGCCGGACTGGGGTTTCTGGGTTTCGTGCCAGATCCCGGCGCTGCCAACTGGGGTCTGATGATCGATGAGCATCGCGGCAAATTGCGCGGTTGGGACCAACCGTGGGGGAGTGTGCTCCCGATCATCGCCATTGCGCTGCTGACGGTTGGAACTGGTTTGATTGCTGACGGAATCTCGCGGGCCTCGGCCGGGATCGATCGTGGACGGGCACCCGAGTGACCCAGGGCTTGACGATCTCATCGCTGCGGATCAACGTCGCTAATACCGGAGCGGACATCGTCGACGAGGTCACCCTCGCGATCGCGCCGGGCGAGGTGCTCGGCTTGGTTGGAGAGTCTGGCTCGGGCAAGACGACTGTTGGACTTGCCGTACTTGGTCATGCCCGCAAGGGCGTCGCAATCGGCGGCGGCGAAATCACGATCGACGAGTCGGCGATGCTGACCCTCAACCAGCGCGATTTGCGAGTAGCCCGGGGGAGGCTCGTCAGCTACGTACCGCAGGATCCGTCGAGCTCGCTGAACCCGGCATTGCGAATCGGAACGCAACTGCTCGAGGTGATGGAGTTTCACGGATTTGGCGGGTCGGCCGAGGCCCGTCGCGCTCGGGTGGTCGAGGTGATGAGCGAAGTACTCCTGCCGTCGACGCCCGAGTTCATGCGCCGATATCCGCACCAACTGTCGGGTGGTCAACAGCAGCGAGTCGGCCTGGCGATGGCGTTCGCCTGTCGTCCATCGGTGATCGTGCTCGACGAGCCGACGACCGGGCTCGACGTAAGCACCCAGTCGCACGTGTTGGAGACAATCAGAGTCCTCACACGGCAGCATGGTGTCGCTGCGCTGTACGTCACCCATGACCTTGCCGTCGTCGCCAATCTTGCCGATCGAGTCGCCGTCATGTACGCTGGCCGAATCGTCGAACAGGGTCCGACGAAAACGATCTTCGAGGACCCGCAACATCCATACACGCGATACCTCACCGCGGCGGCGCCCGACATCAGCGGAGAGAACGCGATTGTCGGTCTCCGTGGGCGCGCTCCTTCACCAGGCAACCGGCCGGTTGGATGCGCCTTCGCGCTCCGGTGTGAGTTGGCCGTCGAGAGTTGCCACGCCTCGTTTCCCGAGGTCATCGAGATATCGCTCGGTCATAGCGTCCGCTGCTTCCGGGCTGGCGAGGTGCCTGACCGGACGCGTGCTGGTGGTCTCGTGTTCACAGCGTTGAACGAATCGGATGCTGCGCTGTCGCTTCGTGGTGTCAATGCCTCGTACACCCGTCACGAGGTTGTCCACGACATCAACTTCGACGTCGGTCGCGGTGAATGTGTCGCATTGGTCGGTGAATCCGGGTCGGGGAAGACGACCCTGTCGCGTTCTATCGGCGGGCTTCACCACGAATGGACCGGCGAGATCGTTCTCAACGGAGCACCACTTGAGCGATCCTCGCGCCGGCGGCCGACCGCCCAACGACTCTCGATTCAGTACGTGTTTCAGAACCCGTACGGCTCCTTGCATCCGCGGCGCAGCGTTGGCGATTCAGTCGCGCGACCGCTGCGCATCGCCGGTGCATCGGCAGATGAAGCACGTCACGCCGTCGCCGAGATGCTCGAACGGGTATCGCTGACAGCGGCGTACGCCTCGCGATACCCCGATCAGCTCAGTGGTGGGGAACGTCAACGTGTCGCAATCGCACGCGCGCTCGTCAGCAAGCCGTCGGTGTTGATCTGTGACGAAATCACATCTGCTCTCGACGTCTTGGTTCAGGCTGCGGTCATCGAACTCTTGCTTGAGCTGCAACGCGATCTTGGCCTATCGATGTTGTTCGTCACGCACAATCTGCCGCTGGTCCGTTCGTTGGCGCAGCGTGTTGCCGTGATGGCCGACGGGAAGATTGTGGAGTTCGGGCCCACCAAGCACGTGCTCAGCAGTCCGGATCAGGAGTACACGAAGCGGCTCCTCGCCGATACCCCGTCGATCTCGTCGGCGCTCGGATGACGACTTTCGGCACGGTCACCGAGCCCGCCCGCCAGATCGATGTGATCCACGAGACTGACGTGCTCGTGGTTGGATCTGGCCCAGCTGGTCTCGCAGCAGCGCTTGCCGCCGCTCGTGCCGGTGTCGAGGTCACACTCGTCGAGCGATTCGGATGCTTTGGCGGGAACATCACCGCCGTCGGTGTCGAGGGGATGGCCTGGTACCGCCACGAGGAGACCATCGAAGCCAACGGCATCGGCCGCGAATTCGAGACTCGAGCGTTCGAGATGGATGCGGCTGTGCCCGAGAGCCAATCGATGTCGTACGAACTCGATGCCGAGGGTTTCAAGCTGGTCGCCGACGCCCTCGTCGAGGAAGCCGGTATCCGCGGAATGCTGCATCGCACGTTTGTCGCACCGTTGATGGATGGTGACGCAGTCACGGGAATCATCACCGAATCCAAGGCCGGACGCGAAGCAATTCGCGCCCAACGTGTGATTGATGCGTCTGGTGACGCCGATGTTGCGCACAGAGCTGGAGCACCGACCAATCTCACGCCGCGTGAAGAGATGATGGCCGCCTCGGTGATGTTCCACATGTCGGGCGTCGACAAGCGCGCCTTTGTCGAGGGCATCAAGGCCGATCCGCAGATGTACAAGGACTGGGCAGGAAATGGCGAGTGGGACATCGAGACCTCTGGTAAGGAGGACGACATGTTCTCCCCGTTTCTTCGCAAGCCGTTTGAGCAAGCGATAGCCGACGGCCTGATCCCGCCTCATTTGTCGACCCTGGCGGGGTCGTGGGGAGCGGTCCACGACACTGGCGAGCTGACCTACATGAACCTGATCCATATGACCGGCATCGACGGGACTGATCCTGACGATCTCACTCGGGGCGAGATTGAAGGCCGCAAACAAGCGATGGAGGCGATCAAAGCACTCCGTGCCTACACGCCAGGTTGTTCGGGTGCCCGCCTGAGAAACTTCGGGATGACACTCGGTGTTCGGGACACTCGAAAGATCGATGCGGCCTACAACATGACCGAACACGACGTCCGTGAACAGGCCCGTTTCGACGATTCGATCGGGATCTATCCGGAATTTATCGACGGGTACGGAATCCTGATTCTGCCGACGACCGGTCGCTACTTCCAACTCCCGTACCGCAACTTGGTCCCGAGGGGTGTTCGGAACCTATTGGTTGCCGGTCGATCGTCTGGGGGTGATCGCGTCTCGCACGCGGCGACCCGCAATATGTCGTGCTGCGCCGTGCTTGGCCAAGGCGCCGGAATCGCTGCGGCCCTCTCGCTCCACCACAGTTCCGCTCTCGATGACCCCAACATCGAGGCGATCCAGAAAGAACTCACCCGCCAAGGAGTCCGACACCAGTGATGTTACAACTGGTGTCAGACACCAGTTGTAACAATTATCGGGGCCAGCGGGCTGTTGGTATACGCAGCGTCGAACGTGAGTTGGTCGTACATCACGATCAAAATGTTGGGGCGGCATTCCCTGGTCATCAAGTCTTGCGTCATGGCGTCATGAATCTAGGCTGCGACCGTGACTGACACAGAACGTCCGCAACCTTTAGGTGGCAATCAGATGCCACGGTTCGGCGGACCAGCGACGATGATGCGCCTGCCGTCGCGTGACAATGCCCAGGGACTCGATGTTGCGTTCTCCGGCGTGCCGTTGATAGCCGGGGTCCGAGAACAGCTTGGTAGCCGACCGGCGTACCGACAATGAGTTACGCAACGAACGCAACCTGCGAGATCTACTACGACGAGTTTGGATCGTCGGATTCGGCCACATTGTTGATGGTCAACGGGCTTGGCAGCCAGTGCATCAACTACGCCGATGAGTGGTGCGCGATGTTCGTCGGCAGCGGGTTCCACGTAGTCCGATTCGACAACCGTGACGTCGGCTTATCCAGCAAGTTCACCAACGCGCCGACAGGTCAAAAGGGTGAGTCGTACATGTTGGCGGACATGGCAGACGATGCGATCGCCGTGCTTGATGCGGTTGGTGTCGAGCGAGCGCACATCATGGGACTGTCGATGGGCGGCGCAATCGTCCAACAAATCGCCATCGACCACCCCGAGAGTGTGCTCACGATGACCTCGGTGATGTCGTGGTCCGGTGAGCCCGAGTATCGGACGTCATCTCCCGAAGCCTGGGAGTTCTTGACTCGTCCGTAAGTCACCAATCGCCAGGAGTACATCGAGAGTTGGGTCGGTGGGCAGCGGATTTGGGGAAGTCCCGCGTTCGCCAACGAAGCTCGATGGCGTCTGCACGCCGAACGGGCATTCGAACGTTGCTTCGATCCGGGTGGCAGCACCCGCCAATTCCTCGCCACTGGGGCAAGCCCAGCCCGGGCTGATCGACTTCGCAAGCTCGATGTCCCCACGCTGGTGATCCACGGCGACCGCGACACCTTGATCGGAATCGAAGGTGGCCGCCGGACTGCAGAGTTGATTCCGGGCGCACGGTTCGAAGTCATCGAAGGGATGGGCCACGATTATCCGCTGGAGTTGTGGGAGCGCTGGGTCGAACTCGTCGCTGGTTTTGCGCTCGACGGAGACCGGCCGATGACGACTTGACGGTTGTGTCAGGTGTTGTTAGATTCCGGCCACGGAAATGACTGGCTAGGGGGCCGCATGCGAGTGTTTGTTGATCCAGAGAAATGCCGCGGCCACGCGCTGTGTCTGACTTACGCTCCCGAGGCGTTCGAGTTCATCGATCTGGAGGACCGCTCCGTCGTCAAGGCAGGCGCTGAACTGACCGTTCCGGTTGAGGTGTTCTTGGCGGCTGCACGTGAGTGCCCCGAGCGAGCAATCATCGTTGAGTTGGACCGAGGGGATTAGAGCATGAGCATCACCGAAGACGCGTCGACGGGCAAGCACACCATCGCTTTCGACCATCACGCACCCAAGTTGCGCGATGAGAACACCGAAGTGCTCAAGGACCTGATGTACAACGAGTCCGGCTGCCCGATGGGCTGGTCGAACGAGCACGATGGATTCTGGGCGATCTGGGGTTACGACGCACTCTATGAAGCGGTCCAAAATGCTGAGCTTTTTAGTTCGATTCACAGCGTCGAACTGCCAAAAGGTGTGCCCGGAGCGCTGTATCAGGCACCGTTGATTCCAATCGACATCGACGGGCCGATTCAGCAGGAGTACCGCAAAATGGTGCTGGCCTGGTTCAACCCCGGCCACGCCAGGGCGATGGAGCCACGTATCACCGAGATCTGCACCGAGTTGATCGACTCGTTCATTGAACGCGGCGAAGCCGACCTCAGCTACGAGTTGTTCACGGCGTTACCAGCCCGTGTCACGCTTGAAATGCTCGAATGGGAGTCGGAGAACTGGCGAGATTGGGTCGATTGGGTACACGGCCTGATTCACGACTCGACCCACTATCCGGAGAAGGGCATCGAGGCGATCACCAACCTCTACACCCACATTGGGATGGAGATCGCCAAGCGGCGCGAAACCAACGGAGATGACCTGTTCAGCAACATGATGCGCACCGAAGTAAACGGCACCCGGCTGACCGATGAGCAGGTGCGGGACTTCTCGATGCTGGTGTTGTTGGGCGGAATGGATACCACTTCGGGCGTGACCGGCAACAGCATCCTGATCATCGATCAAGATCCGGCGCTGCGTCAGCAGTTGATCGACGAGATCGACTACATGCCGAAGGCAATCGAGGAGTTCCTGCGCTACTGCGGCCCGGGGGGCGGTCTGTACCGCCGCCTCACGGCCGATACCGAGTTCCACGGCCAGCAAATGAAGAAGGACGATCGTGTCCTGATGATGTTCTGGGCAGCCAACCGCGATCCGAAGATGTTCCCCGACCCGGAGACGATCGATATTCACCGTACGAGCAACCGCCACATGGCGTTCGGCATGGGTGCTCACCGGTGTCTGGGATCGCATCACGCACGCCTGATGTTCTCGACGCTGATGCGCGAGATCTTCACGCGGATCCCAGACTTCGAGGTCCAGTGGGACGGTGTCGAGCGTTTCGAGGACTGTGGGAGCGTCTATGCCGTCCGAAACCTGCCAGTGAAGTTCACCCCTGGGAAGCGGTCGACCGACGTCTAATCAGGCAGCGAGGACCATCGTCCAGTACATCGTTTCGTCAACGAAGTAGCAGTCAGGTCGCGACGACGTACGTGCCACCGCGGTTCCAACGGAGCTCGTTGATCTGCTCTGCCGTGATCCAACTATGGGTACCGAGAGCGACCTGAATTTTTTGGGTGTTGAATTTGAGCACCTTGAGCGTCAGTTCGATCAACTGTTCACGTGAGTAGTGCTGCCGAAGTGCATCGACCGCCGCATCGTCGAGGTCGCCGGGTCGTGTCATCAACGCGTCGGCAAACCGAAGAGCCAGTTGGTGCGCTTGTGTCAACTCTGATGAATCCGTGCTCAGCGCCTGTTCGACCGTCGCACTGTTGCTCTCGTTCTGCTTGACAACTGTCAGGCGGATCGATAGTCAAGTGTGACAATCGTGATGCTTGGCGGCTCTGACGCGTACTAGTTCGGTCGTGACCGTGTCAATCGTGTCGAGTTCCAGCACCAAGATCTGCCAGAAGTTCATCGCCGATCGCAGTTCGTCGTTCAAGCGAGCGTCCGCGCCGACTCGTGTGCTCACGATGCCGACTCCAGCCGGTTCCACATCAGATGCATCCGCTGGCGTTGTTCCACAACCAGTAGCGCGTTCACAAAGTTGACGAGCCCGTCGTCACCCAACTCGACAGCGACCGCCGCGACGTGATCGTCGGTGATCGAGGCGACGTCGATCACGAACTGTTCGGTGAATGCCAGGCATGCCCGCTGAACACTGGAGAATCGCCGCGAGGTAGACCAGTTGCGAAGGCTGGCGATCAGTTCTGAATCGAGATTTGAGGCATCGAGCTGAAGACCGAGCAGCATCGCCATCCGCATTTGGCACAGATCGAGGAGTTCACCGTCAGTTGCTGCCCATGCAGCCTGATGGACGTCGGTCAGTGCCGCCAATAGCGCAGGCTGGCGCTCAAGCGTATTGCGCAACAGTGCTTCAGTGCTCGCCGGGCCGCTCGTCATACGCTCACGTCTTCTCGCTCGATGGATGTCAGCTAGAGGTTGTCAGTAGTGAACGGTTGCGTCAAGTCGTACTACTGACCTCGGATGCGACTGTTGTCTGGGTCGTACATCGGCCGCAGCGAAACGCTTGCGGGCCATATGTGACCGGCGATATCGACGGCCCAGTCGCCCTGATCAAGCCATGCCATGGTCACGGGAGCGTCGAATTCGACCATCGCCAGTCCAACAGCACCGCCGAGCGTGTGGCCGTATGACGCAGCCCTGACATATCCGACTGGCCGGCCGTTTCGAAGTACGGGTTCGGCGTGGTACATCAAAGGTTCGGGATCGGTCAGGCGAATCTGGACGAGCCGCCGGGTGAGCGGGTCAGCCTTGGCCGAGACGACAGCCTCGCGTCCGACGAAACCGCCCTGTTTGTCGAGCGCTACAGCGAAGCCGAACCCGGCCTCGAGCGGGCCATCGGTGTTGTCGATGTCGTGACCGTAGTCGCGGTACCCCTTCTCCATCCGCAGGCTGGCGAGCGCCTTCAGCCCGGCGTGACGCAGACCAAACGGGCCGCCCGCCGCGATCAGTAGGTCGTAGACATGCACCGCCTGTTCCGTTGGCACGAACAGTTCGTATCCGAGTTCGCCGACGTAGGTGATCCGCACGCACAACACGCGGGCGAACCCGAGATCGATTTCCCGTGCCGTTCGGAACGGGAACATCTCGTTCGACAGCTCGACCGTGGTCAGCGTCTGGAGTAGTTCTCGTGACCGGGGCCCTTGGATGTTGATCTGGGCGTAGGCACCAGAGACATCGGTGACGAACGCGTGGGCATCACCGATGTGGCGGCGAAGGTGGGCCTCGACGTGACGACGAGCGGTGTCGGTTGCAACCACGAAAAACTCGCCTGTGGCGATCTTGGTGACTGTCAGATCGGCTTCAAGAAGGCCGCCCTCGTTCAGCCACTGTGTGTACGTAATCTGCCCCGATTTGCCGTTGACTGCGTTAGCGGAAACGAGATCCAGCACTTGACCGGCGTCGCGTCCTTGAACCCGGAACTTAGACATGAAACTCATGTCCATCAAGACCACGCCCTCGCGGCAAGCCCGGTGTTCGGCTTCCCATTGTGACCAGAACGCCGGTCGGCCCCAGGTGAGTCGGCCAGGGTCTGGGGTTGCGCCTGGACCGGCATACCAGTCGGCACCCTCCCAGCCACTGGCGTCCTTGAAGTAGGCACCTTGTGCGGTGAGTCGATCATGGAGCGGTGACCGCTTGGTATCGCGGGCCGACTTCATCGACTTGTTGGGGTAGTGGCACTGGTAGACCGTTCCTAGCGACTCGACGGTACGGGTGCGTCGGTACTCGGGGTTCGATTGGTAAGGCTGTAGCCGATCCGGGTGCATGCTCGTGACGTCGGCGCCTGGATCGCCGGTCGTGATCCATCGGGCGACGAGTTGGCCGAGGCCACCGCCGGTCAAGATCCCGATCGAGTTGAGGCCGGCCGCCACGAAGTAGTTACGAACCTCAGGTGCCGGGCCGATGATCGGTCGCAGGTCTGGGGTGAAGCTTTCCGGTCCACAGAAGAACGTGCGAATCCCGATGTCAGTCGATTTTGGCACCCGGCTCATTGCTGCTTCGACGTAAGGCCCGATTCGATCCCAATCCGGTTGGAGCGTCGTAAATGACGAATTGTTCGGAATCCCCTCCACCTTCCATGGAGCGCAGATCGACTCGAAAAGACCGATCATCAGCCCGCCGACTTCTTCGCGGTAGTAGCCGTAATTGGCAGGGTCTTCGATCACCGGGCACGACGGGTCGAGACCGTCCATCTGCTCGGTAACCAGGTAGTAGTGCTCGGCTGCCTGGAGCGGAATCGCTACGCCCGATTTCTGGCCGAGTTGGCGAGCCCACATGCCTGCTGCGTTGACGACGTATTCGCACTCGATCGTGCCGTGATCTGTGACGACGGAGTGAACGGCAGCATCTCGGATCACGACGTCTTCGACCGTCACACCTTGAGCGAGCGTGACGCCGAACTGACGCGCACCCCGGGCGAGTGACATCGTCACATCGACGGGATTGACGCGGCCATCGCCGACAACGTAGAAGCCCGCCAATACGTCGTCGGTGCGAGCCAGCGGAAACATGTCGGCGACCTCACGCGCCGAGATTTCGTGGACATCGACGCCACACAAACGATTAAATGCCGAAACTCGACGGTACTCCTCGAGGCGACCCACGTCGGTTGCCAACTCGATGAACCCGACCGGTTTGAAACCGGTTGCGAGTCCGGTCTCGGCCTCTAATCGGGCGTAGAGGTCTCGCGTGTACTTGCGGAGTTCGGTTGAGGTCTCAGATGTTGAGCCGAACGTCACCATCAATCCGGCGGCGTGCCAGGTGGTTCCGGAGGTGAGTTGGTCGCGTTCCACCAACACCGTGTCGGTCCACCCCAACTGCCCGAGATGGTACGCAATCGACGTCCCGATGATTCCCCCGCCGATCACCACCACGCGAGCGCGACCGGGCAGTGTCTGAGCTGGACTCATCGGCGAATCGTACGCTGAGTTGATTCCAGAAGGCGTACGTCGATATCGGCCATGGTCACCATTTTGGCGGACCTGAACGCTGCGCGTAGCGTGCAGGGCATGAGTCATCCCGAGATCGTGTTCGGTGTCTTCATTCCGCAAGGGTGGAAGATGGAACTTACCGCTGTCGACGGTGCGGCAGCGAAGTGGCAGACCGCGGTGAATGTAGCGAAGCGTGCCGAGCAACTCGGGTATGACTCGCTGTGGGTCTACGACCATTTCCACAACGTCCCCCGACCTGCTGGTGAGGCCGTGTTCGAGTGCTGGACCACGATCGCTGCGATCAGCCAGTTGACCTCGACGATTCGCCTCGGTCAGATGGTGGGCTGCAACAGCTACCGCAATCCCGGTGTCTTGGCCAAGATCACGTCGACCATCGATGTGATTTCGGGCGGCCGGCTCGACTGGGGAATTGGCGCCGGTTGGTACGAGAACGAGTACCGCGGCTACGGCTTCGACTTCCCGAAACCGAAGGACAGAATCGGAATGCTCGATGAGACCGTGCAGATCGTGCGCTCGATGTGGACACAGTCGGAAACGACCTTCTCGGGTCAGTACTACGACATGAAGCGGGCGCAGTGCGACCCGAAACCACTTCAACAGCCGACACCTCCAATCTGGATCGGCGGCGGGGGAGAGCAACTCACCCTGAGAGTCGTCGCCAAGTACGGCGATTGCTCGAATTTTGGTGGGACTCCCGACGTATGGGAGCACAAGCGTGACGTGTTGCGAGGGCACTGCGACTCCGTTGACCGCGACCCCGACACGATCCGGATGACCTGGTCGCCAGAGGTCTACATCCGCGAAACCGAGGCTGAAATCGAGGCGGCCAGTTCGAAGGCAATCTGGGGACAGCCAGTTGACGAATGGCGCGCCAACAACCTCGTTGGCACATCCGATCAGGTCGCCGAGAAGATGCGTCAGTACGTCGCCCTCGGTTGCGGTGGCTTTGTGCCGTGGTGCGCGGACTATCCCGATACCGAGACCCTCGAACGATTCGCAACGGAAGTGATTCCGGAGTTTCGCTGATCGCTGACTTCACTCCCAACGCACCCCGGCGCCCTCGACGAGGTGTTTGCCGATCAGGTGTAGCTGCGGAAGATAATCTCGGCGACGCAACTGGGCTTGCCGGCACCCTCGCATTCGAACGTGAACTCCAACACGGTCTGAATACCGCCGGCAATGTCTTCGACCGCTAGCAGTTTGACGCCCAGCCGAACCTTCGAGCCGACCATCACCGGCGATGGGAACCGGATTTTGTTGGCGCCGTAGTTAATCCCCATCGAGAACCCGGTGAACTGTACGATCGTCGGATACAGCGCCGGTCCGAGCGACAGTGTCAAATAGCCGTGAGCAATCGGCCCGCCGAATGGTCCTGCATTTGCCTTCTCGACGTCGACGTGAATCCATTGGAAGTCGCCGGTCGCTTCGGCGAACCGGTTTACCCGCTCCTGTGTGATCTCCATGTAAGTGCTGTAGCCGAGGTGCTCGCCGACGAGACTTTTAGCGCCGTCGATGCCATTGATGATGCGTGGGGACATGTCTGCAAGCATGCCACTCGGGCACGAAACGCCACGAATGGTGATACGAATACTCCCCATGACAGACGGTTTCCGCTCAGGTTTGATCGCATTCGTCGGTCGCCCCAATGTCGGTAAGTCGTCACTTGTCAACACAATCTGTGGACACAAGGTCAGCATCGTGTCCGATAAGCCGCAGACCACCCGGCACCGGATCATGGGCGTGTTGACCCGTCCTGATGCGCAATTGGTTTTCGTCGACACGCCCGGCCTGCACAAGCCGGTTTCGGCGCTTGGTGAGCGAGTCAACGCAACAGCGATCGACAGCTCTAAAGATGTCGATGTGCAGTGTCTCGTGCTCGACGCCACGATGCCGTTTGGCAAGGGCGACCGGTGGGTGGCCGGACACCTGTATCTGCCGCAGGCGATCGTGATCGTAAACAAGGTCGACATCGCTACTCAGAAGCAAGTGATAGCGATGCTTGGCACGGCAGGTTCGCTCGGTGCCGAAGCCTATTTCCCGCTGTCGGCAAAGACCGGCGAAGGCATCGGTCCATTGAGCACCCACCTGACCTCGCGACTGCCGGAAGGACCTAAGTACTTCCCTGACGACGTCAAGTCCGACATGCCCGAGGAGCGTTGGGTTGCCGAGCTCGTTCGCGAGCAGTTGCTTGCCGTGACGCGTGACGAGCTGCCGTATTCGATCGCCACGCAAGTCGTCGAATGGGAGTGGCCGCGTATCCGCTGCGACATCATCGTCGAACGCGAGAGTCAAAAGGGGATGGTGATCGGCAAGGGCGGCAAGATCCTTCGAGAAGTCGGTCATCTCGCTCGCGCCCAGATGCCAGAGGGCATCTACTTGGAGTTACGGGTCAAAGTCGACAAAGACTGGCAACGCCGCCCCGCCAGAGTCGAACGCCTCGGATACTAGGGAGCCACGGAATCTGGTACGACGGGCAGCGTGGTTGTTGTAGTGGTGGTCGTACTCGTGGTGGTCGTGGTAGTCGGGACGCTTGGCGCGTCGATCACTTTGCTGGAGAAATCAGTGAAGGCGACCGCCTGACCGGGTTCGCTCGTGGTGCCAAGTGAAGGCAGGAAGACGGAAATCGCGTCGCCATCATCTGACTCGAACCGCACTTGACCAATCGCACCGTCGTTCGTCGTCCTGAACAACGTCAACGTCAACACGATCTGGGCGATCGCCTGATTGACGTCGGTTCCAGACATTCCGTCGTAGACGGCCTGGTTGAGTACCACCGTGGCGACGCCGCGCTCAAGTGTCACGTCGGCGATCAATCCCTGCCTGACGGCCGTCCGGGCGTTGAAACTGCGGACTTCCTGGGCCGGCTGCGCCAGTTCGACGATCAGCTGCGGGATTGCGACAGGCGCGGGAAGCTGCAGCGTGATCTGCTGCAAATTGTCGGTCGTTCCGAACACGTAGTACAATTCGACCGGAGCGGTCACCGTAAGCGGCGTTGTAGTCGTCGTCGAATCGTCAGGCGTTCTTGACGGCGGATCGCTCATCGGGATGCTGGTGGTCGTCGTCGTCGTTGTCGTCGTTGTGGCCGTGAGATCTTCTGGTAGACCCTCGGTGATTGGCGTGACGCGGTCCGCTCCGGACAGTCCGCAGGCGGCAACAAGCGCGGCAATCACGCACAGCAGACCTGAACGGACGGCGAGATTCACAAGGCCTCCGATGGTAATCTGACGACGAATCGGGCTCCGCCACCAGGACGGTCTTCGACCCACGCCTCGCCGCCAAGCGCCGATGCGTTTTCGGCCACCAATGCCAACCCGAGCCCGGTGCCGATCCGGTTGCGTGCAGCGCTTCCACGGGCAAATCGTTCGAATATTCGCCTTCGTTCTGATGCGGCGACACCTGGGCCGCTGTCCTCCACAACAATTTGGGTTGAGCGTTTGACGGGCGACGGCTCGATCGCGATCCGAACGGGCCCACCGCCATGCGTAGCCGCATTGTCGAGCAGATTGCCAAGAATCCGTTCGAATCGGACTCGGTCGACGATTGCCCGCCGTTTCGCCCGACGATGGACCTCGATCGGCAGTTCGCCGTACCCAAACCGTTGCGAGACGCGATCGCAGAGCTCGACCAGGTCGACACTCTCGGTGTTCAGGTCAGTTGCTCCGGCGTCGAGGCGCGCCAACTCGAGCAGGTCGATCACCATGTCGTCGAATCGTCGAATCTGGCTCACGACCACATCGAGAGCCTGTTGCGTCCGATCCGGCAGGTCCCCGCGTTTGGCATCGAGCACCTCGACGGCGGCGGTGAGGGCAGTAATCGGTGATCGCAGTTCATGGCTGACGTCGGATGCGAATCGAGCCTCGCGTTCGATCCGCTCCTGGACAGCGTCTGCCATGTCGTTGAACGAACCAGCCAGCCTGTTGAGGTCAGGATCTCGTTCTTCCCTAAGGCGGGCACCGAGCGCTCCAGAGGCGATTTCCCCGGCCGCGTCGGCAACTTGTGACAACGGCCGAAGCATTCGGCGGCTCGTGACCCAGCCAAAGAACGCCGCAAGCAATGTGGCGAGGAACGCTCCCACGATCAGCGCTGTTGCGAGCAGCCTGAGGGTGCTTTCCTCCGTGTCGAGCGGGAACGCCTCAAGGTACCCGACATCGTACGCCCGCAGGCTGAGACCGACGCCCAGCCACGGGTCGCCGCGTTCATCGACGAACTGCTGCCTCCCGTAGCCGTCCAGGCGTACCCTGTCCACGAGTTCCTCGGGGAAGTCGGCGACTGAACGGTCAAGCAGCGAGTTGATCGGATTCGGCTCAGTCAGGAGCACGGCGAAGCCGTCGACATCGGTATCAAGATCGATCACAGCACGAGATAGCCGCTCGCCATCGGGCTTTTCTCCCAACACCTCGTTCAGATACACGGCGTGCTCAATCGCAGTGGTTTGCGACGTGACAATCCGTTGGTCGATCAGCGAGTTCCGGGCGAACAGGTAGGTCGCTACCGTCAGGCCAATTCCACCCAGCAACGCCACCAACCCAAAAAACAACGTCACCCGGGTGCTGAGACGTAGCGATCGGCGGCGGACCATAGGGCGTAGTGTTGCACTTCTGTGAGCGTTGAACTGCTGGCCGGAGCGTTATCGCTCGACAACCTGCGAGTTCAGCGCCGCTGCCGGTGAGGCACCAGGGGGAGGAAGGTACCTCACCGGGGCAGCGTGAACAGCTGTCATAGTGCTGCACCTCTGTGACGACTTGGCGTTCTAATTGTGCGATTTCTGTAACAAACTCGACCAAACCGGTCATATTTACTCGATAGCAACGTTCCTGCGGGCTGTTCGGCGCTTTGACCCGTTTCTGGCACACTGTTGCCACCGTGGACACGCTGCTCTTTATCGAAGACGACGATGGAATCCGATTGGCACTCAGGCTGGCGTTGGAGGACGAGGGCTACACCGTTCACGAGGCCGCCAACGGTGCTGATGGATTGACGGCGTTTCGTTCGCACGACGTTGACCTCGTGTTGCTCGACCTGCGGCTCCCCGACATGTCAGGGTTCGACGTCTGTCGCTCGTTGCGAGCCGAGAGCATCGTTCCGATCATCATCATCACCGCCCAAACCGACACCTACGACATGGTCGCCGGTCTCGAGGCCGGTGCCGATGACTATGTCACGAAGCCGGTCGTGCCGAAAGAGTTGGCCGCCCGAATCCGAGCGCTGCTCCGCCGAGTTCACCTCCAGGAGGCCACCGCGGCACCAAAGCCGTCACGGTTCGGCGACGTCGAGCTGCGCCGCGATTTGGGGATTGTGTTCAAAGGTGGACACGAGATCAGCCTGACCAAAACCGAATATCACCTGATGTGCGAGTTTGCCGATCATGCTGGTGCTGTTCTCTCGCGTGATCAACTGCTCGAACGCGTGTGGGGTTACGAGTACCTCGGCGATTCACGACTGGTTGATGCACACGTCCGCCGGCTCCGGATCAAGATCGAGGACACCCCGGACGACCCAAAAATCATCGTGACCGCCCGTGGCATCGGCTACCGACTCTTGGCCTAACTCTGCTCTGGCCAGATCGGTGTTCGTCGCTCTCGAAACGCAGCCATTCCCTCGGCTGCGTTTGGTCCCTGAAACAGGTAATCACTGAGGTCGCGCATCTCGTCAAACGCTTCGTCTCGGCTCAACGTTGGGACGCGATTGAGCAGTCGCTTCGTTTCAGCCACTGCGTTCGGGGCACCCGCTCGGATCCCGTCACAGAGTGACTGCACGAGGGCCGCGGGATCGTCGCTCACGTGTGTAACGAGACCCATCTCGCGGGCCTCGGCAGCACCGAACGACTCGCCGGTCAGCATCGCCGCAGCGATCTTGCCAGCGGGTACCCGGCGCAGAATCGGCACCGAGATGATTGCTGGGGCGACGCCGAGGCGAACCTCCGCCAAGGCAAACGTCACCGACCGCTCGACGACCACGAGATCGCATGACGCCATGAGACCTAGCCCGCCAGCACGAACAGCGCCGGACACGGCGGCGATCGTCGGTCGAGGCGTGTCCATCAGCCGTTCGAAGATACGCACGATTGGTCGTGAGTCAGGAGGCCCCGACCCGTCGGAGCGTTCCTTCAGATCGACCCCAGAACAGAAGACCGGGCCCTCGTGCCGCAGCACGATCACTCGAACGTTGGCCGATTCTGCTCGATCAAGGGCGTTACCGAGTTCGGCCACGAGCTGTCGAGACAACGAGTTGCGGTTGTGCTGGGAGTCGAGCGTGATCGTTCCTACCTGATCGACGACTTCGAAGCGCACGACGTCATCCGATCCGCTCGCCATGAATGCTGACGGTAGCCGAATCAGTCGCCTGGTTTGGTGTGCAAGCTCCGAAGGAATGCCTCGACTTCGGCGCGATCCTTCGTGCGCTTCATCGGGGGTAGTGCTTTGACGATGTCCCACCGATAGCGGGCGGTGCCGAGCCTTGGGTCGAGTACCGCGACAACGCCTCGATCCGTAGCTGTCCGAATCAATCGGCCACACGCCTGCGCCAGCAACGTCGCCGCGCGGGGCACGTCGATCTGGCTGAATGCCGCTGCACCGAGTAGGTCCCTTCGAGCTGAGAGCAGTGGGTCGTCTGGCCGCGGAAACGGGATCTTGTCAATTACGACTAACGACAGGGTGCTGCCTGGAACATCAACACCCTGGAACAGGCCTGTCGTGGCGAACAGGCAGGTCTCCTGCGACTCAGCAAATGCCTTGACGAGTGCAGGCTTCGGAAGATCGCGTTGCGTCAGAATCGGCACGCTGACGCGCGGACGAACGGCCTCGACGGCTTCGTCCATGGCTTTCCAGCTCGTGAACAGCGCCAGTGTACGCCCGCCGGCGGCGGAGATCAGCGCCACCAGTTCGTCGCTGACGGCCGCTCGAAACTTGTCGGACCGCGGATCTGGCAGGTGCAGTGCGCAGTACAGCATCGCCTGCGTCTCGTAGTCGAATGGGCTGCCAACGTCGGCCTGATCGGTGCCTACAGCAGGGAGCCCAACGCGACGCGCCAGCGACGACGGGATCGTGGCGCTCGTGAGGATCGCAGTGTGCTGCTCCCATACGCCGGCGCGCAACCGCGGGCCGACATCGAGTGGAGCGATCTCCAGCCGAGGCGAGTCTCGGCTTCCCGACACGAACGGCACGGTTCCCTCGCCAGATCCGAGCGCCGATTCGAGATACTCCATCGTTCGTGTGATCATCATCTGGGCGCGCAGGGCGCGCTGTTTGGCGTCTTCGTTCGTCGTTGAAATCTTCTGAATCTGCTCTCCGACCCGGGTCAGTCGTAGTTGGGCATCCTGCAGCACCTCGACGATTGAGTCGGGGATTGGCGTCGGGAGGCGTTGCCCAGCGAATGGTGACAGCACGTCGCGGACGGCGGTGCTCAGCTCAGTGATCGACCCGACCAGCTGGGGATCCTCCAGAATCCGTCGCACAGCGGCACCGACAGCGATGAATCGGCCAGGTGCGATCTCGACACCGACCGTGTCGCTCATGATGTCTTCGAGCACATGGGCCTCGTCAAAAACGACAACGTCGTGTTCGGGAAGGATCGCCCCATTGGCGGCGACGTTGAGCCCATACAGATGGGTGTTGACCACAATCACATCGGCGATTTGAGCGTGCCGACGTGCCTGCTCAGCGAAGCACTCTTGACCCATCGGACACTTGTCGCCGCCAGGGCATTCGTCGGAACCGACGGTGACTGCTCGCCACGCCGCGTCGGTCGGGTTCCAATCGAGCTCCGATTGATCACCCGTGCGAGTTTCGCCAGCCCACTCGGAGAGTCGCTTGATCTCCAACTTGACGACTGCCGAACTCTCATCGAGGTCGAGCTGAGTCTGCGTTGGATCGTTGATCTCGCGCAGGCGCTGTAGACACACGTAGTTACTGCGACCCTTGAGTACTGCCCAGTCGAACTCAACGCCCAACTCCTTGGAGAGCTGGTCGGCGAGGAACGGGAGGTCCTTCGTGGCGAGCTGATCCTGGAGCGCCTTGGTTGCGGTCGCTACGACGACTCGCTTGCCCGAGGTGATCGCCGGAACCAGATACGCCAAGGTCTTGCCGGTACCGGTACCGGCCTGAACGACGAGGTGCTTCCCCTGCTCGATCGCATCAGCCACTTGGCTGGCCATGTCACGTTGCCCCGGTCGATCCTCAGCTGCGGCCAGCCCTGCCGTGACGGCGTCGAGTGCCGCAAGTGCGTCACCGGTCACTGGTCCACACTCGGATCGTGCGAGCGAGCGAGCGCCGGCGAGCGAGTGACCAACAACGGTCTGCGTGGCCGGGGAACGCAATCAACGGTCATGAGTGATCGTCATCGAACCAGCGCAATGGCTGCATCGAGATCGGCAGCGTCGAACGCCGGCCAGGCTGCGTCGGTGAAATGAATGTGCGTCCCGGCGCTCTGCCACAGCAGAAAGTTCGACACGCGATGTTCCCCGCTGGTACGCACCAACACGTCAACAGGCGGCAACTCAGGGAGGTAAAGATGCTGGTCGATCGCAGACGGTGTAACCGGCCGGCCGGAGGCTCGTACCGCCCGCACCGCCGACATCAGTTCGGCTCGGCCCCCGTAGTCGAAGGCGACCGTCAACACCATCCCGTCGTTGTCGGCGGTGTCGTTGATCGCCTTACGAATGGCCCGTTGCACGTATTTGGGAGTCTTGGCCTCTGCACTGTCGAATGGGCGTCCGATCCATTGAATCCGGACGTTGAGTTGATTCAGCTCACGAACCCGTCCGAACAGCTTTTCGTGAAGTCCGAGGATGTGACGCACCTCGGCGCGCGGGCGAACCCAGTTCTCAGTTGAGAATCCGAAAACGGTGAGCCAGCCGACATTGCGTCGCACCGCCAATCGAACGATCCGAGCCAAGTTTTCTTCGCCTTCGGTATGGCCGTCGGTGCGAGGTAGGCCACGTTGTCCGGCCCAGCGTCCATTGCCGTCCATGATGCAGGCGACGTGAACTGGGCGCGACGTTGACACGAACGTCCACGTTAGCGACGATCGGCGTGGGAGAATGGGGCAGTGAGTCAACCGTCCGCCAACGACACGAAACAATCGCTGGACGCGTCCTTGCGCCATGTCTTGGTCGTCGGCGGCACGCTGCAACAGTGGGCAGAGACGACTGAGCAGGCCTGGTCAGAACGTGTCATGGCGCTCGGAACATATTGCTCGTCGGTTGGCGTGCCGTGGTTGACGCTGCGGGCCTACGAACTGGGCGCCGACGAGCAGTCGGAAGATTTGAAGTTGTGGACCCGGTCGTTCGATGGGTGCGAGGTGGTCGTTGATCCGACGGGCGATGGTCGCCAACGATTCGCTGACGCCATGATGCGCTTGGATTCAACCGACGAGGTCAACGAGGCGTCGGTGGCGTCCGTACTGTACGAGCCGGCCGACTGTGAACCGGATCTAGTGGTCGTGCTAGGTCCATCGACACGGCTCCCGCCGTCACTCGTTTGGGAACTGGCGTATGCCGAGCTGGTATTTGTGTCGGTGCCCTGGATGCGCTTTGGTGCCGACGATCTTGCGTTGGCGATCGGGACGTTCGCTCAGCGGCGTCGTCGCTTCGGTGGGCTCAGCGATGAGTGAGCTCTACCGTGACGTCGGCGTCGTGTTGCGTACCTACAAGTTGCGTGAGTCCGATCGGATCATCGTGATCATGACCGAACAGAACGGCAAGGTTCGCGCCGTCGCCAACGGAGTCCGAAAGACGAAATCAAGGTTTGGCGCGCGTCTTGAGCCAATGAGTCACGTGCGGCTGTTGCTGTACCGAGGACGTGAACTCGACAACGTCAGTCAGGCGGAATCAGTCGAGTCGTTGTCGCCGATGCTGTCGTCACTTGACCGCGCCTCTCAGGGGCTGGCGGCGATCGAAGCGGTTGATCAACTCGGCCTCGAACGCCAACCGAACCCGAGGCTGTACCGGATGGCCGTGGGTGTGCTGCGCACGATTGCTGAACGACCGGCACCGCTGAACGTTCCCGCCTTCTTTTGGAAGTTGCTCGCCGCGGAAGGCCTCGAACCACAGCTCAACGAGTGCGTTCGATGCGGCGAGGGCGAACCGGGAACTCAGCTCGTCGCTTTCGACTTCAACGAGGGCGGAGTGCTGTGTCGGGCCTGTCGGAGCGGTAGCTCAATCTCACCGGCTGCGCTCGGCATCATGCGAGACATTCTCGGAGGTCGCTTGAACGAGGCCTTGACGCTCGAAGAGTCGCCGGCCACACACGAGGTCGGTTCATTGGCCACACGGGCATTGGAACATCACATCGAACGTCGCCTGAGAGCGGTGGCCATGTTTGAACGCCACTGAGGCAGCCAGGAACAAGCCGACTATCAGGAAATCAAGGTCGTCGGCGAAACCGGCACGAACCAACGCTGCCAGGAAGAGGAAGTCCCCGTAACCTTGCTGGCCTATGCCGGCAACCGAGCTCGACCAGATCGTCAATCTCTGCAAGCGCCGCGGGTTCGTGTACCCGTCGGCCGAGATCTACGGCGGATTTAGGTCGACCTACGACTACGGCCCGCTTGGCTCGCTTCTGCTGCGAAATGTGAAAGAAGCCTGGGTACGGGCAATGGTCCAACAGCGTGACGACACCGTTTTGATCGACACCGCGATTCTCGGACCGCCGCAGGTGTGGGAAGCCTCCGGGCACCTGGCCAACTTCACCGACCCGCTGGTCGACTGCACCAACTGCAAGACCCGCCACCGGCTTGACAAGCTCGACGACCCGAACACATGCCCCAACTGCGACAAGCACGGCACGTTCACCGAAGCTCGCCAGTTCAACCTGATGTTCAAGACTCAAGCCGGCCCGATCGCAGATGCCGGTGCCGATGCGTATCTGCGCCCGGAAACGGCACAGGGCATGTTCACCAACTTCGCTCAGGTGCTCCAGACCAGCCGCAAGAAACCGCCGTTCGGCATCGCCCAGGTCGGCAAGAGCTTTCGCAACGAAATCACCCCACAGAACTGGATCTTCAGGACACGCGAGTTCGAGCAGATGGAACTCGAGTTCTTTGTCCCTCCGGCCGATGGCCCGAAATGGTACGAGTACTGGTGCGCCGAGCGGCTCGACTGGTACGTCCGACATGGAATCCCAGCCGAAATGCTGCGGGTCCGGCCACACGATGACGACGAGTTGTCGCACTACTCGACCGGCACCTCCGATGTCGAGTTCTTGTTCCCGTGGGGCTGGGATGAGCTCGAAGGCATCGCGCAGCGTACCGACTACGACCTCAAGCAGCACACACAATTCTCTGGGGAACGGCTCGACTACCTTGATCCGGCGACCAACGAACGGTACGTGCCGTATGTGATCGAGCCCGCCGCTGGTGCAACGCGCACGATGGCGGCCTTCTTGCTGGCGGCCTACGACGAGGAGGCGATTGGCGACGAAGTTCGCACCGTGTTGCATCTCCACTCGCGTTTAGCGCCGTACAAGGTGGCTGTGCTCCCGCTGTCGAAGAAGGACACGCTGATCCCGCTTGCACAAGAGGTGCGTCGGTCGTTGAGCGAGCGATACATGGTCGACTACGACGAGACCCAGTCGATTGGCAAGCGCTACCGACGTCAGGATGAAATCGGGACGCCGTTGTGCGTCACGGTCGACTTCGACTCACTCGTTGACGGCGCAGTCACAATCCGCGACCGAGACACGACCGATCAGGTCCGAGTTTCAATCTCGGAATTGCCTGCTGTGGTCGCCGCCCGCCTCGGTTTCTAGCTAGCGTTCACGTTTGGTGGCCACCTACTTAGATTTGATCCTCGATCACCACCGTCAACTTGCCGCATCTGACGTCCGACCACTCGACCAACTCATTGAACAGGCGCGCCTTTGCCCACCAACACGAGGATTTCAAGCGGCACTCACCGGTAAGGATCGACTCGCGGTGATCAGCGAGATCAAGCGCCAGTCGCCGTCGAAAGGTGACTTGAACCCTGATCTGGACCCATCGGCGATGGCAGCTGCTTACGAGCTTGGCGGGGCTTCGTGCTTGTCGGTGTTAACCGACCGCGAGTTCTTCGGCGGCTCGCCTGATGACCTGAAGGCAGCCAGTGCAGCGTGTTCGCTACCAGTACTGCGCAAGGACTTTACGCTGTCGCCGCACGACGTCGTCGATGCACGGTTGATGGGCGCTGACTGCTTGTTGCTGATCGCCGCAGCGATACCATCAAGCCTACTCGCCGACCTCCATTCACTGGCGACTGAACTGGGTCTCGATGTGATGGTCGAGATTCATGACGAGTTTGAACTTGATGCGGCATTGGGCGCTGATGCGACGTTGATCGGTGTCAATCAACGCCACCTCGTCACCTTTGAAGTCGATCACGATCGAGCAGTCCGGATGGCGCAGCTGATTCCTGATGGCGTGATCAAAGTTGCCGAGTCCGGTGTCCGTGACCAGGCTGACGCTCGTTCGCTGCACGCTGCCGGCTATCACGCCGTGCTCGTCGGGGAGACGCTCGTCATGTCGGTCGACCCTGCGACGACGGTTGCGGAACTGATCGGTTGACCGACCCATCACACCGAGTACCGTGCAACTAGTGCCGTATCAGCAAACGTTTGTGTGTTCCGTCGGCCAGGTTCGCCCGTCGCTGCGTTGTGGACCAGTTTACCCACCAAGTTTCACTGACCCGGCACCAGCATGTTCGTGAAGATCTGCGGGATCACCAACGAGGACGACGCCCTGTTCGCCGTGGCGATGGGTGCCGACGCGGTCGGCTTTGTGTTCGCACCGTCACCTCGCCAGGTCTCCGCTCAAGCGGTGTACGACATCACACGACGGCTGCCAGCCGAGGTGTTGACAGTTGGCGTGTTTCGTGACGAGTTACCGGCACGGGTGGTTGACATCGCCCTCCGTGCGGGCGTTAAGGCGGTGCAGTTACACGGTCGCGAGACGCCCGAACAGACGATGCAGGTAGCCAAAGATATTCGTTGGGTGATCAAGGCATTCGCCGCCGGGTCGCCGCAGATGTCACACGCTGATAAGTATGGCACCGACCTAATCCTGGTCGACGCGCCAAACCCTGGCTCTGGCAAGGTCTTCAACTGGAACCTGGCTGCTGAAGCACCGGACTCGGTGCGGCTGATCCTTGCCGGTGGGCTTGACCCCGACAATGTGGCCGATGCGATCGTGGCCGTCGAGCCATGGGGCGTCGATGTGTCGACCGGCATTGAAGCGTCGCCTGGCCTGAAGGACCCGACCAAGGTCCGTCGGTTCATCGCCAATGCACGAGCCGCCGCGCCTTCGCCATACCTCGGGCCCGATGAGATCCCCTATGACTGGGCTGACGAGTAGACCGGCCCCTCCATGTCAGGATGAGTTGAAACGATGACGCGATGACTGATTCATTGATGACCGAACCCTCGGTAACGGGCCGCTTCGGCGAGTTTGGCGGACGATTCGTTCCTGAAACGCTTGTGCCCGCCTGCGAAGAGTTGGAAGCCGAGTTCCGTGCCGCCTGGGCCGACCCGGCATTCCGACTTGAGCTCGACACGCTCCTGCGGACGTACGCCGGCCGCCCATCGATGCTGACCGAATGTTTCCGGCTCAGCGAACGGTTGGGGGTGCGCGTTTTGATGAAGCGTGAGGACCTCAATCACACGGGCTCGCACAAGATCAACAATGTGCTCGGCCAGGCCCTGCTTGCAAAGCGAATGGGCAAGACACGTCTGGTCGCCGAAACAGGCGCCGGGCAACACGGTGTCGCCAGCGCAACAGCTGCGGCGCTGATGGGCTTGGAATGCAAGGTATACATGGGTGCGGTTGACGTTGAACGTCAGGCGCTCAACGTGTTTCGGATGAAACTGCTGGGTGCCGAGGTCGAAGCGGTCCATAGCGGTTCACGCACGCTCAAGGACGCGGTCAACGAGGCGCTTCGCGATTGGGTGGCAACGGTTGGTCACACCGCCTACTGCCTTGGTTCGGTGATGGGTCCGCATCCGTATCCGTGGATGGTTCGCCAGTTCCAGCGCGTGATTGGCGACGAGGCCCGTGAACAGTGCCGCCAAATGACTGGCGGCGACCCTGACGTTGTGGTGGCCTGTGTGGGTGGTGGCTCGAATGCGATTGGGATCTTCTCCGGCTTCGTGGATACAAGCGCCCGCCTGGTCGGTGTCGAGCCTGCCGGTGGCGCCGCTATCGCACGCGGTGTTCCTGGTGTTGTGCACGGGATGCGCAGCTATTTGATGCAGGACGAACATGGCCAGGTCGAGGAGGCGCAGTCGATATCTGCAGGCCTCGACTACCCAGGGGTAGGGCCGGAACATTCATAT
>JANOTN010000121.1:0-8259 GCA_031416375.1 Ilumatobacteraceae bacterium
CGACGGGCTCGTCGTGGTCGCCGACGGGCACTGCACCACCATCGACGAGGAACGCTTGTGGGCCGAGGCGCAACGGATGGGCGAGTCGATCACAGCACGGTCGGGTCTGCCCGACAAGGCGAAGTACCCCACCTGGTGAGCCGTGGCATCGGTCGGCACCCCGGTCGGCACGGTCACGATGCCCGGCCCGGTCTGCGCCTGGGCGCTGGTCACCACGACTGCCGAGCCGATCAGCAGACAGGTCAGCAGGATCCTCGTTCGCATGCGGCCTCGAGGGTAGACCGGCTGGTGCCTGCCCGGCGGGCTTCGCGTCAGCCGGCGTCGGCTGGATTCACGTTGCGGCCGGGAGCGGCGACCGCGTCGATCTCGGCGCGCACGCCCTCGGGCAGCATCAGGCCGCCGGGCAGCTGGGCGGTCGCCAACAGGTCGTCGAGTTGCTCGAGAGTGCGTGGACCGATGATCGCCGCGGTGATCGTGGGATCGTCCAGCACGAACGCCAGCGCCAGTTGCTTGAGGGTCATGCCGGCACGTCCAGCGATGGCGATGAACTGATCGACCATGGCCTGCTTCTGTGCGCGGATGGTCGCCTGCCCGTAATCGAAGTGATCGGGTTGGCGCAGGGCCCGCGAGTCGGCATCGTCGACCATGCCCTGGTACTTGCCGGTCAACCATCCACCGTTCAGCGGCGCCCACACGATGACGCCCAGATCATGACGTCGACACGCCGGCAGCACATCGAGCTCGATACCGCGAACCAGTGCCGAGTACGGCGGCTGCTCGCTGGTCGGGCGGGCCACACCCAGTTCAGTGGCCCGTTCGTTGATCCGATCGATCTGCTCGAGCGAGAACGTCGAGGTGCCGATGGCACCGACCTTGCCGGCGGTGACCAACTCGTGGAAGGCGGCGAGCGTTTCGTCGATGTCGGTCGAGAGGTCTGGGCGGTGCATCTGATACAGGTCGATGTGGTCGGTCTGCAGGCGACGCAGGCTTCCGTCGCACGCCTGCATGATCCACCGCCTCGACAGGCCACTGCGTTGCAGATCGCCGCCCATCGGGTTGCCGACCTTGGTGGCCAACACGACCTGGTCGCGGTGACCGCGCAGCGCCTCGCCGAGGATGGTCTCGGACGCACCGTCGTCGTACATGTCGGCGGTGTCGAACAAGGTGATGCCGCCGTCCAGTGCCCGGGCGACCATGCGGTGGCACTCGTCCACATCGGTGTTGCCCCAACGGCCGAACATCATGGTGCCGAAGGCGAACTGGGTCACTTCGATACCGCTGTGACCCAACCGCCGGGTGGGCCGCGTCATTCGAGACCCGCCTGCTGCTTGAAGACCAGGCTGTCCCAGTAGTCCACTCGGTGAGCGATGAGATCGTCCTCGACCCGGAAGCGCATGACCCCGCGGACGGCCACATCGCGATGGTTCACATGCGTGTGCAAGGTGTAGGCCACCACGACACGATCCCCGTCGGCGACGACGTCCTCGACGTCGTAGTACAACCCCGGCATGGAGGCGAGGAACCCGGGCACCCGGCGCGCGTACGCGTCGCGGCCAGTGCAGCCAGTGCCCAGCGTGGCGGTGTGCTCGTTGACGAAGTCATCGCTGACGTTGTCGACGACTGCCCCGGCATCACCCGTGGCGAACGCCGCCAGGTAGGTGAGGCAGCGGTCGGCTGGTGTCACTCGGCTGCATCCCCAACTGAGTTCGCGGTCGGCGAGCCCCACACCTCTTGCGCCTTCTCGTACACGCCCTGATCGTACGAGAACTCGATCATGTTGCCGTCGGGGTCGGTGAGCGCACAGATGTAGCCGATGGGGTCGGGCATCTGCTGTGCCGGCCACGAGAGGCACCCCGCCGCTTTGCCGCGCTCGGCAACGTCGTCGACCATCGCCTTGGTTGGCATCTCGATGCCGATGTGGGCGAAGGGTGCCATGATCGGCTGCGGCCCCTTGGCCTGATCACGGAAGAAGCTGACCAGCACCAGGATGAACGGCTTGTCGCCCTGATCGGAATGCCCGAGCCATGCACCTTGACCGTCGGCGTCCTCGCGTCGATCGAGCAACCGCAATGGCGTGAACGTCTCGTACCACTGGATGGTGGCGTCCATGTCGGTGCACGGCAGGGCGATGTGGGTCCAACGGACCGAGCCCGGACGGAGGCGGTCGTGCTCGCTCACTGTCTCACTCAACGGTGTGTCCAGCCGGGATGACAGGCTCGGGCCCGCCCTTGGTCCACACGACCACCGTGGTGCCCCATGGATCCTCGAAAGCACCGTTGTGCCCGTTGAACTCGGCCCAGAAGTGATGCCGCCACAGCTCTTTGGCCCCCAGCTTGACGGCCCGCTCGAGGATCGCGTCCTCGCTGTCGTCGTCGCTGACCAAGATCCACACACGAACGCCACGGCCGTCACGCGCCAGATGACGGGGTTCGACACCAGCGGGGTCGGGATGTGGGCGGGCGTTGTGCACGTTGGCGAAACCGACGTGCAGGTTGCCGACGGGCGAATCCGTGCCGTCCTCCAGTGGGAAGTAGCCGCCGGGAACCCCTCGGTGGAACACGCCGGTGGGTCGGCCCTCGACCTCCCAGCCGAACACGTCGCGGTAAAACGCCGCGCAGGCCTCGACGTCATCGGACGGGAAATCCACGAAGATAAGGGTGTTCGGTTTCACGACGTCACCATAGCAAAGATGGACTGATGGTCTGACCAAGGCTCGGGCCTCGTGCAGTAGACTCTGCCGGTGCAGTTATCAACAGCGCGAGGCCAGCAGGTGGTCACGACGACGTGTTGCTTCCTCGCGCAGACCGTCCAGGTCCACGGTCCGGCAGCTGCCATCGCGCACCACCTGCCGACCGGCGATCAGCACATCGTCACCGGTCATATGCTGATGCCCGTTCACGTAGCCCGGCGTCACCAGCGCGTCGGCGTCACCGATGACCGACGCGTCGAGGTGGGCTGCGCGCAGCTCGTCCCACGGGCCCACGGCCATGATGGTGGTGCCGCGTACGACGACGGCACCGTTGCCGATCACCGTGCGGTTGGCATCCATCGTCACCACGTCGCCGCCGCGCACCAGCAGTTCGGTATCGGACTCACCGCCTCGCGTCATCTCGAAAGGTTGCCACACCATGCTCGATCCAGGCCCTGACATCTTTCCTGCCGGCGCGACGACATCGTCCACTGCGGTGTTGTGCAACCAGCCCGCACTGCGCAACGCGTGGTACGCGGTGGCCCGAGCCATCGACGTGGGCGCAACGCCGGTCGCGGTCACGCTGCTCGCGACGCGGGTGGTGCTGTACCGCAGCGCGGCCGGTGTGGTCGCGGCGCCCGACCGCTGCCCGCACCGCGAGGCGCCGCTGTCGAAGGGCAGCATCGAGGACGGCTGCCTGGTGTGCCCCTACCACGGGTGGACGTTCGGCGAGCAGGGCCACTGCGTCAGGGTGCCGTCGGCGAACGAGCACGTGCCGCCCCCACCGCGTGCCCACCTGCCCACCTTCGCCAGCGCCGAGCGTTACGGACTGGTGTGGGTGTGCCTCGGCAGCACACCGGCCGATGGACCCGATGGCATCCCGGTCATCGCCCACGAAGCCGACCCTGCGTTTCGACGTATCAACTCACCAGTCGACGTGTGGCAGACCTCGTGCACGCGCATGACCGACAACTTCCTCGACATCACCCACTTCCCGTACGTGCACGTCGGCACGTTCGGACGCGCCCAAGACACGCACGTACCCAAGCTCGAGATGGAACAGCTCGATAACGGATGGTTCGGGTATAAGTACGAGGTACGGGCCAACAACAGCGACCTCGGCACGCTGGCCAGCGGGCAAACTAGCGGCGTCGTCGAGCGTTCGATGAGCACTGGCTTCCATCTGCCGTTCGATGTGCGCAGCACCATCCGCTACGACACCGGGCTGCAACACATCCTGCTGTTGCTGTCCACGCCCATCGACGACGTCAAGTCGTACTTCATGTTCGTCGTGTGGCGCAACGACGACTTCTCGGTGTCGGCCGAAGAGATCATCCGGTTCGATCTGGCCATCGGTGCCGAGGACAAGCGCATGCTCGAGATGCTCGACGGTGTGCTGCCGCTCGATCAGACATCGCTGGTCAGTGTGCAGGCCGACAAGTGCTCGGTCGAGTGGCGCCGTCGGCTCACGGAAAACCTGGCTCGATGAGCTCGCTCATCCTGTAGAACAGGTGCCGATGCGACTGATCGCCACCGATCTCGACGGCACCTTGCTGCGTCCTGACGGAACGCTCAGCCGGCGCAGCAAAGTCTCCGGCCAGTTGAGACGCGTGTGTTCGGTCCGCCGACGTGAAGCCCCACGTTCGTGCCGTTTGCTCGCTTGCCTGTCCAGAAGGCCTGGTTCTCAGTCCACCGATTGAGTCGTGGTCGGTGTGGGTAGAACCGAAGGCATGACCGCGTGCCTTCGGTGTTGCTGCGACTCCAATCCTTGATCGTCGTTCAGATGCTGAGGCGGGTGTGGCGATGTTTGGTGCGGGCTGCTTGAGGCGCTTGGCGAGGTGGTGGTGGGTTGCTCGTAGTCGATCGTCGTGAGCCGGTTGCCGATCGAGTGGTTCAGGTCCGGTGTGTCCGGAGCGTTAGCGGTAGACGCCCGCCAGATCTCCGACACTGTCTGACGCGAGATCCCGTGCTTGGCGGCCAGTGACCGTGTCGACCAATGCGTCGGGATGCGCCGGGCGGCTGGTGGGCTGGCCGCCAGACTGATGTGCGCGCGGTTGGTGTCGCAGGAGGGCGTTGCGCAGCAGGGTGCCCGGTGCATCACGGGGATGTGCTCGTTCATGTCCAGCCCGACATGCTGCCGCGCCTTCGAGCCCACTGGCGAGACCGTCGGGTTGGGGCTGCTCCCGCTTGTCAGTGCGCAGCTTGTGCCGTCTCGATGACTGCCACGCTCTTGAGGAGCTCGTCGAGTGGGACGCCGCTGCCGGGCACGCGGTCCTGTTCGATGGTGGCGAAACCGCTATAGCCGATCCGATCGAGCGTCGTCAGCACCTGGGCGATGTCGACCAGGCCATCGCCGATCGGGCAGAAGATGCCGGCTTCGATGGCCTGCCAGAACGTGAGGTGGTCCCGGTCGACGCGGGTGAGCACGTCGGGTCTGATGTCCTTGAAGTGCACGTGGGCGAGGCGGTTGGCGTAGCGCGCGAGCATCGTTACCGGGTCCATGCGGGCGTACGCGAGGTGGCCGGTGTCCAAACAGAGGTCGAGGTCGGTGTCGGCGACAAGCCGTTCGATCTCGTCCTCGAACTCGATGTAGCCGCCGACATGGGGGTGCACCACCGGATGGACGCCGAGGCCGCGAGCGAACTCGGCGATCGCGTTGACCTGGTCGATCATCCCGGTCCAGCGCTCGTCATCGAGCCGTGGAGCGGCGTCAGGTCGCCCCGCCGTTGCGACGCGCACCGCGTCGGGTTTGTCGATCAGCGACAGAATCGTTCCCCCTGAGGCCGTGATCAACCGACAGACGCGCTCGGCGATGCCGAGCAGCCGGTCACGAGCGGCGGGATCGTGGAGGTCGTCGAAGATCAACGAGCCGGCCGAGAGCAGGCCGCGCTCGGTGAGGAGCCTGCGGATGGTGTCGGGGTCTTCGGGGAAGTAGCCGACGGGTCCGAGTTCCATCGCGGGCAGACCGCTGGCGGCGATGTCGTCGATGACCTGCTGCCACGGTGGGTTGGTGGCCGTGTCGGCGAAGTCGACGCCCCACGTGACGGGTCCGGTGGCGAGTTGGATGCTCATGTGTTCCCTCCGAGGGGGTCGAGGCCGACGAGTTGGTCGTCGGCGTATGAGGACGTGAAGATCGGGTTGCGCTGGATCGCCTGCTTGGGACGGTCAGTGGTGAGTTTGGGCCTCTACCGCGGCCGGCTTGGCGCCTTGCCGGTGGGGACTACCCGTAGCGGGGCTGTGGAGTCCCGCTCGACCAGCTTCGGTGCGAGGACGTGGCGTGAGGCGTCGCTGCGACCGGCGACGTCGTCGAGGGTCGGGCGGTGCACGAGCCGAACTTACTGAAGCGCTTCAGAAGTCGCAAGCTCGACCTTGCATTGACTGAAGCGCTTCAGTAGATTCGGCCGCCGTGGGGAAGTCGGACGCACGGTGCTCGTACGGATCGCGCCAGGTCGCGCCGTGACGAGGCGCGTGCTCATCACCGGGGCCGCCGGAAACCTCGGTCACAAGGCGATCTCTGCGCTGGCGAAGCTCGACGGCGTCGCCGTGATCGGCATCGACGATCGAGTGGCCGGTGATCTTCGGCCTGGCGTCGGGTTGGTCGACGCCGATCTGTCGAAGTATGACCGGTCGTGGGCGGTTCGGTTCCGCGACATCGATGTGGTGCTACACCTGGCAGCGGACCCGCGACCTGTCGCGACGTGGGAATCGGTTGTGCGCTCCAACATCGATCTGTCGCTCAACGTGCTGCAGGCCGCCGAGGAGAACGGGGTGGAGCGCTTCGTGTTCGCGAGCTCGAACTGGGTGCTCGGGGGATACCGGTTCACGGCCGAACGGTTGACGCCGGCGACGCCGCCGTGCCCGGTGAACCCGTACGGCTTCTCTAAGCTCGCGACCGAGCGTGACGGTGCTGCGGTCACAGCCCTCGGCGCGATGTCATTCCTCGCCCTGCGGCTCGGTTGGTGTCAGCCCGGCGCGAACCGGCCCGGTCCGCACATGGCGTTCGGCCGCTGGGGTCAGGAGCTCTGGCTGAGCAACGACGACTGGTGCCAGATCGTACAGCAGGCGTGCAGCGTGCCATTCGAGGGGTTCGCTGTTGTCAACGTGATGTCCGACAACGCGGGCATGCGCTGGGACCTGGCCGACACGGAGCGCCTGCTCGGCTACCGGCCGAGTGCACACCACGTCCCGCGCCTCACCGCCCGGTGCCGCGTCACCGATGGCGCGGCGCGACTGCGCGACACAGCGCTGCGCCCGATCACGAGCGCGACCCGATTCGGAGCGAGATGGTGATGCACAAGGTTCTGGTGGTCCAGCCTCTGCACCCCGAGGCAGTGGCGCTGCTCGACGCTCGTCCCGACGTCGAGTACACCGTGGTCACCGACGTTTCGGAGCGCAACCTGCTCGCGAACATCGCCGGAGTCGAGGCCATGACGATCCGTGACGCCCCGCTGCCTCGATCCGTGATCGCCGCTGCCGAGCACCTCACGGTGATCTCCCGGCACGGCGTCGGCTACGACAACATCCCGATCGACATGTGCACCGGGCGCGGCATCCCCGTCACACTGGTCGGCGCGGTCAACGCCATCTCCGTCGCCGAGCAGACGATGCTGCTTATCCTTGCGGCAGCACGGGCCGCGGTCGAACTCGACGGCGCGGTTCGGCGCGGCGACTTCGCCGCCCGCTCTCGCGTGCTCGGGGTCGAGATCAGGGGACGCACGCTCGTGCTCGTTGGATACGGACGGATCGGGCGGGAAGTCGCCGCCCGCGCCGCAGCGTTCGGCATGCGCGTGTGCGTGGTCGATCCCTACCTCGCAGGGGCTGACGACGGCATCGAGCGCATCGAGAGCCTCGACGCGGCGCTGCCCCAGGCCGACGTGCTCAGCCTCCACGTGCCACTCACCGACGAGACCCGCAACATGATCGGTGCCCGCCAGCTTGCGCTGATGCCGGAGGGGTCGATCCTGGTCAACACCAGTCGTGGCGGCTTGGTCGACGAGGCGGCGCTTCTCGAGAGCGTCCGCTCCGGGCACCTCCACGGTGCCGGTCTCGACACCTTCGCCGTCGAACCGTTGCCGACCGACTCGCCGTTGCTCGGCGAGCTCCGCATCGTGCTCAGCCCGCACTCCGCGGCGCTGACCGAGCAGGCGCTGATCGCGATGGGCGTCACCACCGTGCGCAACGCCCTGGCCGGTCTCGACGGCACGCTCGACCCGGCCCTCGTCGTCAACCCGTCGACCCTGGCGACGCGCCAAGTCGACCTCGATCCGGGAGGACTCTCGTGAACGCGCTCCACTGGGGATTGATCGGTGGTGGAGAGGGCAGTCAGATCGGCTTCGCCCACCGCGCCGCAGCGGCGCTCGATAGGCGGTTCCGCTTCGTCGCCGGCGCGCTCGACGCGTGTTATCGCGCCGCGGGCCTCCCACCGCGTCCACAGTCCGCCGAATGACCGAGATTTTCGACCCCTTCGCAGAGGAGCAGCCGTGAACAAGACTGATGCCATACTCGATCGGCTCGCCGATCTGGGTTGGAACGCATCCGTACCGCCGAACGGCTTCGCCAACCGGCAGGCC
>JANOTN010000122.1:0-7900 GCA_031416375.1 Ilumatobacteraceae bacterium
TTCGATCGTCCAAGCCATCGTCGCCGACTTGCCGGAGCCCGTAATCCCGAGCAACGTCTGAAACCGCTCACCCGCCAAGATGTTCTTCGAGAGTGCTGCAATCGCCTCCGGCTGATCCCCCGCCGGCGAGAAATCCGAGACCACACGAAACGTCGGTTCGTCAGCCACCGGTATGGATGTCACGGTGTCGGTCACAGCAGCAAGCCTACACCCGAACGAACGTTCGATCCAGACCGTTGCCTATGCTGTCGCCAGTCCGAGGATCACCAGGGTTTGGCCGACGTGGTACGGGATCATCACGGCCAACCGACCATGCTTGATCGGGCTGACAAAGCGTTGATAGCCGAGCAGCCAGTCGCTGACCGCAAACAGCATTGCTCCGAGGGCCGCCAGCCACTCCCCCGTTGCCCATGCAGTGACAACCATCGCTGAAATCACGGCGGCGTAGCACGCGACTGCGCCGACCAGCACGGTGCCACCGTCACGCTTGGCACCGGGCAAGGTACGACCGACAAACCGAAAACCGAGCATCGCAACCATAAACACCACGCCTGGAATCGCCAAGACCCAGTCGAATCCGACCAGCAACGCGCCGACGGTATACGCGACGTGACCCACCGCAAACGCCCCGAGGCCGGCCATGAAGGCGATCTCGCTGTCACCGAGTAGGGCAACGTCGCCTGCCAGTCCAAACACGGCACCAATCACCAACCACGTGCGGACGTCAGCCGGCGCGTCACCGACCGTCGCGGCAACGCCGACGAGCAACGCCATCGTGAGCGGCTTCGTAACCAACCTGATCGTGTGACGCTCGATCGCCACCGCCTGCCAATCAACCAAGGCCGACGTGCCGGCGAGTACGAGCAACACGATCGCGATGTTCACCGCCGGATCGTAGGGCACGTGTATCCAACGACGAGGATTGATCGTTGGTCGAGTTGAATAGCGTCGGAGTGCAAGCCCTACGACTGCTGGCGATTCGATTCTGGAGCGTTCGGCTGCTCGGCGAGTTCGTTGATCGCTGCCCAGAGGGCGTCGACTTCAGCTCGCAGGGTTTCGAGATCGCCGGAATTGTCGACGATGTGAGTCGCCCGAGCGAGTCTGTCCGCAGGACTGATTTGGCTAGCGATTCGGTTACGGGCATCGGTGTCGGTCATCCCCCGAAACTCGACCAACCGCTGTACAGCCACCGCAACAGGAACATCAACAACGATCGTCGCTTGCATGTCGTCGCGCGGATTTTCGCCAAGCAAGGGGAAGTCGAGCACGACGATGTTGTCGGTGTCGGCTTGTTCGGAGATTTGGCGGCGAATCTCGTCCAGAATTGCCGGGTGGGTGATCCCGTTCAGATCGGCTAGCGCCTGCTTCGCTTGATCGGAGTCACCGAACACGATCGTTGCCACCGCGGCGCGGTCGAGCGATCCGTCGTGACGAAGAATCTGCGAACCGAATCGGTCAGCCATCTGCGCGAGTAAGGGACTCCCAGGATTCTGGAGATCGCGGGCGATCTGATCAGCGTCGATGACGACAGCTCCGTACTCAGCGAGCATCGCAGAAACGGTTGATTTACCAGCACCAATCCCGCCGGTGAGACCGACGAGGATCACGCGGGATCAGGCCTCAGCGTCGGTGTCGGTGTCGGTGTCAGCAGCTGGTTCGTCGGCTGGAGGGCCGACGGCAACTTCAACCTCGGCAACTTCGACTTCTGTAGCTGCCTCTGCCGGAACTTCGAGCGCGGCAGCCGCCGCCGCCTCGACCTTTTCGAGCTCGGCCCATGCAGCCTCGATCTCGTCGGGGTTGCCAGCGGTCCAGTTGCCTTCGGAGTCGATCTCGAAATGCTCGCGGTACTCGGCGGCGAGTTCACCACCCTCTGCAGCTTGCTTGATCGAGAGGCTGATCCGACGACGGGCGAGGTCGAGGTCGATGATCTTGACCCACAGCTCCTCACCTGGCGTAACAACTTGCTCGGGCGAATCGACATGGTGTGCTGACATCTCTGAGATGTGCACGAGGCCTTCGATGCCGTCGCCAACCTGGACGAACGAACCGAACTGGACGAGCTTGGTGACTCGTCCGTAGACAAGCTGACCGACCTCGTGGGTCTCGGCGAACTGCTGCCACGGGTCCGCTTGAGTGGCCTTCAACGAGAGGCTGATCCGCTCGCGGCTGAAGTCTACATCGAGCACCTGGACCTTGACCGGGTCGCCAACGGCAACTACCGAACCTGGGTGATCGACATGCTTCCACGACAACTCGCTGACGTGGATCAGGCCGTCCATACCGCCGAGGTCGACGAACGCACCGAACGACACAACCGACGACACGTGGCCCTCGCGGATCTCGCCGATCTTGAGGTTGGTGAGGAAGCTGTCGCGAGTCTCCTTCTGAGTCTCCTCGAGGAAGGCACGACGGCTCAGCACGACATTGTTGCGGTTCTTGTCGAGTTCGATGATCTTGGCCTGGACAATGGTCCCAACGTATGGCTGCAGGTCGCGGACACGGCGCAACTCGACGAGCGACGCGGGGAGGAAGCCACGCAGACCGATGTCGACGATCAGGCCGCCCTTGACGACTTCGATGACCGGACCCGACACGATCTCGTCGGCTTCCTTCTTGGCCTCTATCGTTCCCCAGGCTCGCTCGTACTGAGCACGCTTCTTGGAGAGGACCAGACGGCCTTCCTTGTCTTCCTTTGTGAGGACGAGCGCCTCGACCTGCTCACCGAGCGACACAACTTCCGACGGGTCGACATCGTTACGGATGCTCAACTCACGAGCCGGAATAACACCCTCACTCTTGTAACCAATGTCGAGCAGAACTTCGTCTTTGTCAATCTTGACGACGGTGCCGATGACGACTTGACCGTCTTCGACTTCCACAATGGTGTCGGCGATCGCATCAGCGAAGCTCATGCCGAGGTCGTTGATCGTGACCTCTCGCGGGGTGTAGTTACCGTCCTCATCGAAGGTTCCCATGGTGGGATTCGTGTAGGACAGGAGAGTCGAGGTATCGGACAAAGGACGAGCTACTTTCAATCAAACATTGGAGGATGTTCACGGAAGCACTGGATTCAGTGCAGGTGGCGATCCTAGCAGCGTCGAAACCGTTCCAACATCCCTGGCCCGTGTGCCGAACAGCAACAAATCCACCGTTGGTGCCAAAGCGCATTTGTTGCGATTCAGCACCGGGAAAACTCAGCCTTCAGCCTTTGGCGGCCGCCCAGGTGGAGCCCCAGGCGACGTTGACTTCGAGAGGGACGTTCAACTCGGCGGCGCCTCGCATCAGATCAATCACGAGCGGGCCGACGACATCTCGTTCGTCGTCGGGGACTTCGACGATCACCTCGTCATGGACTTGAAGAACGAGTTCGCTGTCGTAGCCACCGTCAACGAGCGCTTGGTCGATGCGCACCAGCGCAACTTTGAAGATGTCGGCGGCAAGTCCTTGAATGCCCGAGTTCATCGCCTGCCGCTCCCCTGCCTGGCGGATTCGCCAGTTCGAGTTCAACAACTCGGGAATCGGCCGGCGACGACCGAACAGCGTCTCGGTATAGCCATTCTTGCGGGCTTCGATCACGGTCGCATCCATGTATGCCTTGACGTTCGGGAACGCCTCGAAATAGGCGGCCAAGATCTTGGCGGCTTCGTCGGTGGCGATGTTGAGGCGCTGACCAAGACCGTAGGCCTCCATTCCGTAAGCCAATCCGTAAGACACCATCTTGGCCTTCGAGCGTTGCTCGATCGTTACCGCCGCTGGGTCGACATCGAATACCCGCGCTGCGGTGGCGTTGTGAATGTCCTGACCACTCGTGAATGCCGAAATCAAGCCTGGATCAGCGGCGAGGTGGGCGATACACCGGAGCTCAATTTGGTTATAGTCGGCGACCAACAACGTGCGGCCCGGTGACGGGACAAAGGCCGTGCGAAACACGCGACCATCATCGCTGCGAACCGGAATGTTGTGCAGGTTCGGCTGATCCGAACTCAAACGACCGGTTCGAGCGACGGTCTGATTGAACGTGGCGTGGATCCGCCCGTCTCGCCCGACTTCATGCAGGAGACCTTCACCGTAGGTGCCCCGGAGTTTCTCGACCTCTCGGTGACGCAACAGCGGCCCGATGAACTCGGGCCAGAGATCCTTGATCTTTTCGAGTGTCTGTGCATCAGTCGAGTAACCGGACTTGGTCTTCTTGAGACCCTGTGGACTGAGCCCCTTTTCCTCGTAAAGCAGCGCCCTAAGCTGATTTGGTGAGTTGAGATTGAGGTCATCGTGACCGGCGACGCGTCGCAGTTCAGCTCCGAGCGTTTCGACCTCGGCGGTGAGTCGCTCGTTAATCAAACGAAGCGCTGTCGTGTCGACCCCGACTCCGACATGTTCCATCCGAGCAAGCACCCGTACCAGCGGATTTTCTATCGTGTGATACAGGTCGGACATCCCCTGGGCGCGCATGCTGGCGAGGATTGGGTCGGCGATGTGGTGAACCGCAAGCGCATCGTTACCGGCTCGATGGGCATCACTGGTCGACGTGCCGTCAAGGTCGAGTTGACCAGCCGAAGCGGCACCGCCCGACGGCGGCGAGAACGGCGTGAACTTCGTGATCAGGTCAGCGAGTTCGTAACGAGCCTCAGCAGGGTCGATCAGGTACGCGGCAATCGCTGTATCGAGTTGCAGGCCGCCGATGTCGACCCCGACAGCGAGTAACGAGCGCATGATCGGTTTGACGTTGTGGCCGCGTACCACCGGGTGAGCCTCGAGCGCTGCGCCGACCAACGGGTCGGCAAGCACGCTGGCTGGCACCCATGCAACCGATGCCGAATCAGCGTTGGTAACGAACGCCAGGCCGCTCAACGCGGTGCGACCGGGTTCGCCGTCCCACGCCGCAGCAATATCGAGGGTTGTAACACCGGCGATCAGCGCGACAACTTCCGCGGAGTTCGTGACGACGTCGACCTCGGCTACCAGCACCTGGCGGACGACCGACGATTGAATTCCTGCAGACGGCCCGAGCACGTCGGACAGGCGATCGGCCAGCGTTCGGAACTCCAAGAACTCGAACAGGCGCTTGATCTCGGCGGGATTCGGCGAGATCTCCAACGAATCAAAGTCGACCGAATCGAGTGGCGCGTCAAAACGCAGGGTCATCAGTTCAAGGTTCTTGCGCGCTCGCGCCTCGTTCTCGACCAGCGACTCACGGAGCTTCGGCGTTTGCGCGTCGACGTTGGTGAAGATTCCGTCGAGTCCACCGTACGTATTGATCAACTTGGCAGCGGTCTTCTCCCCCACGCCTGGCACGCCGGGAAGATTGTCACTGGTGTCGCCTCGCAGGGCGGCGTACTGCGGATACATCCGAGGTTGGACCCCGGTCTTCTCCTCGATCCCTGCTTCGTCGTAGAGGGCATAGTCGCTCACGCCGCGCTTGTTGTAGAGCACCTTGACCTGAGGGTCACTCACCAGCTGGTAACTGTCACGATCACCGGTGACGATCACCACGTCGTCGCCTCGATCGACGAGCACCTTGCACGCCGACGCAATCAGGTCGTCTGCTTCCCATCCGGCCGAATCAATCTGCTGGATCCCAACCGAGTCGAGCACCTCACGCACCAAACCCATCTGCTGACGCAGGATGTCGGGGGCTTTCTCGCGTTGCGCCTTGTATTCGGGCTCGGCCAGGTGTCGGAACGTGGGCTCCGGTCGGTCGAACGCCACCAAAATGCCGTCGGGTCGTTGATCCTTGATCACATTGATCAGCATCGACGTAAAGCCGAACACAGCGTTGGTGACCTGACCGCTGGCGGTCGCCATGTCAGCCGGTAAGGCAAAAAACGCTCGGTAGGTCAGCGAGTTGCCGTCGATCAGTAGGTACTTACCCATCGCCGCGGTCAGCTCGGCCGCAGCGAGCCGTCGAGAATACGTTCGGCGACGTCACGCATCCGGGTGCGTTCACTCATCGCAGTGCGTTGGATGAACGTGAACGCTTCCGATTCCTTCATGCCGCAATCATCCATCAACAAACCTTTGGCACGGTCAATCGCTTTGCGCGCTTCGAGCTGTTCACCGAGCGCGTCGATCTCACCGGTCAAGTTGCGGAGTTCGCGGAAACGTCCGATGGCGACCTCGATCGCGGGGATCAAGTCGCTCTTCTGAAACGGCTTGACGAGGTATGCCAGGGCGCCGACATCACGAGCCTGCTCAACGATCTCACGCTGACTGAATGCGGTCAGTATCAGAACGCCGCACAGCTTCTCTGTCGTTACGATGCCTGCGGCTTCCAAGCCGTCCATTCCAGGCATCTTCACATCAAAGATTGCCAGGTCAGGCCGAAGCGTTCGCACCAGTTCGACAGCTTCATCGCCACGACCGGTTTCACCTACGACGTCGTATCCCTCTTCCTCAAGGGTTTCGCGCAGATCCATTCGAATGATTGCTTCATCCTCGGCGATTACGACTCGCAGCGACAAGGTTGTTCCTTTCGAGCCCAGGGCGGTTGGGTGTATTCAAGCAGACGGGTGAAACAGCCGTGTCGGCCGATTCAAGGTTTGGCTCTCAGTCTGTCAAGTAGATCGTCCTGGCGCTGCTCCAACTCGCGGATCGAGTCAATTACATGCTGACGATGGCGGGCGCTTGCGTTGGCGTGCTTGCGTGAATCGTGAGCCTCGAAGGCGGCACCCGGAGTTTCGGAGACTAATGCTCGCAAGGCCTGATCATCAGCATCGCTGGCGAACACGTCGTACTGTTCGTCGATCACAGCCAACTCAGCGCGCAACGACTTCAGGCGAACAACATTCTGAGAAAGCTTACGTTCCACAAGCCATGACATCAGCGGCCAATGCTATGTGCCCCGGGTCGGATTCGAACCGACACTGGATGGTGTTTGAGACCACTGCCTCTGCCGTTGGGCTACCGGGGCGTGTTGCGTAGCGTCGAGCAGGTTAGCGGCGAGCGACGCCGCGCCTGACGGAAGGTTTGACGGAAAGTTCGCAGTTACCGGCGGGTAGCGCTCGGAGCCGGTTCGCTTCCGTCTAGCCTCGCCACTAATGCTCGCTTTCACGTTCCCTGGCCAGGGGTCGCAACGCCCCGGGATGGGGCGCCCTTGGGTCGACCACGAAAGCTGGGAACTCGTCGATGAGGCAAGCGAAGTCGCCGGTCGTGACGTTGGCGCATTATTGCTCGACGCCGACGCCGACGAGCTCAAAGACACCCGCAATGCGCAGCTGACCACGTTCGTCTCGAGCCTGATGGTGCTGGATGCCGTCGAGCGCCTCGGTATCGACGCCAGTTTCTGTGCCGGCCACAGTCTCGGCGAATATACCGCACTTGCCGCCACCGGTGCGCTTGGATTTGAAGAGGGCGTGATCCTCGTCTCCGAGCGAGCAGCTGCAATGCACGAGGCTGGGCTTGCCCAGGTCGGCACGATGGCCGCGGTACTCGGGCTCGATGACGACCAAGTCGAAGTCGCCTGCAATCTGGCTGACGCCGAGGTGTGGGTCGCGAACTTCAACGCGCCGGGACAGATCGTCATCGCCGGCTCCGTTGAAGGTGTCGCCGCCGCAACCGCGCACGCGAAGGAACTCGGGGCCAAACGCGTCATGTCGCTGCCGGTGTCGGGCGCGTTCCACACACCGTTCATGGCTCCGGCGCGTGACCGGCTGCGCAAGGCCATCGCCGAAGCCAACCCGCGCGACACGGAAGTGCCGGTGATCTCCAACGTCGATTCGCTCGCACATGACGCCGGCGGCGAGTGGAGCAGCCTGCTGTCGGCGCAGCTCAGCAGCCCGGTTCGTTGGAAGCACTGCCTGCTCAGCATGGCGGAGCTCGGCGTCAAGGACTTCGTCGAGCTCGGTCCGGGCGGCGTCCTCACCGGCATGGCGAAGCGCACGGTCGACGGTGCCCGCACCATCTC
>JANOTN010000123.1:0-5496 GCA_031416375.1 Ilumatobacteraceae bacterium
CTCGGCCTGCCCAAGGAGCCAACGGTGTGAGCAGTGGACCGTTTGTCGGGATTCGGGTGCTCGATTTCACCGGGTTGGGCCCCGGCCCGTACTGCGCGATGCTGCTCGGAGACCTCGGTGCCGATGTCGTTCGCGTCGAGCGACCAGGGTCGGGCCGGTTCCGTGAGCCGGAAAAGCTGATCCCTCATCGGAGCCGCCGATCGATCGTCATCGACCTGACGAAAGCCGAAGGTGTGGCGCTGGCGCTGCGGTTGATTGACACCGCCGACGTGTTGATCGAAGGCAACCGTCCGGGCGTGATGGAGCGACTCGGGCTGGGGCCAGAGATCTGTTGTGAACGTAACGGGCGTCTCGTTTACGCCCGGATGACAGGTTGGGGCCAGAACGGCCCGAGAGCTCAGGAGGCCGGCCACGATGTCAACTACCTCGCCACCGTCGGCGGGTTGGGTCGTTTTCGCCGTGCCGGCGAGCGACCATTGTTTCCCCTCAACGTCGTTGCCGACTACGGCGGAGGCGGAGCGATCCTGGCCTTCGGAATCGGTGCGGCGCTGTTCGAACGGGCCGGTTCGGGCAGGGGCCAGGTGATCGACGCGGCGATGATCGACGGCGTCGCCGGTCAACTCGGGCTCACACTCGCGTACCTGGCGATGGGACGGCTCGGCCCGGCGGGCACCAACTTCAACGACAGTGGCTCGCACTATTACGAGGTCTACGAAACCTCCGACGGCCGCTACCTCGCCGTGGGAGCGCTCGAGCCGAAGTTCTACGCCACCGTGCTCGACCGATTGGGCCTGGCCGATCAAACCGACCTGCCCGAGCAGAACGACACCTCCGCTTGGCCAATGATGAAGGAACTGTTTGCCTCGATCATCTGCGCTCATCCGCTCGCCCATTGGACCGAGGTGTTCGCCGACACCGAGTCGTGCGTTTCGCCCGTGCTCGAACTCGACGAGGCGCTCGTTGACCCGCATGCCGTTGCGCGCGGTACCTATGTCGAACTCAACGGAATGATCCAACCGGGCGTCGCCCCGCGATTCTCGCGGACCCCCGGGGCCCTCACGCGGCCAGCGCCCGAGCCCGGCCAGCACACGCGCGAAGTGCTCACCGAACTCGGACTAACCGCTGATCAGATCGTTGCCCTCGTCGCAGCGAGCATCGTGAACTAGCGCCTGAACTCGTCACTCGGTCCCCAAAGCTCGAGCACCTCGCACCCGGCTGGCCGGAACGCTCCAGTCCACTGTCACCGCCACCGATACCGCTCTGATCGCCTCCGTTTGCAAGCGCGGTGCGTTGCTCGAATCCGGGTAACATCAGCCCGTGGCAGCAAAGGTCCTCACAGCGGATGAGCTTGGAGCGATGACACCCGCGGAGCGTCGTGATGCCTTTCAGAAGAGCATCGTGGCCGACCTCGATCAAGCACCGCCGGAACTTCTCGCTCGAACCCGTGCTCGCGTCGAGCGAATCATTGCCGACGCCGACTCGTCTCAGCCGCGTTGAGTTTCGAACGACTCGAAGTTCGAGCCACGCTTGATTTCTTTGAGGACCTCGATCGACAACTCGGCAACGAACGCGGCCCGAACGGCGAACCGTCAACCAACGACTTCCAGGTCTTCGAGCTTCTGGAAATCGTCGAGCGCTTTGCCACCGGGTTCGCTGACCTTCCCGAACTCATCCCAGGCAGAAGTGACTACAGAGTATTGATCTCAACAGGTGCGCTCGTACGCGCCTACTCGGTCGTCGGCCAACTTGCACCGGACGGAGCCGTTGAGCTGATCGCGCTTGAGTTGGACCGTAATTCCGATTGGACGTAGACGTCCGAGCGAGCCGCCGGATATGCAACAAGCGTCGGACATGGCAGCCGTCGCCTGGGACGGCACTAGCGCGACGTTGTGAGGAGGTGGCGAACTTCGGCTACAGCCTCGGTCGCCTCGTGTGGTGTCGCCGCGACTGGGATGATGTTGATCTCGCGGCAGCCGACCTCGACAAAGGCTTCGAGGAACTCAGCGATCTGAGCCGGAGTGCCGTATGGCGAGGTGCGCGCGAACTTCTCGAACGGGGTCTTGTACAACCCTTCCATCGCGTCCGCCAGCGGACCCAGCGCCTCCGCTCGCGACGACCCGAACCCGCACCAAATCTGCAGGCCGTGACGCCAGCCGACCCCGATCCGTCCGTCGTCCGCTGCATGCTGCTCGACGATCGCGATCGACTTGGCGTAGCGCTCGGGTGAGACCCATACGGCGAGATGACCGTCTGCGAGTCGACCGGCCCGACGCAGTGCCGGCTCCGAGCGCCCTCCCACGACAATCGGCACCGGACTCGTCAACGTCGGCGTCATCAGGGCACCGTCGATCTCAAAGAAACCTCCGTGACGCGAGACCGATTCGCCGGCCAACAGATCGCGCACGATCTCCAGCGACTCGTCCATCCGCCGCCCACGCGTCGTCGGATCGACACCGCACATCCGCACCTCGTTCGGGTCCTCACCACCAATCCCGACACCGAAGATGAATCGACCCTCTGCAAGCTGCGCCAGAGAGTTTACCTGTCGGGCAACAGGCACCGGATGTCGCAGCGGCAGCAGGTATATGGCGGTCTGGATCTCCAGGTCGCACAGTGCGGTGAGCGCCGTCGCATATACCAAACCGTCGTACCCTCGACCTCCGTGGAACGAAATGTGGTCGCCGACGCAAACACGATCGATGCCGGCACCGACAATCGCTTCGACACCTCGGCGTAGGGCAGCCGCTCCGCCCTCGAACAATTCGTGCGGTACTCGGATGCCGACGGTGATCGGCCGCTGTCGGGGGTGTCCGGTCATGCCGGCGCGATGACGACCAGATTGGTCTCGAGTTCGTCGATCTCGTGGTCGGAGTAACCCAACTCGCCAAGCACCGAGCGGTTGTGCTGACCACGAAGGCATGGTGGCGCCACTCGGCCCGGTGTTTCGGAAAAGGCGATCGGCGGCGCGCTGCGGATCAACTCACCATACAACGGATGCTGAATCGCCACTGATAGCCCGGTTTGGCGCAGTACCGGGTCGGACACAGTGAAGGCCGGCTGCCCCTTCAGATTCGCCTCGACGCAGCCGACGCGCACTTCGCTCAGCACGGCCTCCCACTCCCCGGCGGGCTGGGTCGCGAATTGAGCGCTCAGTACCGCGATCAGCGCGTCGTCGTTGGCAGCGCGAGCGACGATCGACGAGAAGCGATCGTCGGTGACGAGTTCCGGCATGCCGATCGCGCCGACGAGCCGGGTGAACTCACCATCGGTTGGCACCACGAGACAGAGCCAACTGCCGTCGGCGGCGGGATAGACGCGGTCAAGAGCGCTGACCCCATGATAATCGTCGTCGCCGAGCGGAACCGGCGGCTTGCCGTCGTAGGTGCAGAAGTCGTCGGAGTAACACAGCGCGTTGCCGGCAATCATCGACGTCCGGAGGCGTTGGCCTTTGCCGGTGCGCTGCTGGTCGTAGATCCCAAGTGCCAGTGCGGCGAGGAGCGCGAGGGCCGCATTCGAGTCACCGTCGACGACGTGATAGAGCCGCGGAAACACGATCGCTTGCAGTTCTATCACGCTCATCCCGTCGCTCTGAGCCGGGTCGGACCAGAAGCCGACCTGACGACCGAAGCTGCCGCCAACGGCCTGCGCCGCTTGGGCGTACAACGCCCGATGAGCGTAGGGACCATCAACGCCATAGCCAGACGCGTTGACGTACAACAGCCGCGGGTTCAACGCCGAGAGCTCCTCGAAGCCGAGACCGAGCTTGTCAGGGACGTTGGAACGAAACCCGGTGACGAACGCATCGGCCGAGGCGACGATCTTCTGGGCGATCGCCCGACCCTCGACCGTGCGCAAATCGAGCGAGACACTTTCTTTGGCGGCGGTCGTCTTGTTGCTCGCCATCTCAGGACCGAACGAGTTGCGATGCGGATCGCCGTTGCCGTCCTCGATCTTGATCACGCGGGCGCCGAGCGCGGCAAGCATCGCCAGGCCGTACGGCATCGCGTAGAAGTAACCAAACTCGACGATAGTGATGCCTGAGAATGGGTGATCCGGGTTCGGACCACGGCCGCTCGCTGGTGCACTTTCGCTGAAAGGCCCGGCGTTCTGACCGATCGCAGGGGCGGAACGCGTCGGTCCGATCGGTGTGCGCGAGAAGTGTCCGATCGGACCGACTTGGCGGATCGGGCCGACGACCGGATCGTCGACCGTGATCGCGTCGCCGTTATGGATGATTTGCGGATGGCGCAGACCCTCCTCGCTCGTTCCACCGATCTCGAAGGCGATATCTGGGCTGGCGAGCAGCAACGGCAGCCAGTGATCGAGATCTTTCCCGCGGAACGCATTCAGCAGCAGGTCTTCCCATTCCTGGGCATCTTCGGCGGTGTCGAACATGGGCAACCGCTTGAAACGGAGGTCCTCGAGATGATGACCGATGCCGGCCACGTCGCACAGTGCCTTGCCCTGATGAGGGAGCAGCGTCGAGGTCTGCACGAGCTTGCCGTCGCGAGTAATCAACAGCACGCCATAACGCGACGCCGACGTCAGCGAGCGGGCATCGATGTTGGTGTCCTGACCTTTCTTCATCATCATCTGCATGATTGTGGCGACGAAGTAGTCGAGCGGGTCGACGCCGCTGACCAACGTGGCGTCGAGCGACTGGCCCCTCCCGGTCTGCTGGCGCACGAGCAACGCACCCATGATGCCCGCCACGGCCTGCATCGCCGAGCCAAAACTGCCCCACGGGACGGGGAACAGGATCGACCCTTCACGATGCCCAAACGATCCCCTTGCCGTCAGCCCAGACTTCGCCGCGATCAGCGAGTCGTAGCCCTTCAGCTTCGAGTAGGCACCGGTCGGACCGAAACCGGTGATTGAGCAATGGACGAGTCCCGGGTTGGCGACTCGTAGCGCCCCAGCACCGATCCCCCACGTGTCGGTTGTGCCAGGCGCAAAGCCCTCGAGAACGACATCGGCGGCGGCCGCAAGTCGTCGAAGCTGTTCCTGGCCGGCTGGCGTGCGTAGGTCGGCAACGACACTCTCCTTGCCACGGTTCCACACGAGAAACCCGCTCGGGTTTCCGGTACGTAGCCGATCCCCCCCAGGCGGCTCGATTTTGATCACGCGAGCTCCCGCGTCGGCGAGCACCATTCCTGCCATCGATGTCGCCGCGCTCGCGGAGCCGTACTCCAGAACGTTCAACCCTTCGCAAATGCCAGCCATCGCTCCCCCAGTGCCTTCCATTCGGTTGTTTCCAAAAGTAACCCGTGACGTGTGTGCCCGTGACCCGCCGATTGAACCGGCAACTCACGACTCGAACATCTCGTTCAGGTGCAATAAGCTAACTGATTCGAGAGCTAGGTTTGCGATCGGTGTCGACTCGTCGACTTTGTCAAGATCGCACGGCTGGTAGGGCACGACAATGACAGTCACGACCGTGACAGTCACGACAATGACGGTGAGGAGTGATGTGGCTTCCAACACGCTGAACGGCAA
>JANOTN010000124.1:0-7857 GCA_031416375.1 Ilumatobacteraceae bacterium
AACTCGAACGGGCGGCATCGCAACTCCGGCTCTCGGCAGACCAGCTCGATGCACACGGATCATCGCTGACGTCGATCCTGCGATCGGTGGCCTGGATCGGTGGAGTGGCGACACGGTTCCTCGCCAACTGGCACGGGACATCGCGACCCCGGCTGGCGAACACGTCGGCGTTTCTTCGCGAGGCAGCCGCCACGCTTGAACAGAACGCCAGAGATCAGCGAGCGGTTTCGGTTCATGCTCCCGCAGAGTCGATCGCCCCAGTCCCGCCAGTGTCGATTGTCGCTGACGAACCGCTCGGCCTGGTCGAAGGTTTACTCGACGGTTTCGGTGACGCACAGAGCCTCGGTGAATGGCTGGCAGGTGCCGCACCGTCGTTCGCCCGCATCGGTCTCGGTGACGACCTCATCGATTTCGTCACGAGCCCGAAGTTCATCTCTTCGTTGGAGGTGATCGACCAAGGACTCGATGTCGGCAGCCTGCTCGTGAACTTCGTGCAGGACTTCGTCGACAATCCAGGCCTGGAGACAGACGAACGTCTCGTCCACGCGCTCGCCGACGCCGCCCTGCAGTTCGGCGTGACCGAGGGCATCGACAAGGGCGCGACCTGGTTGACCGCGGCAATCGGCACAACGCTGCTACCCGGGCTCGGTACGGTCGTCGGCTCGGCGCTCGGCCACGTAGTCGGTATGGCTGCCGAGACGGTAGTCGGGGAGGCGCTCGACGCCCTCGATGACGCCGCCGATGTAATCGACCACGGAGCAAACCTGGTGGTCGACGGTTTCAACGCACTCAAGTCCACCCTCGGCCCCGTCGTCGACGCGGCCGGCCCCGCCATCGATGCGGCCAATGGCATCATCAACGTGACTGGTGATGTCGCTGGTGCCGCGCTGAACCTGGGCAGTGGCGTCATCGGTTCGCTATTTTGACTGACAACGTCATCAAATCCAGCACTGACTATGAAGCCGACGGCTGATGCCACCCACCGTCGCTACGTGTCAAACCCGGTCGAGCGGCCAATGGACGTTGGAATGTGTAGTGCATCAAAACCCGGCGCGCCCCTTTGGCAGGTCGAGGCTGGCAGACTTCCCGGATGACTGACCCACGGTTCGGGCCGTCCCAACACAATCCGGGCGAGCGATGGAACGTCAACATGCCGGCGATCATCGGCGTGGTGTTCGTTGCCTTCATCGGGGTCGTGATCTGGGTACTGGCGAGCGGCTCTGACGATTCGGGTTCGGCAGCGGCATCGTCATCGACGACCACGATCGCTGCGGGCACCGACCTGGCGGGTGCAACGGCACCGCTCGCCACTACCGCTCAACCCATGCCGAGCTCGACGGTTGTGAACACCATCGACCCCAACGCCACAACCACCACGCAAACCAGTACGACGACCACCACAACCCCGTCAACCACCGCTCCCGTGACTGCCGCTCCGAGCGCCGATCCGGGCGCCGTCCCCGGTGACCTTGGCGTTACCTCCCATCCGATGCAGCAACCGAGCTGCGACGGTGGTTTCATCACGCTCCTGGCTTCGGCAATCGGCGATCAGGCAACTGCCGAAAGCGTTGCCGCAATGCTCAAGAAGTACCCGGGCGCCAACTATCTCCGGACCGATCAAAGCTGCCCCTCACTGACGCAATCCGTGAACGGTGAACCGGTCTACGTCGTTTATTTCGGCCCGTTCGTGCGCGACACCGACGCCTGCGCCGCCCGCGCCCAAGGTCCCGAAGGCGCCTACGCCCGTCAACTCAGCAGCGACGTCGGCCCCGACCACACCGTCGCTTGCACGTAAACGGATGGGGAGTTCTACCCATTTTCCGGCGGCGTGTTTGTCGACACGATGGGGGAATGACTACCTGCTCGAATCAATCTGACGGTGGCTTCGATCAGCTGTTCGGTTCCACGGTTGCGCGTTCGATCGAGGGTGCAGCCGTTCGTGAGTCGGTCGGCGCTCGCCCCCGATCGGCGCTGGAGCGAGATCAACAGCCGCCTCGAGTGCTGATCTTTTCGACCGGTCAACGTGTCCTCGTCGATCGCCCGGTCGTCCTCGGTCGCAGCCCGAAGCCAACCACCGAATCGAACCAGACGTCACCGCGCCTCGTCACGCTGAGCGGGCCGCTCCTGTCACGTCAGCACGCTGAGATTCGGATCGATCGATGGCAGACGATCATCGATGACCTCAACTCGGTCAATGGAACCGACGTCACGATTCCGGGTGAGCCGACACGTCGGCTGCAACCGGGGTTACCAATCAGCCTGGTCGTCGGCACCCGGGTCGACCTCGCCAGCGAAGTGTCGTTCGTTCTCGAAGAAGTTGCGTAAAGGTTTCCCTTTTCGACTACTGGCGACCTTCACTCCAACGTGGACCTCACGTTTCCCGAAATCGAGTTCTGCGGTCACATCACGATCGCCGATCATCAGCCGTTCACGATTGGCCGCGATTCCGATCTCGTGGTCGACGACAGCCGATTCCTCCACCGTCGGTTCCTCAGCCTGTCGTCGCAACACGGGATCTGGCTGCTGACCAACGTCGGCACCCAACTGACCGCCACGGTGTCCGATGTCGGTGGTTGTCTGGAGGCGTTCCTGGCACCTGGTGCAGTGCTGCCGTTGGTCTTCGACGAGACGCTCGTGCGCTTCAACGCCGGGCCGACGTCGTACGAGTTCTGTGTCCGCGTCTCGAACGCAGCGTTCACTACCGATCAACTCGTCGAGAGCGACGCTGGAGACGTCACTGTCGGCCGCGTTTCGATGACACCTGATCAGCTGCGCTTGATCATCGCCCTCGCCGAGCCTGCGCTGCGTGGGAATGGGCGGGCGAGTACCTCACTGCCATCGGCGACCGATGTCGTCCAGCGGCTTGGCTGGACCAAGACCCGCTACAACCGCAAGCTCGACAACGTCTGCCAGAAGCTGACGGCGCAAGGCGTTCGTGGCTTGCACGGCGAACCCGGTCGACTTGCTTCGAACCGCCGGGCGCGACTCGTCGAGTACGCGTTGGCAACCCGACTCGTGACCCGCGACGACCTTGTGCTGCTGGACGTACCGTCCGTTGTCGAAAGCGAACAACCATGCACCTGAAACTCCGGGTCGTCACCGACGGACACACCGACGACGTCGTCGTGACGGTTGATCCGCACACGACGGTCGGTGAGCTGGCGCATGCGATCCGGCCCGGTTCAGCGGGATTGTGCATCGGGCCGAAGACGTCGCGCCCGCGGGTGGTGGCATCCGGTGCAACGATCACCGAGTCAGGCCTCCGCTCGGGCGATTCGATCGGCCCGACAGCAACCGCTGTGACACGGATTGTCGGGTCGGTCCCTGCGGCGACGAATCACATCGCTTTCAATCGATCACCGCGCCTCGACCCGCGCTTCGACGGAATCGAACTCGTCGCCCCGGAACCGCCACAGCCGCCGCTTTCGCGCAGAATCCCGATCGTTTCGATGCTGATCCCGATCGTGATTGCCGGGATGGTCTACGCCGTCACAAAGAGTCTCTTGTCGATCCTGTTCGTCGGGTTGAGCCCGATCATGATGTTCGGAAGTTGGTTGGAGAATCGGATCGCCGACAAGAAACTGTTCCAGCAGGCCGTCGCTCAGTTCCGAGTGGCGGTCTCTGACCTTGCCGTGCAACTGGAATTCGCCCAGGGACTCGAACGTGTCGCCAGACGTCGGGAACATCCGTCGGTCGTCGACTCGCTCGTTGCCGTTGACGAGCTATCGACGCTGGTCTGGACCCGGCGACCCGAGCACGCCTCGTTTCTGCAGGTACGGCTCGGGGTCGGCACGCAACCGTCGCGGAACACGGTTCGCATGCCGTCGGAGAATCGAGTACCGCACCTGTGGAACGAACTCCACGTAGTTGTCAGCCGGTTCACCGATGTCAGTTCGGTGCCCGTCGTCGCCGATCTCAGGGTGTGCGGCAACATCGGCGTAGCCGGACCGTCGGACGCGGTGGCCGCCCCTCTCATGCGAGGGCTGCTGGCCCAGTTCGTGGCGCTGCATTCACCGTCGGAACTCGTAGTGACCGGGATCGTGCCCGGCAACGGATCTGAGACATGGGACTGGATCAAATGGTTGCCGCACGTCGGGTCGCCACATTCACCGTTGACTGGGCACCACCTCGCATCGAACGCCCCCGATGCGACCGCACTCGTCGCTGCTCTCACATCGCTCCTTGACGATCGGCTGGCAACTCGCTCAGCAGCTTCAGCCTCCGACTCGGTCTCCCTTCCGGTCGTGATCGCGTTCGTACACAACGACGCGCCGGTCGATCGCACCCGGCTCGTCCAGATCGCGGAGCTGGGTCCGGCCGTGGGCGTGTTCGTGCTGTGGTACGCACCCTCACCTGATCGGTTGCCGGCCGCCTGCCGCGCCTTTCTCGAGGTCGATGCACCCGTCGACCGAACGAGCAGTGGTGCCCGTGCCGGCTTTGTGCAAGGCGGGACGTCAGTCACCGATCTGCAACCCGAGCCGGTTGGTGCCGACGCGATCACACGCTTCGCGCGTCGGCTCAGCCCGGTGATTGACAGCGGCGCCGTCAATGATTCGCAGTCAGAGCTTCCCGACTCGATCTCGTTGCTCGAATTGATTGGCCGCGAGCTCGCCGAGTCGCCCGCCGCAGTCGTCGATCGTTGGCGCCAGAACCACTCGCCGTTGCGGGCCGCCGTCGGACAGACCTCTGACGGTCCGTTGTATCTCGACCTGCGTTCGGATGGGCCACACGCGCTGGTCGGCGGAACCACCGGGTCCGGCAAATCTGAGTTCCTACAAAGCTGGATTCTCAGCATGGCGGTGATGCATAGCCCGAAGCGGGTGACCTTCCTGCTGATCGATTACAAGGGTGGGGCAGCATTCGCCGAATGTGTCGACCTGCCACATTGTGTTGGCCTCGTGACCGACCTCAACCGTCATCTTGTCCGGCGTGCCCTCACCTCGCTCGACGCCGAGCTGCGCTATCGCGAACAGTTGCTGCACGACAAGCACGCCAAGGACCTGATCGAGTTGGAACGACGTGGTGACCCGGATTCGCCACCGAGTCTTGTGATTGTCATCGACGAGTTCGCGGCGCTCGTGTCGGAGGTGCCCGAGTTCATCGACGGCGTGATCAGCGTGGCCCAACGAGGGCGGTCGCTCGGACTGCATCTGATCCTGGCGACGCAGCGCCCGGCCGGCGTCGTAAACGACAATCTGCGCGCCAACACGAATCTCAGGATCGCCCTCCGGATGGCGGACGAGGCCGATTCCAACGACGTGACCGGGTCGCCGTTGGCGGCAAGTTTCAGCCCGGCCGTCCCTGGCCGTGCTGTCGTCAAGGCGGGACCGAGACGAGTTGCCGCATTTCAGTCGGCGTACGTCGGCGGTCGTAGCTCGGCCCGCCCAATTCGCCCTCCGATCGAGATCAGTGGTCTCCGTTTCGGCGTCGGTGAGGTGTGGGATCTCACGACTGCGAACACAGTGTCATCAGTGAGTTGCGGACTCACCGACCTCCGTCGGATCGTTCGGACGGTGAGCGCAGCAGCGGGTGACCTGGCGATCCCGACGCCTCGTCGCCCGTGGCTTGCGACCCTGGCTCCGCTGTATCGACTCGAAGTGCTGCCGACTCAACGGACTGATCGAGAACTCGTGATCGGTGTGGTCGACGACCCGAACACACAATCCCAGCGCCAAGCAATGTTCTGCCCAGACATCGACGGCAACATGGCCGTGTTCGGTGCCAGCGGATCTGGCAAGAGCTCGTTCCTACGGTCGCTCGCAGTCGCCGCCGCGATTGGTTCTGCACGCGGGGGACCGTGCCGGATCTACGGTCTCGATTTTGGTTCGCGGGGCCTCCAGATGCTGGATGTGCTCCCTCACGTCGGGTCAATCGTCTCCGGAGACGACCACGAACGGATCGCCCGACTGCTCCGCCAACTCAAGGACACGATCGACGAACGTGCAGTGCGCTACTCGAACGTGAACGCTGCAACGATTCACGAGTACCGGCAGATCAGCGGTGGCCTCGAGGAGCCGCGGGTGATCGTGTTGGTCGACGGCGTGGGCGCGTTCCGAAGCGCCTACGAAGGCGGTATCAGAAATCGCTGGTGGGACCTGTTTCAGGCAATCGCCGCCGATGGTCGCGGTGTCGGCATACACATTGTCGTCTCGGCTGACCGCCCTTCGGCTGTGTCGCCCGGTCTTGCAGCGACGATCCAATCTTGTCTCGTGCTTCGTCTCGCCAACGACATGGACTACGCCCTCGTTGATACCCCGAGCGATGCGATGGCGGCGTCGACCTCGCCGGGACGCGGGTTCATCAACGGCGACGAAACACAAATCGGCGTCGTCGGTGGGAGTGCCAACGTGGCCGTGCAAGCCGCCGCCCTGCTGGAGTTGGCCACGTCGATGCAACGGGCGGGCGTCGTGGCGGCACCGCCGATTGAATCGCTGGGGGAACGAATCGCGCTGAGCGACCTGCCGACACTGGTCGACGATCGCCCGACACTTGGCGTGTGGGACGAGTCGCTGTCGCCGATCGGTTTCGACACGACCGGAGTGTTCCTCGTCACCGGTCCGCCACAGAGCGGTCGCAGCACAACCGTGGCCACGATGATTCGTTCGATCGCTAGCACACGACCGGCGACGTCGTTCGTGTTGTTTGGCGCAGTTCGTTCACCACTCTCGACCGTCGTGGCGTGGTCGGCGTCCGCCTTCGGAGCAACTGAGATCGAACGACTCGCAGCCGAACTGGTCGCTGACGAATTGTCGGATCGCGCCGTGGTGGTGATCGAGTCGATCGGCGACCTGCTGAATTCCGATGCGGACCTATCGCTTCAGGACTTCATGCGGGCGTGTCGCTCGGTCGGAGTGTTTGTCATCGCCGAGGGTGAGACCAGCAGCGTCACAGGGTCCTGGCCGTTGTTGCAGGCAGTCAAAGCGAGTCGCTCAGGGATCGTCCTGCAGCCCGACCAGATGGATGGTGAGACCTTGTTCAAGACACCCTTCCCCCGAACGACGCGGGCCGAGTTCCCGGTCGGGCGCGGCCTCATGGCGTACGCCGGAGCAGTCCGCAAAATCCAGGTGGCGCTCCCCGAATGATCGCCATCGACGGATACACCAACATTGATCGAATCGGCCTCGGCGGCCTCGGCGATGTCTACCGCGCGACCGACGTCGAGACCGGCGTGACCGTTGCGATCAAGGTGCTGCGCGACGTCTCCGACGAGTCGGTCGCCTGGCACCGGACGCGGCGAGAGTTCGCGGCTCTGGAAGCCCTCGCCGGGCATCCGCACGTGATCCAACTGATCGAGCTGATCGAACTCGAACAGGGTCCCGGACTCGTGATGGAGTACGCGCCAGGCGGATCAGTAGCCGACGCGATGAGAACGCGCGATTCGACGCTGTCGGTCGCCGAAGTGGTTCTGATCGGGCGCGACACGGCCGCTGCGCTGGCCTCTGCGCACGAGCAGGGAATCGTGCATCGCGACATCAAGCCTCAGAACCTTTTGTTCGACGCCGACGGGCGAGTCAAGCTGTGCGACTTTGGTATCGCCACCCTCACGCACTCCGAGAACTTTCGGGCGCGAACGGATGCTCTTTCGCTCCGCTATGCCGCCCCAGAAGATCTCGACAACGAGGTTGAGGTCGGGCCTGCCTGCGACGTCTATTCGCTCGGCGCGACCCTGTTGCACATCGCTCGCGGTGCACCCCCGACGCTCCGCGAGCGAATCGCAGGCTGGGTTCCGCCCGTTGGGACACGTACGGACGTTGCCGCCCTCGATGCGCTGATCGCCGCCTGCCTGCACCCTGACCCGCGGCAACGCCCGACAGCGGCGAAGGTGTTAGCGGATCTCGACACGGAGTGTTACAGCAG
>JANOTN010000125.1:0-2077 GCA_031416375.1 Ilumatobacteraceae bacterium
GATGCTCGGGGTACACAACGAGGGCAAGGCAGTGGTCGCCAACGGCACGCGCGAGCAGGCCGAAATGCACGTGTTTCGGCTCCACGAGCACGGCCTGTGGGCAACCATGCAAAAAGACGGGCCCTCCGAATGAGTGTCAGCGGAATGAGTGTCAGCCGAATGAGCATTTGGCCGTGAGTCGGTTCACGGCACCGGTGCGGCGCAAGGGTGACTCGTTTCAGATCGATTTAGGGCGTGACGAAACGTCGCTTGTGCTTCGTCTGATCGGCGAGTTACGAGCCTTGCTGACCGACCCGCAGCCGACCGCCGACGCGCAGGTGTTGCTGGTGCGCCTGTTTCCGGTCGCCCATCCCGACGACGAGCAACTCGAAGCCGAGTACCAAGGGTGGATGCGAACTGAGTTGGTGCAATCGAAGTTGGCCGCAATTGCGATCGTCGAAGATGCACTGGAAGGCGACGGTGGCGTTGACGAAGGTCGATTGATGGCCTTCATGCAGGCGTTGAATTCGTTGCGTCTCGTCTTGGGGACCTTGATCGGGGTAACCGACGATCCGGCCGTCGAAGAAGTCGCACCGGCCTACGTCGAATCCATCGAATACGCTCTGTACAGCTACCTCAGTTGGCTTCTGGAGCATTGCGTCAGGGTGCTCGGTTCATAACCGAACCCACCATTCATGTCGCGCTCACCTCCTCCATCGTGCGCTCATCGCGACATGAACGCGGGAATCTGTGGTGGATCTTGTGGTGGAACCGGTCGGGGATGCTGCTAGGTTTTGCTCGCTCTCAACGAGTTACAGGCCCCCTATGCCCCCATCGTCTAGTGGCCTAGGACATCACCCTTTCAAGGTGACGGCACGGGTTCGAATCCCGTTGGGGGTGCCAAAAGAAAATGTTTCTCCTGGTCCCGTGGTGAAGTGGAGTTCACGCCGGCCTGTCAAGCCGGAGGTCGCGGGTTCGAACCCCGTCGGGACCGCCAACATGACCGCTGCCAAGCGGTTGTGCATATCACGGTCGAGTAGCTCAGTCGGCAGAGCACACGCCTGAAAAGCGTGGGGTCCGGGGATCGACGCCCCGCTCGACCACATGATCAGCCCTCGCCTCGTGCGAGGGCTGAGTTCGTTACCGGTGATGTGTACTGAAACGCACGATTCACGGCGGAAGGTACGGGTCGGGGACTTTGACACTGAAGCGGGTTCCGGCGGTGGCATAGAGGCCGTCGGTTGTGGCGAGCCAATCGGCGAGGTCATCGTGGTCGGTGGCGTCTCGAATCCATTTGATGTAGTTGTGTTCTTCGTGGCCGGCACCTTGTCGGTCACCCCAGAACATCTTCTCCAGATGCCCTGGCCCTGTCGGCTGATCGTCGTCGTGTAGGACATTTTCCGCTTGGTACACGAGGTCCCAACGATTGTTGAGCACGAGCGTTTGGGTGATCGCCGGCAGCTCGTCGAATCGCCAATCGACATCGGCGCCGATGGCGACGACATGGGTGACGTTGACGTGGTAGCTGCCTGGTCGGGTGCCGGGCCCATTGAACGACCGGTTCGCCGCCAGGTCGATCGCCGTGTAGGCACCAAAGCTGTGACCGACGAGCATCACGTCAGCCCCTGCCGGTACCCCGGCTTTTCGCATCGCCACGATCACCATCGTTGAGTACTCATTCACCGTCGTGTCGTCATACAGCGCCGCTTCGTACGCGTATCGCATCTTGCGGACCGTTGGTTCGTCGTTGTCTGACCAGACGTTCTGTGCGTCGCCAACGCCGTCATCGACACCGAACAGACCGTGGTCGCCCAGTCGACTGGCAAAGATCCCAAGCCCCTCCGACATGTCGGTCACCCCCGGCAGAACGACGACGTAGCGACCGTTGTCGAGCGCTCGGATCTCGATTTCGTCGCGACCGATTCGGCGCTCATCGGCAAAGCCGTCCATCGCCGCGACGAGGTTGGCGCGCCCATCGCCGACGTCGCCGAACCGGACAGGGCGAAGCCCGGAAATCGAGGGCGCCGGCGGAGATGCGAAAGCATGGCGGAGCACGCCGACGGGTTCCGCCGAGGCGGCACTGGCGTCCTGTTGGGCT
>JANOTN010000126.1:0-8011 GCA_031416375.1 Ilumatobacteraceae bacterium
CCGATCCGACGCCGTTCAGGCCGTTAGAGCGATACGTACCGGACTCGAGACCCGCAAGCGCGTTACGTGTTCGACCATCCCATTCGAGGTGACGAAATGAGCGACCGACTACTGCCCGAACCCCCGCTCGTACGGGTCTCCCAGCAGCTGCCACCACCGCCACCGCCGAAACCGTCGCTGCCACCGATCAAGCTGGCTCCGCCTCCTCCACCTGCACCTCCGCAGCTGGCGAGAGACGTACATCGGGTGATGTATGGCGGGCGATCGGTGCTACCACCCGGAGCGACCCTGTCGAGCCGGGGCAAGCGGTTCGTGGCGTTGGCACTCGACTTGGTTCTCGTCGTCGTAACACTTGTCATCGGATACATCGCATGGTTGTTGATCGCGTGGGGTCGCGGTCAGACGCCGGCGAAGCAGCTGCTCGGCATGTACGTGCTCGACCTTGAACGAGGGCACCCTGCAACCAGGGGCAAGATGTTCGGGAGGTGGTGCGTCGGCTGGTTACTCGGAATAATTCCGTGGCTCAATCTGGTCGACGCGCTTTGGATCTTCACCAATCGGGATAAACAACGGCTCACAGACAAGATCGTGCACACGATCGTCGTCGATGACCCCGGTCACGAGCGGCGAAAGAGCCGGAGTCGATGACGACCTGATCAACCAACCAGACCGTCGACTCGCTAGGTGAACATCACACGCCATAGTAGGGGTGACCATTTGGGTGCAGTACGGTTGGATCGATGCTTGCACGGTGGTGAAGCGGTTTTGTCTGGTGCTGGGGCGCAGCAGGTTGCGTTGACTTCGTTGATGAACGGGCCGATCTGGCCGCGCACGAGTTTGGCGTTCAGTGAGTCCGCCACCCCTGCCTACGTGGAATGACGTGTTGCAGCATGCGTGCGGTTGACCGATCGTCAAAACGTTGAATCGGTATCGGATTTGTATCAGTTCATCTGACATTCGCTCATGTTGACTCGTATTGCCACGCCCGCACACTCTCGCGGAACACCAGCTAGACAGCATGATTCAGCACGATTCAACACCCGCTGGACGCGCCGGACTCGGCCTTCGGAACAGGTGGTTGGAACCGAGTCCAACATTGTCGTTAGACCAGATCCTGGGGTCCAAGCGGTCGTCGTCAGGGAACACACCAAGCGAACGCATCCTGCGCCAGATCCTCCGCGAACACGTTCGAGCGCTTCAATGGATGTGCCAAGCGGACGGTGGCCGATAGTTCGTCTCAAAGAATCCTTGAGCCGATCAGCCGAACTCGGGGGTGAGAGCGCACGGTGCCTCGCTGGAAACGGTGCTCCCGGTCAGCGCCGGGCGGTCGGTCAGGAATCCTCACACCCACAACGACTCCGTCCGCACCCGGTCGTTCGATCCGTCGGCTGTCGGTCGCGTGGACTGACCGTCAACGAGCCGGCCGGGTCAGCCGGTCAACCACTGCGGTCTGACTGTTCGGCAAAGAATGGGCGTAGGTGTTCATCAGCATTTCGGGGCTGTGGCCGAGGATGTCGGCTATCGCTCTCAACTCACCGAGGTCGTTCGAACCTTGGACCATGTGCGTGGCTGCCGTATGCCGGAGTCCGTGGCTCGTCAACCTCGGTAGTCCGGCTTTGTCAATGACGAGGGCGAGGGATCGGTCGAACGATCGTGGCAACACCAAGCGACCGGAACGGGTGGCAATGATCAGATCGTTGTGCTCCCACACGCTTCCAGCGGCGAGCCGTTCGGCAGCCTGTTCGGCGCGGCGGCGGGAGATCACGCGCATCGTCTCGGCATCGATCGGGATCACTCGTCGAGATCGTTCGTTCTTGGCGTTGCTCCACGCTGCCCCGGTGTTCGTCGCCACCAGGCTCTCGTCGATCCGCAACGTGTTCGCCTTGGTGTCGACATCGTCCCAACGCAGCGCCAGTACTTCGCTACGACGCAATCCGTAGAGCACGCCGAGCCGGAACGCGATCGCACAGCGATGAGTCGCAGTCGCGTCAAGAAAGCGGTCGACATCGGGTGCTGTCCAAGCGACTGTTTCTTTCTCCTTGACCGGCTTGGCAACAGTGCGCGGTAACCCCACACGCGCTGCAGGGCTCCGCGGGATAAGCCCTTCTTCGACGGCTTCGCTCAATGCCGCACGCAACACCGTCCGGCAGATCTGCACGCTTCGCCGCGACAACTTGCCGCCGCTGGCCAAGCGGTCGATCCAACCGGCGACATCGTCGCGGTCGAGTGTTGACAGCATGATCGCTCCCAGCCCGTTCTCGATGTGGGGGATCGCCCAGGCGTATTGCTCTTGCGCCTTCTCGGTGATGTCGGTCCGACCGGCGACATACCGACGAACCAACCAACTCACCGTGCCACGCTCGGTTGAACGATCCTCAGCCTTCGTCGCACGAGCAGCAGCCAACGCAGATCGCTGCGACGCGTACGTCCCGACTTGGCGCGGCCGGTGCTTGCCGGTGGTCGTGTCGATGCCGTCAATCCGCACAACCCACTTGTCGCGTTGCTTGCGGACCGTCGCTTGACCTGTCGATTTCCAAGCCATCACGCACCCCCAGGAGCCGATTCAGCGCCCAGGTTCTGATACATCGCTGATACATTGCGATTTGCTGAGCTAGCGGTAATCGTATCATACCTGCTAGATCTAGTCGGGATGAGAGGATTCGAACCTCCGACCCCCTGCTCCCAAAGCAGGTGCGCTACCAGGCTGCGCCACATCCCGTGATTGACGGAGGCAGCGTATCGGGAACGTCGCCGTGCCAGCACAGGCGTTACTGTCGGCAGCATCGACCGTCGACTTGTTGTCTTGGCGCCACTGGCTGTGCTGACGGCTGTGCTCGGCTTCGTCGCCGCGTCCCAAAATCCAAACGAGGGCGGCGAACTCGTCTCCGTTCAGGCTGAGGAGACATCTGAATCGGCGCCAGCAACCAACAATTCGGCGGAGGCTGGTTTCGAGTCGACGATACCTGCTACGTCAACCACTCCGGAACCGACGTCGACCCTGACCGCCGCCAGCACAACATCAACGACGTCAACCAGTGCTCCGGTCGCGGTCGACGACGATGTCTCATCCAACTCCCGGACGCTCGTCGATGCGTTCACGGTTTTCGACGCCGATCTGCAACCCAAGAGCATCGTTGCTTCTGGCAATGGTCTGTTCTTCGCGCAGAACATGATGTATCGCCACAACGTGGCGATCTACGACACGACTGGTGCCAAGGTGGCAACGATCCCTGACGAGGTCGACCTCGCGGCGTTCGGCGTACCGGGTGGCGCTGTGGTCCAGGGTTCGCCCGTCGAGGCGGCGTTCACCCCGGACGGCAAGTACGTGTACGTCTCGAACTACAAAATGTTCGGTCCGGGTTACAACCCCGTCGCAGATGACGGCTGCAACGAAGGCGATTGGGACGACAGCTTCGTCTACAAGATCGATACGACCACCTTCGAAATCGTCGCCGTCGTCTCGACGGGTGCGGTGCCGAAGTTCCTCGCTGTGTCGCCTGACGGCACGACGTTGGTGGTATCAAACTGGTGCGGATTCGACGTCTCGATTATCGACACGGCGACCGATACCGAACTCGGGCGGGTCGATGTCGGGCGTCACCCACGTGGCATCGCCATTCGCAGCGACTCAAAGTACGCCTACGTGACGGTGATGGGTGAGGCGAGGGTCGACGTGATCGATCTCGAGACGCGGGCCGTTGTGAACAACATTGCAGCTGCCGGCGCCACCCCTCGGCACGCTCTGCTGTCGGCAGATGACCGATTCCTGTACATCTCGAACCACACCATGAACTCGGTACGCAAGATCGACCTGTCGACTGGTGCGGTGGTTGGCATCGCCGCGACCGGTACCGAAACGCGAACGATGGCGCTTTCCGACGATGGGGACAGTTTGTACGTTGTCAACTACCAGGACGGCACGATCAGCAAGGTTCGTACGAGCGACATGGAAATCCTGCAAACCGTTGAGTCAGGCGTTCATCCCGTTGGCATTGCCTACGACGCAGCGACGCGCCAAGTGTGGGTCGCTAACTACGCAGGCTCTCTACGGGTCTTCGTCGACCAGTAGCCGAAAACCAAACTCGTTCATGTCGGGCTGAGCACGGAATGCGGGGGTCCAGCGCGACATGAACGGGGGATTACTAGCCGCGGGCGGCCAGTTTGGCTCGCTTGGCCAAACGCTTGGCCGTCTTTCCGATCGGTTCGAGGTTGCGATGATCGAGGTCGCCCTGTTCGGCACCGTTATCAAACAGGACGCGGTAGCGCAGCCAGTTGAAGCCGTTGGCAAGGATCACTTTGCCTTCCGTCCCAGTCGGAATACCGTGCATTTCCGTGGTGGTACGAACCTTGTCACCGATCTTCATGTCAAGCTGGCCCTCATGTGGAGTAGCTAAGGCGTGTGGCTTCCAGAACTGCATCGCCACCATTCTGCCTGATTGACGCTGCATCGCACACGATCGATGCAGGTTCGGCACGAGGCGGGGTCAGGTTGATGGCCCGCCGGTAGAGTTGGCGACCTGTGAAATCATCGGTCGAACCCCTCGAGGGGAACAAAGTCAAGCTGTACATCGAGGTCGACGAGGCCGAATTCGAGAAGGACATCGACCGGGCGTTCGGCACGATCGCCCGTGAAGTCAAGCTCCCTGGATTCCGCAACGGCAAGGCGCCGCGCCGGGTTCTTGAAGCCCGAATCGGTATTGGTGCGGCCCGTGAGCAGGCCCTCCGAGAGGCAATCCCGCAATACCTCGGCAAGGCAGTCCGTGAGCACGACGTCGACTTGATCGCTACGCCGGCCATTGAAGTGACCGGCGGCCAAGCAGAAGGCATGGTCGAGTTCGAGGCCGAATGTCAGATTCGCCCAGAGATCACGGTTCCCGGTTACAACGGCCTGCGGATCGAACTCGACTCGCCTGAGCCGAGCGCGGAGGAGTTGGATGAAGCCCGTGCGTCAGAACTGCGTCAGGGCGGCACGCTCGCTGATGTCGACCGACCAGCATCCGAGGGCGACTACCTCACGCTCGACCTCACAGCCACACGCGACGGAGTCGAAGCAGTCGGCCTGAACACCGAAGATTGGTCCTACGAGCTCGGTCAAGGTTGGGTTGCAGAAGATTTCGACGAACAACTCGTGGGCGCCTCAGCCGGTGACACATTGACGTTCACCACTACGCCGAAGGGAACTGAGGAGCCAGCCGACTTCACGGTCACCGTCAAAGCGGTCCAGGAACTCGCCCTTCCCGAACTGACCGATGAGTGGGTATCGGAGAACACCGGCGAGTTCGAAACCGTTGACGAGTGGAACGAGGCGATCAGCGAGCAGATCCGCAACGGCAAGCTCAACCGAATCCGCCAAACGGTGATGCCGAAACTGACCGAGGCGCTCACTGGCTTGGTCGAAATCGAACCGCCAGAGCCGATGGTGATGTCGGAAATGCAAAGCCGTATCGAGACGATGGCGCGCCAGTTCCAAGCTCAAGGAATCGACCTCGAAGCGTGGCTCTCGGCTACCGGGCAAGACGCCCGTCAGTTCATCGAGAACACCCGCCCGCAAGCCACCGAGGCCGTCAAAGCCGACCTCGCGCTACGCGCTGTCGCCACCGCCGAAAGCCTTGAAGTCTCCGACGACGAGATCGAGACGGAGTTCGCTCGAATGGCGATGCAGCACGGCCAGAAGGCGAAAGAGATCCGCAAGGCCTACGAACGCAACGATGCATTTCCCGATCTGATCGCCCAGATCCGCAAGTCGAAAGCGATCGACTGGCTGCTCCATAACGTCGAGATGGTCGACGCAGCGGGCACCGTCATCGATCGTGAACTCGTGCTCGGCCATAATCAGGACGACGATGACGACGATGATGGCCATGACGACCACGACCACGATCACGACCACGACGATCACGAATCACGACTGAACGGAAGGTAACCAATGAACCTGGACGCCAAGAACTATCTGGTCCCTAGTGTTGTTGAGACGACAAGCCGCGGCGAGCGGGCATACGATCTCTACAGCCGCATGCTCAAGGACAACATCATCTTTTTGCAGACGCCTATCGACGATCAGATCGCCTCGTTGATCTGTGCCCAGTTGATCCACCTCGAGTCTGAGAACCCCGAGAAGGACATCAACATCTACATCAATAGCCCCGGTGGCGACATCACCTCGCTGTTCGCGATTTACGACACGATGCAATTCATCCGCAACGACATCGCCACGATCTGCCTCGGCCAAGCCGCCTCTGCGGCCGCTGTACTGCTGGCTGCCGGCACCAAAGGCAAACGATTGGCACTCCCGCACAGCCGGGTTCTGCTGCACCAGCCGTACGGCCAAGTCGGGTACAGCCAAGTCACTGACCTTGAGTTGGCGGCCAACGAAATCCTGCGAATGCGTGACTTGCTGGAGGAGATTCTGTCTGAGCACACCGGTCAGCCGATCGAGCGGGTACACGCCGACACCGACCGCGATTTCGTTATGGAAGCAAACGAGGCCCTCGCGTATGGCATCATCGACACGGTGATCTCTACCCGAGACGCGGTCGATCGTTCGTCCGCGATTCGCTGAGATCGAAGAGAACTCGCGGAGGGACGGCAGACGTGGCGAAATTTGGAGATACCGGTGAGCTTCTCAAGTGCTCGTTCTGCGGCAAGTCGCAGAAGCAAGTCAAGAAGCTGATCGCTGGACCTGGCGTCTACATTTGCGACGAATGCATCGATCTGTGCAACGAGATCATCGAAGAGGAACTCACCGATTCCGGCGAGCTGCCCTTCGATCAGGTTCCGAATCCACGTGAGATTCGCGCCTTCCTTGACGACTACGTCGTCGGCCAAGAAGACGCCAAGAAGATCCTGTCGGTCGCCGTGTACAACCACTACAAGCGAATTCAGTATCAGCAGTCTGCGACGATCAGCCGCCGCGACGATGTTGAGTTGCAGAAGTCGAACATTCTGATGCTCGGCCCAACCGGCTGCGGCAAAACTCACCTCGCTCAAACGTTGGCCCGGATGCTCAACGTGCCATTTGCCGTTGCCGACGCCACGGCGCTCACCGAGGCTGGCTATGTCGGCGAAGATGTCGAAAACATCCTGCTCAAGCTGATCCAGGCAGCCGAATTCGACACAAAGCGGGCCGAGACGGGCATCGTATACATCGACGAGATCGACAAGATCGCCCGCAAGAGCGAGAACCCGTCGATTACCCGCGATGTGTCAGGCGAAGGCGTCCAGCAGGCGCTGCTCAAGATCCTGGAAGGCACTCAGGCCTCGGTGCCGCCGCAGGGTGGCCGTAAGCATCCGCACCAGGAGTTCATCCAGATCGACACGACGAACGTGCTGTTCATCGTCGGCGGGGCCTTCGCCGGGCTCGACAAGGTCATCGAGGCGCGGACCAACCGCACGGGGATCGGCTTCACGGGCGAGCCGCGCTCGCGCGAGGAGGTCGCCGGCCGCGACGTGTTCGGCGAGGCCATGCCCGAGGACCTCCTGAAGTACGGGATGATCCCGGAGTTCATCGGCCGCCTGCCGGTCCTGACGAGCGTGCACAACCTCGACAAGGACGCGCTCATCCAGATCCTGACCGAGCCCAAGAACGCGCTGATCCGTCAGTACCACCGGCTGTTCGAGCTCGACGGCGTCGAGCTGGAGTTCAACGACGAGGCGCTCGACGCGATCGCCGACCAGGCCATCCTGCGCGGCACCGGTGCCCGTGGCCTGCGCGCGATCATGGAGGAGGTGCTGCTCTCGGTGATGTACGACCTGCCCTCGCGGGGCGACGTCTCCAAGTGCCTGGTCACCCGCGAGGTGGTGCTCGAGCACGTCGCGCCGACGCTGGTCCCGCGCGACGCGGCCGCGCCGGTCAGCAGCACCCGTCGACGAGCGGTGCTCCGCCACGCCTGGTGGGCGGGCGCCAAGGCGGGCATGCTCAGGCGGACTTCTCGCGCCGCTCGCGCCGGGGCGGCGCTGCCGCGTCGCGGGGCACCAGGGTCGGGGCGACGTGCTCGAGCACGACGGCGCGGTT